>CAYWGG010000001.1:0-54399 GCA_964457285.1 uncultured Dehalococcoidia bacterium
ATTGGCTTCGCGGAAGAAGGCGCTGAACCTACGATCGCCGGTCTCCTGAGCGACTCGGCTTACAACCAGAAAAAGCTCTCTGTGCCCTCCGTGAGGCCATCCACGTCTCTCAGCCACAGACTTGACCATCTGGGCAGCAGCTCCCCAGAGCTTCTCCGAAGCCTGGACCAGGTCATCCTCTTCCAGAGCTTCCCTGGCTTTTTCCAGAAGCTCACGGCTCACAGCGGCGTATTCGTCGGCGCGTGTGGTCATTACCTCTCCTTGATTTGATGCTAAGTCTGTTCAAGCATGCCTACAAGCTCCTGGACTCTTACCAGACCTTGTTCCACATGGTCTCTATCCATCCAGTGCTCGTAGAAGTTCCAGTGCAGGCTATTGGCTGTGTGGAATAGGTCTCTGAAGCTGGCGTCGCCGGTCTCCTGGACCAGCCTGCTCACGACCCGAAAAAGCTCTCTATGTCCACCGTGAGGCCAGCCCCGCCTCTCAGCTACAGCCTTGACCATCTGGGCTGCGGCCCCCCAGAGCTTCTCCGAAGCCTGGACCAGGTCATCCTCTTCCAGAGCTTCCCTGGCTTTTTCCAGAAGCTCACGGCTCACAGCGGCGTATTCGTCGGCGCGTGTGGTCATTACCTCTCCTTGATTTGATGCTAAGTCTGTTCAAGCATGCCTACAAGCTCCTGGACTCTTACCAGACCTTGTTCCACATGGTCTCTATCCATCCAGTGCTCGTAGAAGTTCCAGTGCAGGCTATTGGCTGTGTGGAATAGGTCTCTGAAGCTGGCGTCGCCGGTCTCCTGGACCAGCCTGCTCACGACCCGAAAAAGCTCTCTATGTCCATCGTGAGGCCACCCCCGCCTCTCGGCCACAGACTTCACCATCTGTGCAGCAGCTCCCCAGAGCTTCTCCGAAGCCTGGATCAGATCATCCTCTTCCAGAGCTTCCCTGGCTTTTTCCAGAAGCTCACGGCCCACAGCGGCGTATTCATCGGCTCGCGTGGTCAACTCTCACCCTCTGTATCAGATATATACACCTGGGCCTGCACTGGATATTGCGGCCCTCTGCATGGCCTGGTCGTACTCCGGGCCTCCAGGGAAGATTTTGCCGGGGTTGAAGCGGTTGCTGGGGGAGAAGGCATTACGCACCTTTATCATGGTGTCCATGTCCTGCCGGGTGAACACCAGGGGCATGTAGGCCTTCTTCTCCAGGCCAATCCCGTGTTCACCCGACAGCGTTCCCCCCATCCCCACGCATGCCTTTATCATTTCCTCCCCTGCCTTTACCACCTTCTGGAGCGAGCCAGGCTCACGCTCATCGAAGGCGATGCAGGGGTGGAGGTTTCCATCTCCGGCGTGGAAAACGTTAGCTACGAGAAGGTTGTATTTCTGGCTGATCTCCTCCACCTGTCTCAGGGCCTCGGTGAGGCGCGTCCTGGGGACAACCGCATCTACCAGGTAGTAGTTGGGCGCCAGGCTGCCCAGTGCGCCAAAGGCCCCCTTGCGGGCAGCCCAGAGGCGCTCTCTCTCCTGTGGGTCTATGGCTATCCTCACCTCCCTGGCGCCGGTATCGTACATGGTGGCCTCAACCTCGCCGCTTAGCTCCTCCACCTCTTCTTTTACCCCCTCCACCTCCACCAGCAGGACAGCACCTGCGTCGGCTGGAAAGACCCCTTTCGTCACGTTGAGTATCGCTTTTATACAAGCGGCGTCTATCATCTCTATAGCAGCAGGTACAACACCCTGGCCGATGATGCTGGAAACGGCGGTGCAGGCGGAGTCCACGTTGGGGAAGACGCCCAGCAGGGTCTTTACCGACTCAGGAAGGGGGAGTAAACGCACCACGATCCTGGTGGCGATGCCGAAGGTCCCTTCTGAGCCTACGAAGACGCCCCGGAGGTCGTAGCCAGGCACGTCCCGAGTCTTACCACTCAGCCAGGTCACCGAGCCATCCTCCAGCACCACCTCCATGCCCAGTACATGGTTGGTAGTCACACCGTAGGCCAAGCAGTGGGGGCCGCCTGCGTTCTCGGCTATGTTTCCACCCAGGCTACAAGCCCTCTGGCTGGAAGGGTCGGGGGCATAGCGCATGCCGTGTTTGTGGGCTGCGTAGTCCAGGTCCAGGTTCACCACGCCGGGCTCCACCACTGCCAGCCGGTTGACGGTATCAATCTCCAGGATGCGCCTCATCCGAGTCAGCACTATTTGGACCCCACCCAGGCTGGCTATAGCCCCTCCGCTCAGGCCAGTCCCGGAGCCTCGGCCCACCACAGGTATGCCCTCCAGGTGGGCCAGGGCCACCACTCGGCTGACCTCCTCAGTAGAAGCCGGGAAAACCGCGGCCTCGGGGGTGGCCTTGTCTATGGAGCCGTCGTACTCGTAGACCAGCAGGTCCTCGGGCTGGTAAATCACGTTGGCTTTCCCCACGATGCCTTCAAGCTTTTTTATTATGCGCCGTCGAGCCATCGTCAAAGCGCCTCCAGTCCACCTGATCTGTACTTACTGATGATAGCCCATTCCCTTTGCTCAAGACAAGTCCAGGGGTGCATCCATAATCCGTGAGTGCAATTTTTCACAATAGCTTTGGATCCTATCTGAAAACCGGGCCAATTTTCTTCACCCGGCGGGTGAAAATCGGTCGTATCTGCGTAGATTTGGCTACCCACGGATTATGGTGAATGAATGAAAGTCACTTGACTGTCCCCCCCCCTGTGGTATAAGTAGGCATTCTGAGGCATGGATCACTGTGGGACCCGCACCGAGTGGCCGCTCTCGCCTGCGGCCGTAGTGCCCGCCTGAGACGGGTGAGAGGAGCAAGCCATGAAGCGCCTGAGCATGATGAGCAGAGCCGGATTCCTGGGATGGGCGGTCGCCCTACTGCTTCTCCTTATGCCAAACGACCACGCGGCCGGAGCACCCCCAAGTGCTGCACCGCCGCCAGGGCTGGTAAGCTGGTGGCAGGCGGAGGGGAACGCCAACGACAGCGCCGACGGCAATCACGGTACGCTGCAAGGCGGCGTGACGTTTGCGCCAGGCCAGGTGGGGCAGGCGTTCAGTTTCGACGGCGTGGATGATTATATCGAGCTGGGGAATCCCGCGAATCTGCAACCGACCAATAGTGAGTTTACGCTCACAGGCTGGTTGATGGTTCCCAACTACCCGAATAACGCGGGAATACCCTGCAATTCCAACTATCCGATCTTCGGTTTTGACTCGGGGTACAGCGTCGGACTCCAGGGCAACGGGCATCTATCGTTTGGAAAATACTACACGGATTCCAATGGAGTATCCCTAGATAGTGCTGCCCCTATCTCAACAAACACGTTCCATCACGTCGCGGCGGTTCACACCACTACGGAACTACGCCTGTACGTGGATGGCAGCCTTGCCAACTCAGTGCCCAGCCCCACAGGTGTCATTTACTACCAACCTGGTGACACGTTGCAGGTCGGAGCGCGAGGGTGTGGTGACAGGACCTTCTTCTTCAAAGGCCAGATCGATGAGCTAGCCTTCCACAACCGCGCCCTTACCGCGTCTGAAATCCAGGCGTTTATGCCGCAGTGCGTCCCGCCGCCCGCGGACATGGTGAGCTGGTGGCCGGGCGATGGCAACGCTAGCGACATCCAAGGTGGGAATTCGCCAGTCCAGACATTTGGAACACCCCAATTCATAGCGGCGAAAGTCGGCCAAGGGATGAAGTTTGATGGGGATGATGGCTTTCGAGTAGCGAACAATACGAACCTCAATTTCAGCATCGGAGACTCGCTCAGCATAGATGCGTGGGTGCGAGTTGATGGCCTGAGTCTCAGCGCTAACGATGCGATCGTACTCAAGACGCTGGGTACAGGCTACATAATTCACGTGATTGGCGAAAAACGAATCCGTTTCGCCATCGAAGACACGGCTGGCAATTTTGCCGGCGCTGTAACAGATCCCATTGGCGACACTAATTTCCATCACATCGCCGGCATCGTTGACCGCGGAAGCAACATGCTTACGATCTATTTGGATAGCGTGCCCCGCCAGAGCGTGTCTATTGCGGGGATTGGAAGCCTCGTAAATACCGCCTCACTATTTATCGGGCATCCATCAACAGAGGCCCCGACAGTCGTCCAACCATTTCGCGGGGTTATCGACGAGGTCGAAATCTTCAACCGCGCGCTCACCGCCGCTGAAGTCCAGGCCATCTACAACGCGGGCAGCGCGGGCAAGTGCAAGACCTCGTGTCAGGATGAGTTGGCGGCGGCGCAGCAGCAGGTCCAGACCCTCCAGAGTGAGCTTGCCACGGCGAACACCACCATTCAGACATTGCAAGGGCAAGTCAGCACTCTGACGAGCCAGAACAGCACGCTCCAGGACCAGGTGGACACCCTGACGGCCCAGAATACTCAACTCCAGAATCAGGTCGCCGTTCTGGTGGCCCCAGGGTCGCAGGTCGCCTCCGTTATCCAGGGGATTCAGAGCCTCCTGCCTACCGCGCCGAAGGACGCCAAGGGCAAGCTGGAGCAGGCCATGAAGAAGCTCGAAGATGCCCAGATATTCCTCGCAGCAGGAGACCTCGACCATGCGCTCCAGGAGCTCAAGCCCGCCCTGCAAGAGCTCATGAACGCTCAAGAGGAGGGCGCCAACACCGCTGCCTTGCAGCAGGCCCTCGTGGAAGGAGTTGCCCTGCGGGTCCAGCAGGCGGTCGCGGACGTGGGGGCCCTGGCAGGGTCGAGTAACAAGAAGGTGCAAGAGGCCAACTCGCTGTTGGAGCAGGCGGTCGCGTGGCTCCAGCAAGGGAAGTTCAAGGAGGCCCTGGACGGGTTCAGTAAGGCGCTGCAAAAGGCGTCTGAGGCCCGGTAGTATCGTCTCTCGATGAGTCATTCCTCAGTAGACCCGAAAGGCCCCCGTCCGTCGGACGGGGGCCTCTTTCTGCGATTGTCCTGTCATGCCCTGCCCAGCACCGTACCCTGCAACACCCCAAGGGCTTCGCTCCGGCTGGCGCCAACCGAAGGCAAGCGGCGCTCATCGTGATCTCCTTCAGTCCTGATGGCCAGCTTTTTGTCAGGTCACCAGGGGACGTGGGGCCCGTTAGCGGATATTCATTCTACTTTCCTCAGACTCTGGCCGGGGCCGAGGAGGCACCCTACCGATTCGCCTATCGCCCACACCATCGTGAAAATCGCAAGTAGCGGGCTCGTCAGCAGTAGCTTCTTCAGGTGTCGCCTTTTCCGCACCACGCGGGCCGCTATCCTGCCCATGAGTAATGGAGGGACGAACAGCGACACAGCACTCCGGAACACCCTGCTCGGCAAGCTAGCCCTGGCAAAAAGTGTGCCCGCATAGTAGCGGCTATAATGGTATCGCTGGCTTAGGAAATAGAGAAACCCGAAGCTCTTCTCATGGTATACGACGATGGACGGCTCCAGCAGGAACCGTTCGCCTCGGGCCAGTAGCTTCTCATGGAGAGTGGTCTCCCAGAACCCCTGGTCGAGGGTTTCCTCCAGACTGTCTATGCCTTCAAAGGCACTCCTTTTGTACGAGACGTTATTCCCTGGGATTTCTTTGACAATGCCCGGAGGCACGGGCTGCATATAGGAGCTGTACTCGCAGAAGAAGACTGCCCAGTCAACCAGGCGCTCATAGCTGCCGTTTTCTATCACCCCGCCCACGGCGATGCAGTCAGGGTGAGTGTGGTGCGCTTTGACCATCTCCTCGTACCAGCGTCCGTCCATGACGACGTGGTCTTCGATGATGGCGACGATCTTTCCGCTGCTATGCGCCAGGCCGACAGTACGAAGCTGTGGGATCGTCAGGCGCTCTGTAAAGGTTATCAGCTTAACCCAAGGGAATTGCTCCCTGATGAGGCGGGCGGTCTCCGCGCCCGTGACATCTGCCACGATGACCTCGGCCTCGACGTTTCCTTGTTGGGTGGCTAGAGAGGCTAAGCATTCCCTGACCATTGGCAGGCCATTCACACATGCGATGATGACTGAGAGATCAGGCGCATTCTTCATTGTAACCTATCCCTTGATTCAGTTCTGTCAGTAAAATAGTCGGGCACAGCTACCCCCCTGGCCGCGCAGATACCCCCACATCTCTCCCCAGGCCCAACTGCTAAATAAGAGAAATACCAGTGGGGCTGCCATCAGGGATTTCACGCGGTGGCGTCTCTTGGGCCAGGTACTTCGTGCCTGACGCCACAGTGCTAAATAGGGAAGCAGTGGCGCTGTGAGGGCGCGGAGCCATCTTATGTAGCGGGGAGCCCCGCTAACACGCATAGCTGCAAAGCAGCGCCCGTGCTGATAGCGGCTACGGAAGAACTCCATAAAAGGGATGGGCTTTCGCAGCTTCACTACCAGGAGGGGATCAGTCCACAACTGATGGCCGCCAGCCCGAAGCTGCCAGTTGACAAACGTCTTCCAGAACCCTGTATAGCTCAGTTCTTCGGCCTCCCCTAGCGCTACTCGCTTGTACGATATGTTGTTGCCTGTCAGCTCGGCAGCAGGCCCAGCCTCGAGAGGCGGCATGAAGGCGTCGTACTCGCAGAGGTACGTGGCCCACCTCACCAGACTTTGGCAGTGGGCGCTCTCCAGCTCCACAGCGCCCCCGATGGCAGGCTCAGGCCGCTCAGCATGTACCCTGAGCAACTCCGTAATCCACTCACCGTCTACAATGCAGTAGGGATCCAGGATGGCGATGATCTCGCCCTGGGCCGCGGCGATGGCTGCACCACGTAGCTCCGGGACTGTCATGAGGTTAGAGAAGTGGAGCAAACGAACGTCAGGGAAGTGGTCCTGGATGAGAGCGGCGGTTTCATCTGACGAGCTGTCGGCCACGATGACCTCTGCCATCTCCCTCCCCGCCTGCCCTTCCAGAGCTGAGAGGCATTGGACGATCACGGAAGCGCAGTTGTGGGAAGCGATCACTATAGATACCTTTGGCGTTTCCATAGCGTGGACCGAGGTCGCTGGTCAGGGCCTTCCCACTCCGTAGTAATCGAATCCCAGGCTTCGCACGGTAGCAGGGTCAAACAAGTTGCGGCCATCCACAATGACCGGCACCGCCATCCGCCTGTAGACCTCGGTCAGGTCCACCGACAAGAACTCCGGCCATTCGGTGAGGATGAGGATAGCCTCAGCGCCATCGGTGGTTTCTTCTGGGGAGGCGCAATAAACCAGGCAAGAAGGGTCTTCGGGGAAACGATGCCGGAACTCGCTCATGGAGCGGGGGTCGTAGAGGCGCAGCCTGGCTCCTTCCTCCAGGAGAGAGCTAACTATCCGTAGGCTTGGCGCCTGTCGGACGTCGTCAGTCCCTGGCTTGAATGACAGACCCCACACAGCCAGGGTTTTGTCTTTGATCACCCAGACAGCCTGACGTACTTTGATCAGGAACCTGTCTACCCGGTTCTGGTTGATTCGCTCCACTTCTCTCAGGAGCGAGAAGTCAACGCCATGTTCAGCGCCAATCTGCGTAAAGGCCCGCAGGTCTTTCGGCAAGCAATAGCCACCAAAACCGATCCCGGCCCTCATATAGTGGGGGCCGATGCGTGGGTCCAGGCCAATCCCCTGGACTACCGTCCCCACGTCGGCGGTTGTGGCCTCGCACAGGTCAGCTACCATGTTGATGAAGGAGACCTTGGTTGCCAGGAAAGCGTTGGAGGCATGCTTGATGATTTCGGCCGTGTTGACATCGGTAGAGATAACGCGGGCCCTGTGATTTGAGCCCAGGCGGTCCAGGAGCGGCTGGTAGACCTGGAGGAGCAGGTCCAGGGCGCGCCTGGATTCGACACCCAGGACGATACGGTCCGGATGGAAGAAGTCTTCGAGCGCAGCCCCTTCCCTCAGAAACTCTGGGTTGACAACGACGTCGAAATCAGCATCCGTGGCGTTTTCGGGGCCCCTGGCGCTGTGAGCCCTGGAGTAGCGGAGAATGCTTCGCTTAATCTGTTCAGCCGTCCGCACTGGGGTAGTGCTTTTTTCGACAATGCATTTGTAGCCGTTGATGTTCAAGGCAATGGTGTGGGCTACCTGCTCTATATAAGACAGGTCAGCCGATCCATCCTCTCGCTCAGGGGTGCCCACGCAGACAAAGAGAACGGTGGCCTCCCGAACAGCGGTGGGAACGTCCGTCGCCACACGAAACCGGCCCGATGCCAGATGTCGCTGAAGAAGGTCTCCAAGCCCGGGTTCATAGAACGGAGCATCACCCCTGGCGATACGCTCAGCCTTCTTCCGGTCATCGTCCGCCCCTACCACTGACCAGCCCAACTCGGCCAGGCCAAGGGATGTTGGCAAACCCACATGGCCCAGGCCGAGGACTCCGAGCTTCAACTGCGTGTCTTCCGTCATCTAGGTGCACCTGCATCAACCGGGGAAAGTGTGGCTAGCTATCTGCACAGTCATCAGGCTACTATAGCCGCTTCCAGCGAGGGAAGCGGGCCCTTTGGCAAAAGCGATTGTAGTGGCGCGTCCCTAACTCTGTCAAGCCGCACCAGTTGGCTTTCGAGCCTTGATGATAAACCCATGGCCCAACCGCCGTAGCCAACTCCTGTAGAGTCCTTCAAGACGGCTTGTAATCCAGACACTTACCCTGGGCAAGAGCAGCTCCAGGGGGGCTGGGAACAACTGGAAGTAGAAGTAGACCACGTCAACGACTTTGCAACCTGAGCGGTCCAGCAAACGCGCTATATCTTTTTCCGTGTACGCTCGTTGAACGTGGGTCAGGCTTGGGTGCGGGGGCTTGCGGGCTATGCGGAAGTACAACGGCCTGATGAGGTTCACCGCTGGATAGAAAACGTAGTGCCTCCACAGCCAATAGGGGCTGTAACGGCTGGGTGCGCTCAGAATCAGAGTGCCGCCAGGTCGCAGTACTCTGGCCATCTCTCTCAGGGCGGTCTCCTCTGTGGTGTACTCGATCACCCCTAGCGCCAGCACCGCATCGAAAAAATCATCCGGATACTCCAGGCGCTCAGCTTCTCCAGGGGCTAGATGCACATCGGGCCTATCGCCGAAATGCTTGCGGGCTTCCTCGATCATCCCGGCGGAGACGTCCGTACCCCAGAACTGGCAACCTCGCTCGAGGAAGTCCTCGATCATTCTACCAGGCCCGCAACCCACATCCAGTACCTTCCCTCCTGGCTGATCGAAAAGCTCAAGGGTCCGTTCCTTCCGGGTGCGCAGCGAGAAGCCGAGGATATAGGGGTCCTCGTACAGCGTCCACCAGGTTTCTGCCGCCCAATCGAAATACTCGCGGGTTTCACGCCGCTTAGGTGGGTTTTCAGGACTTATGGACCCTCGTTGTTCCTTCACCGTTCCTCTCTAGAATCCCACAGAAGAGTAGCACGCTATGAAAATGACCTTCCAGGCCCGTTTTCATCCGTCCCTGGGTGTTCAAAGAGACTCCTGCGATTTTTCGTTTAACCATCGAATCAAATTGGTCAGACCTTCTCCAAGGCCTACCTGAGGTGAAACCCCTAGCACTGTTTTGATTCTGGTCGAGTCTCCCACCAGGTCTGCAATGTCTCCCTTCCAGCTACTGCCGGTGAAAGTCAGGCCAGTGGTATTTTTCGTTCCCAGCAAGTCTAAAATCAGGTCTATAAGCTCCCGTATGGTCACCGGCGAGCCGCCGCTTATGTTGAAGACCCCGCCAACCGCATCATCCGACTCAGCGGCACACATGAGAGCCCGACAGACATCGGACACATAGCAAAAGTCGCGCCTCTGTCGGCCGTCGCCAAGCACCTCAAGGCGAGAGGGGTCTTTATTCAGCTTGCTAAGCAGGTCATACATGACATAACGTCGCTGGCGTTCGCCATAGGTGTTAAAGACGCGGATAGCTGTGAAAGGGAAGTCATAGACACTGAAATATGCCAGGCCCAGCTTCTCAGCAGCCAGCTTTGATGCTCCGTAAGGTGAGACGGGATTTGTAGGATGGTTCTCATCCATTGGAGCATAAACCGGGTTGCCATAGATGGCAGCGGACGATGAGAAGATGACACGTTCAACCTGATGATGGAGACACGCGGTAAAGACGTTATAGCTACCTAGAGCATTGGTCTCAAAATCATAGGCAGGATTTTCTACCGAATAGGGGACGTTGGCATTGGCAGCCAGATGGAAGACCACCGCCTGCCCTTCTACCGCTTTAGCAACCGCCTCTCTATCACGGACATCTGCTTCTATGAACCGTACAGACTTCCACGACCTTTTCAGGTTGGTCAATGTCCCTCCCGTGAGGTTATCGAGGGCGGTAACCGTGGCCCCCTTTTCTACAAGGGCGTCTACTAGATGCGATCCCAGGAAGCCTGCCCCTCCAGTTACTAGCACCGACTTGCCTTGAAGAAGCATTCCATTCCCTCAGTGAATACTATATGAAATGTTCAAACCTCATGAGGGCCTATCTTTGCCCTCAGCCACCTGCTGCAAAATTTCCATGGTCTCCTTAGCCGTCTTCTCCCAAGAAAATGCCTTCGCTCGCTCGAGCCCGTCCTTAATCAGCTTGTCACGTAATGCTCTATCGGAAGTCACTGCTAGTATAGCCTCTTTTATCTCATTCACGGAGTTCGATTCCAGCATAAACGCAGCTCCCCCGTAGATTTCTTTGAGCCCACCAACGTTCGTGGTGATTACCGGCGCTCCGCACGACATGGCTTCCAGCGGTGGCAAGGCGAAGCCATCGTAGTCCGCGGGGGATACGAAAACATCAGCCGCATTATACAGCGATACTAAGTCCTGGTCGCTGATCCACCCCAGATGTGCCACGCTATCCGCGATACCCACCTCTCGAGCCACATCCATCGGGTCCCTATTCGAGCGATTTCGTCCGACAATGAGGAGCTTATGGGGGACTTTATATTGCTTCTTTAGCTGGCTCAAGGCCTCAATGACCTCTGGAACGCGCCGCCTCCCCGTGAGTTGCCCTGCGAACATCAGAAAAGGGCTCCCCCCTAGATGGTACTTTTCTCTCACCCTGTTCAGTTCGGCTTCGTCCCCAACAGGGCGAAACATCTCATTAGCGGCCAGGTAGGTGACCCTGATTTTCCCCTCATCTACCTTGTAATATCGAGAGATGTCCTGTTTCGTCGCATGGCAGACTGTGATGACCACATCGGCCTTCTTAGCGCTGTACCTGTAGGCCCATGACCAGCGAAGACGAACATACCAGGGAATTGCATACGACTTTGGTACGATCTCTTGCGTGGCGTCATGGATAGTTACCACACGCTTCCCTCTATACCACATGGGAACTGTGTAGGAAGGGCAAAACAACACACCTGAATCCCTGGCTTTGGCAGGAAGCAGGACGTTCTCCCACAAAACATTGGGCAGTTTCGATTTAATCACCTGGTTATAGAAACCGGCGGGGAGCAGGCTCCTCTCCAAAGGCTGATGGCTATACAGAGCGACACTTTCAAAGGGCAGGTGCATTTTACCCCATTGCTCCAGCAGACACTGGGCATATCTTTTAACGCCAGCAGTTTCCTCAACCAGTATCCTGGCATTGATACCTAGCCTTCTACTCCTTGAGCTTGTAGAGTTGCGGGCCAATCCTCCCTCTTTGGACAGCATCGTAGCCTACCATCTCCCTCTCTATGATCTCGTCCTTTAGCCGTCGTTCTCACATGTCCAACCCGTCTTATGGGGTGTATGGAAAGCCCTCACTTTCCCCCCTTCGCCCCCAATGGCTCCAGGAACTCTCGGAATGCCTCCGCCGCATAGCTTCTTTCGTCCTCGCCGATCTCATGGTGGTTCGGCAGAAGAATAGAGTGGCGCATAGCGTACTGGGCATGTCTCAGGTCCCCTGCTGTCCGATAGGGGTAGTCCTTCATTACGGGCTGCTCCACCATGTTGCCAGCCATGATGGGCCTTGTTTCAATCCCCTTTCCCGTAAGGTACTGCACCAGCTCCCGCCGGGAGAAGGGTGCGTCGGGCCTTATGGTGATAGGATAGCAGAACCACACGTGCCTGGTGCCTTCTCCCTCTTCTGGCAACACGAAGTATTCTGAATACCCGCTTAGCTGTCTCGTCCAGAATTGGGCGGTCTCGATCCTTGCCCTGATAAACCCCTCGAGCCTGGTCAACTGATGGAGCCCGAAGGCTCCTTGGAGCTCCATCGGCCTCAGGTTGTAGCCTGCGGTAGCGAAAAGATACCTTTCGTCTATGTAAGGGAACCCCTCTAGAATTTCACGCCTTTTCGCCATCTCTCGTACCCAGCCGTGGGCTCGCATGGAACGGGCCAGGTCAGCAAGCTCGTCGTTGTCGGTTAGTACAATCCCTCCCTCTATAGTGCTTATGTGATGGGAGAAGAAGAAGCTGAAAGTGGCTATTTCCCCAAAGCTGCCCACTTTGCGACCCCCGATCTCCGCCCCATGAGCTTCGCAGCAGTCCTCTATGACGAACAGATCGTAGCGCCGGGCAAGCTCCATGACAGCTGCCATATCCACCGGGTTGCCCAACAGGTGCACCACCATGATGGCTTTCGTCCGCGAGGTTATGGCGCTTTCGATCTGCTTGACATCCATATTGTAGGTTTTCGGCTCTATATCCACGAATACAGGTATAGCTCCAACTTGCAGAATGGGAAAGACGGTGGTGGACCACGGGACGGCTGTGGTGATAACCTCATCGCCGGAGCGGAGCCCCCTTGGTAGTCCGGGATGGGCCAGGGCTGACAGGGCAACGAGATTGGCGCTTGAGCCAGAGTTCACCATCACCCCGTGCCTCGTTCCTACATATCCAGCGAAGGAAGCCTCGAACCTGCGGACCTTTTCTCCCATAGTCACACGCTTTGCAAGCAGGGAGTCGAGGACCTCCATGATCTCCTCAATGCCAAAGGAAGGAACGGATAGTGGAATTCTCCACGGCCCGGAAGGGCTTTCCAGGTCCAGATAGGCTTGAATCAGCCTTTCCATCTCTCCTAGTAACCGGCTTCTTTCCCTGTTTTCCATCCGCTTTGCTAAACCCTCCCATTAGTGATTATGCAGGGCTGTGGTGGGAGGCTCTCCGCCAGGATTTCATGACCTCGAAAGTCTTTTGCACGCCCTCCTCCACCGTATACCTGGACGTCCAGCCGGTCAAGCGCTGGAGCCTGCTTATATCTGTCTGGAACTGCGTCGGTCCGTCTACCGGGATGCCCTGCTCGGTGATGGGGCAGCCGCTGACCTCCTGAAGGATATCCACGATCCTGCGGACGGAAGTCATGGTGCCGGTGCCCAGGTTCAGGGTCCCGGTGTAGTCGGTCTCAAGGACCTTCAATACGGCATCAGCGGTGTCTTCCACATAGATGAAGTCCCGCGTCGGTTTGGTGTTCCACACCTGACCCTTGCCGTCGTCCAATAGCTGGTGAATGAGGGTGTGGATGAGATCGTACCGTTTCAGAGGCGTTGGGCCGTAGAGGTTGGCCTGGCGAACATTGATAATCGGGACCCACCTGGTGTAGAACTTGCACGCCTCCTCGGCCAGGTACTTGCTGAGCACGTAGCGGTTCCTATAGGGGTCAATAGGGGCATCCTCGGAGACGGGCAGGGTGATCCTATCCCAGTCGTAGATGAGAGCCGTGGACATGTGGACGAACTTTTTAATGGGGTAGTGCTTTAGCTGCTCTAGCGTCTGGATGAGAGGGATAGTATGGTAATCAAACGCCGTAGGCTCGCCGCGGGGGAGGCGTTCCCTTGACAGGCTGTGATGGTCAGTATTCCCGATGATATAGATGACCTTGTCGAAAGGCACGGCTTGCAGCGCGTCCAGGTCCGCCAGGCTGTCCACATGGATGTGCCGATTTGGCGTTGGCGGTGGCCTCCGTCCCACGGAGATCATAGCCGGGGCTCTCTCGAGGATGTAGGGGCCGAGGAACCCGCTTCCTCCAAAGAGGATGGTGCCTTCGCCGAGCGAATGGGCCATGGTTACCTCATCGCAAGGATTGGTTGTTGCCGCCGCTTCATATCCCTGTCACGGCAGTATGAAGTCGCCTGCGAACCCGTGGTTGCGGAGCTTCGGGGCTATTTCATGGTAATAGTTCCAGGCGAAGAGGATGCCAGCGTCAGCAGGTCGGCTGTCCTGGAACATGTATTCTTCGGCGACAATGGGGATATGTACGCCTGGGAGGTATTTGCCTATCCGTAAAGGATTGACTTCAGTTATGTACTCGACGAGATCAGGCCCGAGCCGGCAGTAGTTGCAGATGGTGGATGCTTTTGCGGGGGCGCCGATGCCGATGACCTTTTTCCCCTTTGACTTGAGCTGATATACCTCATCGAAGAGCTTTTGCTTCCGCTCCTCGACCCTCCGAGCAAAGCTCTGGTACGTGGCCTCGTCGTAAAGTTTTTCCTTCTCCTCGAGGGCTACCAGCTCCGTGACTCGCTTCGAGATCGGATGTTCCCCTGCGTGGCAACTGAAAACGCGGATGGAGCCGCCAAGGACGTCGTGGCGCTCTACATCGAACACGTCCATGTCGTATTGCCGAAAGAGATGGATGAGCGGTTTCATGGAGTAATAGCGCAGGTGCTGGTGAAACACATTATCGTAGTGCAGGGTCAGCACCGTATCCAGCCAGTACTCTGAGTCGGTGGCGAACACTCCTCCCCTGGCCAGCAGCAGCTTGACCCCCTTCATAACGCCTGACAGATCGGCGACGTGAGCGAACACGTTGCAGGCGGTGATGGCGTCGGCCTTCCCGTAGCGTCCCAGGATGCTCTCAGCCACCTCCCCATTGAAAAAGGCATGCAATGTCTCGATGCCCTGCTCCCTGGCGACACGGACAGGGTCGCCGGATGGGTCAACTCCCAGAAATCTGACCCCATAGGGGATATAGCCTTTGAGGAGTGTCCCATCATTTGAGCCGATGTCAACGGCGAAGGAGTGTCTGTCCAGGCCCAGCATATCCGCCAGTTTCTTCGGGAGGCTCTGGAGGTGCTTGGTGGTGGTCTGGGTAGTCCCGCTGACGAAGGGGAAGTTCTTATACACGACCCTGGGATTGACGGTATAGCCGAGTTGGGTCAGCCCGCACTCCAGGCAGTGGTGGAGTCTCATCGGATAGAATGTCTCAGGCTGATTGAGCTGTGCTCTGGACAGGAGGAGATCGCTGACTGGCTGGTACTCCAGATCGAGTCCCGGGATAGTCGAAAAACCGCATATCTGGCACCTGACTGGGTGGGGCCTATCACCCTGTCGCTTGCGACCAGGTAGTCCGACCTTGCTCTTGGGAATACCAATCAGGGGTTCGCCAATCTTAACTGGATTTTGTGCCGAACCAGAACTCATGTTATGTGTCACCTTGTGGCTCTAGTTTGCTCCCAACCCGTGTTCTGCGATAGGTAGCTTTAAGGGAAGCTATGGCTGTTATTCCTCTTTTTTAGCTCTCTCAGGTCCGCATCCACCATCATCTTAACTAACTCTTCAAAAGGGACAGTTGAGCTCCATCCGAGCTTCTCTCGGGCTTTTGAGGCATCACCAATCAGGAGCTCGATGTCTAATGGCCTGAGGAGCTGAGGATCGGTAACTACATAGTCCTCCCAGTCCAGTTCCACATACTCGAAAGCGATTTCAACTAATTCCCTGACGCTATGAACCGTGCCGGTAGCAATGACATAGTCATCGGGCTGGTCCTGCTGGAGCATTAACCACATGGCCTTGACATAATCTCCTGCAAATCCCCAGTCCCTCCTGGCATTCATATTCCCCATCTTTAATTGTTTGGCAAGCCCTAGCTTGATTCTCGCCACTCCGTTGGTAACCTTTCTTGGTACAAATTCTAGCCCTCTCCGAGGGGACTCATGGTTGAAGCAGATCCCTGAACAGCTATAAATGTTGAAGCTTTCACGATAGTTCACGGTGATCCAGTGTCCATAAGCCTTTGCCACTCCGTAAGGACTCAACGGGTGGAAAGGGGCGCTTTCGTTTTGAGCGAAGCCTTCCGCCTTGCCGTACATCTCACTGCTGGACGCCTGGTAAAACCTTGCGTCTGGTTTATACTTCCTGATGGCATCCAGGACCCTGGCTACGCCCAGCCCGTTTATGTTGGCCGTAAGCAACGTTTGATTCCAGGAGAGGGGGACAAAAGATAGCCCTGCTAAATTATATACCTCATCAGGTTGTGCTGTCCTTATGGCTTCATCAACCGAGGATTGGTCTATCACATCTCCTTGAACTAATCGGACCTTATCCATTATGTGCTGAATTCTCTCAAACTCTCCAAAAACAGACCTCCTCACCAGCCCAAAGACCTCATACCCTTTCTCTAGCAGAAATTCTGCCAGATATGATCCATCCTGACCAGCAATGCCTGTGATTAATGCTTTTCTCATTCAAAGCGTCCTTAGCCACGGAGGCAGCTTTATCATTGGCTCCTCTCTCGAATTAGTTGTATTTTATGCATCATGCGTTGAATTCTGTCAAGCCTCAGCAGGGTATCCGCTAGCTGGTCATTCCACCTGCAAGTAAACTCGCCAACGACGGCGCCACCTCGCATCGGTCAAGAGGCGGTGGATTTACCACAGTCCTCATCCCTAACGTCGGAGAGGGCTACCTTCGTCTGTGCCACCCCGAGGTGACCAGACGGGATACTCGTCCCAGGCAGAGTTCCTGGTGAGGCGGGTCTGGTTAGAGCCATCGGCACCCATCACATATATCTCAGGGCTATCTCTGTAGGATGTAAAGGCTATCTTGCTGCCGTCAGGCGACCAGGCGGGCCACCCATCAAAGGTAGGGTTGTAGGTGAGGCGCCTCGGCTCGGAGCCATCAGCGTTCATAACATATACCTCTTCGTTGCCGTCCCTATCGGAGGCGAAGGCTATTTTGCTGCCGTCGGGGGACCAGGCAGGGGAAAAGTCCCAGGCTGAGCTGTTGGTGAGGTTGGTCTGGCTGGAGCCGTCGGCATCCATCAGGTACACCTCGAAGTTACCGCCCCTGTCGGAAGCAAAGGCTATCTTGCTGCCATTGGGGGACCAGATGGGCGTCTTATCGGAAGCGGGGTTTTGGGAGACGTTAGCTTGACTGGAGCCGTCGGCGTTCATCACGTATATCTCCTCGTCGCCGTCTCTGCTGGAGGTAAAGACTATCTTACTGCCATCGGGGGACCAGTGGGGAAAAGAATCGTCGCCAGTGCTATAGGTGAGGCTGGTCTGGTTAGAGCCGTCGGCGTTCATCACGTATATCTCTAGATTGGCGTCTCTAGCGGAGGTGAAAGCGATCTTGCCGCCGTCCGGGGACCAGGCCGGGAGGGCATCCCAGGCAGGGTTGTTGGTGAGATTGGTCTGGCTGGAGCCGTCGGCCTCTCTCACATATATCTCGAAGTTGCCATCCCTGTCGGAGTTAAAAGCGATGGGGGCAGGGGTCACTACTGGCGTTAGATTGTAGAGATAGACTGTTGCTCCGGGGGCAGAAAAGGAATCAACCCTTGTCCCTATGCTGTCGAGATAGCCTAAAAAGAAATCCCGTTCAGAGAAGCTGGGAGTAAAAATCATCCATACTCTGTCAAGGTCACGAAGCTGGTCCAGGTCTGCTATATAAGCTCCCAGATTCTCTGGCGAGCGTATTCCTATAACATAGTCATCACCAAAGCCGTACCTATCTCGATAGTATGCGAAAGCGTATTGTGCCTCCCAATGGATGTACAGTATATCCCTACTCTGTTTATGTTCTCTAATATAGCTGAGAGCGGATTTTATCTCCTGGCTAAATGGAGCTGGATGAAATTGAAAGTAGGCCGCGGTGTGGACCGGGTGGACGAATAATAGCCCTATGACAGCAAGCCCTATTATAGGAGAGCTATTCCTGGTCTTATCGCGAATATATCCTGCTCCCTCCCCAATAAGAAGCAGAAGCGAGGGCACGAGGAATAGTATCAATCTCCCGCCAAATGGGTACAGATCGAGGGCGGAGGCCAGTAAGACAAAGAGCATTGGGAATAGCAGAACGAGAAACTTCTCCCTGCTCTCCCAGAACATGGAAAAACAACCTACCAGAAAGGCCAGGGCTGCAACACCCGTCAGTGTCTGGCTTGCTGGATTAGCAAACATCTCGAAGAACTTCTGAACGAGCCACCAGACGTCTGAGAAGGACGAAGGCGGGAATGGCAAAAGGTCTCCCGCCCAACCGATCACAAAAAACTCGGAGTCTATGTCGCGAAGGGCAATGAAATACGAGGCCAGGAAGCTCGCCAGCCACAGCAAGCCCACAGCAGAAAGCAGCCCAACCTTCCCCCATTCCCTCCTCACCAGACTCGGTAAACCTAACCCTACCCCCACACCAGCCAGCACAAACATCGCAGGGTGGGAAAACCACAGGGAGACTGCCCCTGTTGCCCCAAGGACTCCAAGCCTTCCTGAAGTAAATCCCTTCCTCTGCACATAGCTGGTTACCAGCAGCAGGAGCAAGGCTATGGTCACGTCGCTGGAGTACTGCTTCACCTCAGAGGAGTAGTACACCAGCCACTCGGAGATGACAAAAAGCCCCAGGGCAATGGGAAGGGCTGTGGGCTTGATGTAGTACCTTGCAACAGCGTAGAAGAGGAAGGGGGAAGCCACCCCGGACAGGAAGGGCACCAGCCTCAGGGCGTATTCGCTGTCCCCAAAAGCCAGGACGGCCAGCTTCTCAACGACCAGCCAGCCAGTGGGTGCAATCTGAGCGAGGTCTAGTGGGGCTAGAAACTC
Source organism: uncultured Dehalococcoidia bacterium (assembly GCA_964457285.1). Lineage (GTDB taxonomy): Bacteria > Chloroflexota > Dehalococcoidia > Lucifugimonadales > JAGWBF01 > CAYWGG01. Next base: position 18,624 of record CAYWGG010000001.1, read on the forward strand.
AGAAAAGGACTTACTCAGAACGTTCAGTGTGATAAAGGCCTCATCCAGCCACAAGGAGCGGTTGCCCAGGTATTGAGTGAGGCGCAGGAGGACTCCAAGGCTGATGATGACCCACTCCCACCTGATGGCGGTGTACAACAGCCCAGCTTTTTGGTATATCTGTCTTCTAGATTGTATGGAGCCCAAAGATAGAACAGCCACGTGAGTTACCTACCATATTAAGCAGGAGGTCAAAAGCCGATGGATGTCACCGTTTGTGGCCATCCTTAAAGTTTCGGAAGTTTGCTAGCAGGACCTCAGCGATTCGCAAGGCTTTGGTCCTGCCCTAAATCGTAGAGATGGACCATTGCTCCCACAGTATAAAAGGAGTCAAGCCTCCTCCCAACAGTGTCCAGGCGGCCTAAAAAGAATCTACTTTCCCCCCATACGTCGTGGGAAAAGAGCACCCATACCCTGACGTTGCCCCGAAGCTCCTCCAGGTCGGCCGTATAGGCTTCAAAATCGCCCACTGCAGCTGTCCCTGCAACGTAGTCATCCTTGTCAAAACCGTACCTGTCCTGATAGTACTCAAAGGCGTACTGTGCAGCCCAGTAGAGGTACAGCACATCTCCATCCTGCCTATGGTCTCTAAGGTAGGCCATGACCGGCTTTATTTCTTCCCTGATATAGTTTGGCTTGAACTGAAACCAGATCGCCTGATGTATGAGGAGAAGGAATAGCAACCCTATGACGGTGACCCCTATCACTGGGGCATTATGTCTAGTTGTATTCCAGATATGCCCTGCGCCCTCCCCAATAAGAAGCAGCATCACTGGCACGAAGAACAGTAAAAACCTTGAACCGAACAAGTACTTATCGAAGGCAGAGGCCACTAAGACAAAGAGTGCCGGGGATAGCAGAATGAGGAGCTTTTCCTTGCTCTCTGAAAATATGGAGAAGCAGCCCACCAGAAAGGTCAGTGCAGCAATACCGGTTAGAGCAAAGCTTGCCGGTTCGAGGAATATTCCGAAAAAGGTTGTAACAAACCACCAGACGTCTGCCGGGGACGATGGAGGGAAGGGCATGAGCCACTGGCCCTGAGTCCTCACGAAAAACTCGGTGTCTATGTTATGAAGGGCAATGACATAAGCGGCCAGGAAACTCACCAGCCACGTGAAACCCACGGCAGACAGCCACCCAGCCCTCGCCCACTCCCTCCTCACCAAACATGGTATACCTAAGCCTACTCCCACACCCGCCAGCACAAACAACGCAGGATGGGAAAACCAGACGCACACCGCTCCCGTAACCCCAAGGATACTGAGCCATCCAGGAGTGAACCCCTTCCTCTGCACGTAGCTGGTTACCAGCAGCAGGAGCAAGGCTATGGTCACATCGCTGGAGTACTGTTTGACCTCAGAGGAGTAGTACACCAGCCACTCGGAGATGACAAAGAGTCCCAGGGCGATTGGCAGGGCGATGGGCTTGATGTAGTGCCTGGCGACGGCATAGAAGAGGAAGAGGGAAGCGACCCCTGACAAGAAGGGGAGGAGCCTGAGGGAGTATTCGCTGTCGCCGAAAGCCTGGACAACGAGCTTCTGAAGGACAAGCCAGCCGACGGGTGCGGCCTGGCCGAGGTCAAGAGGGCCGAGGAAGTCAGCGAAGGACTTATTGAGGATGTTGAGAGTAATAAAGGCCTCATCTATCCATAGGGAGCGATTGTCGAGGTAGCGAGTGAGGCGGAGGAGGACGCCGAGGCCGATGATGACCCACTCCCACCTGATGGCGGTGTACACCAGCCCAGCTTTTTGCCATAGCTGCTTCCCGATTTGCGCAAAGCTCCAGGATAGCTGGGCCACATAAGTCTGGATGGGGGCGTAGGCAGATGTCCCCATTAAGCCAGTGGCAAAAGGAATCCCACATTCGCTGCAAAAACGTGCATCGTCACGGTCCTGGTGGCCACAAGAAGGGCAGTTCAAGATGGGTCCTCGGTCTGAGAGGTGTTCGTCGTGTGCAGGAGGAAAACTATCCTCCCCAGGCGAAGCCATGTAGAGAGCTTGACCTGATGTTAATCCGTAACAAGGAGAGTGTCAAGGTACAGCTTGGCAACCTCTGAGGCAGACCGTGGCTGATTGAATATAGTGCATTGGTGTATACTAGAAGCGAGATGGGACAGCCTCCGATTAAGATTGGTGTGGACGCTAGTTGTTGGACTAACAAACGTGGCTACGGCCGCTATACCCGAGAGTTGCTCAGTACCCTGCTGGCCATTGATCAGCAGAATGAATACCTGCTGTTTCTGGATGCTCAGACAGCCAGCCAGAGCGACGATTTGCCGGAGCGGGCACATCGGATCACCGTAGAAACATCCCAGGCGGCTGTGGAGGCTGCCTCTGCCTCTGGCCACAGGTCTCTACGAGACTTGTGGGCGATGCGGCGAGCGGTACACAAGTACGGCCAGGACTTGGACCTCTTTTATTTCCCGTCCGTTTACACCTTCTTTCCCTTGAGGTGCCGGGCTAAGGTGATCGTGACTATTCACGACACCACCGCTGAACGCTATCCCAGGCTTGTGTTCCCCAACTGGCGCAGCCGACTGCTCTGGAGACTCAAGGTGCGCTGGGCTGTGCGGCAAGCTAGCTTAGTAATCACCGTATCTGAAGCATCCAGGCGCAGTGTGATGCGAGAATTCAAGGTGAAGGAGAGGGTGATGAGGGTCGTCCCCGACGCTGTGGGTCCCCCATTCCGCCCCATTGAAGACCGTTCCCAGACTCGCCAGGTGCTAGCCGAGTATGGCGTTGACGCCGATGAGGGATTCATCCTCTATGTAGGTGGCATCAGCCCCCACAAAAACCTGGGGGCGCTTGTGGTCGCGTACGCTTCCCTGGTTCGCGAGATGGGAGACCAGGCGCTAAAGCTGGTCCTCGTAGGAGATTTTCAGAGGGACGTGTTCTTTTCCAGCTATACTGCCTTGCGGGAAAAGATTGCTGAGCTGGGAGTGTCTGAGAAGGTCATCTTCACCGGCTTTGCGTCCGACCGGGCGCTGCCACACTTCTACAACGCGGCCAGGGCGCTGGTTTTACCCTCCTTCGATGAGGGCTTCGGGCTCCCCGCCGTAGAGGCAATGGCCTGCGGGACCCCAGTGGTGGCCAGTCACGCTGGTGCTCTGCCCGAGGTAGTTGGGGAAGCTGGCCTGTTCTTCAGCCCTCACGATCCAGAGGAGCTTAAAGAGCGCCTTCACCGACTGTTGAAGGACGAAGGGCTTCGCAAGGAGCTGGGAAAGAAGGGCTTGTGCCGGGCCAGAGAGTTCTCCTGGGAGCGCTCCGCCAGGACGGCTCTGGCCGCCTTCGAGGGGCTGGCATCGGAGGGCAGATGACCTCACCCCTCAGGGTCGCACTCGTTGGCGCTGGGGATATAGGCCAACTCCGCGCTCAAGCTGTAGCCAAAACCCCGGGCCTTCAGCTTGCCGCCGTGGCCGACCTGGCGAAGGATCGAGCAGAAAGAGTAGCTGTGCGGTTCCATGCTGAGGCCTCCACTGATCCCACGGCAACCGTTCGACGTGACGATGTGAATGTTGTCATTGTGTCCACGCCGCCAAATCGGCACGCCGAGATTGCCCTGGCTGCCACGAGCGCGGGTAAACACGTGCTGTGCGAGAAGCCCTTGGCTCATACCCTTCAGGATGCCGGGCGCATGTGCGAGAGCGCCAGGGCGAATGGGGTCTTCCTCAAGACCGGGTTCAATCACCGCTACTTTCCGGCAATGATGTCAGCACGGCGCTTGATAGATTCCGGTGAGATCGGCCAGGTGATCATGGTAAAGGCCTACGCAGGGCATCCAGGTGGCAAAGAGTTCGTGCATGACTGGGTCCGTAATGGTGCGATCACCGGCGGTGGCAGCCTGATTGACAACGGGATTCATATTCTGGACCTCACCCGGTTCTTCCTCGGCGAGGAGATAGCAACCGCAACGGGTTACATCGCCAACCTGGTCTGGCCATCGGAAAACGCAGAGGACAACGGCTTCGCCCTCTTCCGCTCCACCGGCGGTAAAATCGCTCAGGTCCATGCGAGCTGGACCCACTGGCGCGGCTATCACTTCGCTGTTGAGACATTCGGTACCAGTGGCTACGTGCGGGCCTCTTACCCACCCATGCTGGTCGAGTGGGGGCGGACTCTTGAGCCCGGCGTCCGGGCCAGACGCCGCTATCAGGTGTTCCCTCTCTTCCAGATTCAAGAGCGGCTGCGCGGCTGGCAGTGGACTGTCGTAAAATCCTTTGTGCATGAGCTCAGCGCCTTCGCCGCAGGAATCCGTACAGGTCGTGAAGTGCCCGCCACAGGTAGCGACGGCCTGCGCGCTATGCAGATGGCCCACGCTATCTATCGTTCGTCGCACGACGGCGTTGAGGTGAGGCTGTGAGCCAGCGCCCGCTCCGGTTCTGCATGGTGACTACCTTTTATCCCCCCTACAATTTCGGTGGAGATGGCATTTACGTCTACCGGCTTTCAAACGAGCTGGCCCGGCGAGGTCATCACGTAGAAGTGGTCCACTGCCAGGATGCGTATCGTGCGTTGAGTCCAGGGCCTACTCAGCCCACAGAGGACTACCCCAATTACCCTGACATAGTTGTGCACCGTTTGCGGAGCAAGGCTGGGATACTCTCTCCCCTGATAACCCAGCAAACGGGCCATCCAGGCCTGAAAGCGCCTCGGCTCAAAGAGATTCTGGACCAGGGGAGATTTGATGTAGTGCACTTCCATAACATCTCCCTGATCGGCCCCATAGCCCTTAGCTACGGCGGGGGGATCAAGCTGTACACCATGCATGAGCACTGGCTGGTCTGCCCGATGCACGTCCTGTGGAAATTCGATCGGGCCGCCTGCGCCAGCAAGCGTTGCCTTCCTTGCACCATACATGGCAACCGCCCGCCCCAGCTCTGGCGCTATACTGGCCTCTTAGACTCGATGCTAAAGCACGTAGATGCCTTCATCGCCATGAGCAGCTTCAGTCGCGACAAGCATCGCGAGATGGGCCTGGACGTGAAGGCCCCTATCGTGTGTATCCCCTACTTTGTGCCGCGTCAGGAACCCCAAGCCACAGCTATGGGTGAAGGGCCTCCTTATCCGAGACCTTACCTGCTCTTCGTCGGGCGGCTGGAGAAGATGAAAGGGGTGCAGGTACTCATCGAGGCGTTTCGGGAGTATCGCAGTTGTGACCTGCTCATCGCCGGAGATGGCAACTATGAGGCTTATCTGCGCCGCCAGGCGATGGGACTGCCTCATGTGCACTTTTTGGGCCGCCTGAAGTACGATCACCTGCAAGCGTTTTTCAGGCATGCTGTTGCCCTCGCCGTGCCTTCCATCGGGTACGAGACCTTCGGTATTGTTATCCTGGAGGCCTTTGCACAGCGGACGCCCGTCATCGCCAGCAATATGGGGCCCTTTCCTGAGATTGTAGAACAGAGCGGGGGCGGACTCATCTACGACGATGAAGCTGGATTGCTGAAAGCGGTTGAGACCTTGCGGTCCAATACTGGTCTGCGGCAGTCGCTGGGCGAGCGGGGGTATGAGGCCTATCTCAAATACTGGACTCCGGAGCCTCACTTGCAGCAATATTTTGCGCTCATCGAGAGCATCGCGGTCAGCAAGGGGGTAACTTCTGGCACTCCCGGCGGCGCTCTGTAGCTCGCGAGCAGTGGTCATCATCCCTGAATAAGGTCAACAACCGCTAGCTAAAGCAGGCGGCTTGTAGCTAGCAGCTACGCTGCCGCTACGTCTGGTCGGTTGACAGCGGCCCTGCGGATATTCTCCGCAGCGATAGTGTCAGCAGGGCCAGCGAACCCACACTGAACACAGGAGAAACGGGATTGAGAGACACGGTTAGCCTTATCCACACAACCACAGGCGGGGCAGGTACGGGAGGTGTTCCTGGGATCAACAAGGACCACAGGAACACCAGCAAGCCTTGCCTTGTACTGGATAAAGTTGCGGAGCTGGTAGAAGGCCCAGGAGTGGTGCTGTCGCTGTTGGCTCTTTCTAACCCTGACCCTCGAACGTATCCCCTGGAGATCTTCCAGGGCAATAGCCCGATTCGTGTGTTGGGCCTTCAGCACCACTTGCTTGCTGATAACGTGGTTAATATTCCTGGCGAAGCGAGACTCTTTGCGCCGTCTCTTCCTCAAGAGACGTTTAGCGGAGGGAGTCCCCTTCTTCTGGAGCCTGGCCCTGAGCCTGGAGTGCCGCTTCCTGAGCCCGTTGACCTGGCCTCCGCTATAGGTCTCCCCATCAGAGTCGGCCAAGATGTTCACAATGCCCAGGTCTATACCCAGAACATCCTCAGTCTCCAACAAGGACGACTCCTCCAGGTCAACGATGGCATTCAAGTAGAACGTCCCATCCTGGTACACCAGGTCTGTCTCCCCCTTCCGGTAGACCAGCAACTCCCGCTGTCTCTGGCAGCTAGCGTAGGAGATGGTCTGTCTTCCCCAGATAGTCCAGATGGAAACCCTATCATCCTTGAGATAGCGCAGGATGCGGTCATCGTAGGCGATAGAACCGTGGGGCTTGAAGGTGCGTTTGGCTCTCCTATCCAGTTTATAGGCATCCGCGACCTTGGCGATGCACCGAACGGTCACCTGGGCAGAAAGGGAGAACTGTTCCCGTATATCTCGATAGGCCAGCTTATGGAGCTTGAACTGACCAAAGGTCTGGTGTTCCCAGGCTACTCTACTGGCATAGTTACAGGCGTTATTAGCTCGCTCCAATGTCAGGAGCAGGGATTCATGTTGCTCTATGGTAGGGACCAGTTTCAGATTGACCACCAGCTTCATGCTTCAAGTAAAGAAGATTCCGAGGAATATTTCAAGAGGGGAGGTAAGGCGCTTTCCTCCGCCGCCTAAAGTCGGCGGTCTCCAGCGCCGATTTCTATGAAGACTAAGGACCTTTTCATCAAGGAGGAAAGGGTATGAGGGAAGCGATTGGCTTTGTTGGCCTGGGCAACATGGGTCTGCCCATGGCGCAAAACCTGCTCAAGGCAGGCTATAACATGCACGTCTTCAACCGCACGGCGTCAAAGGCTGAAGGGTTACTGGCGCAGGGCGCAGCCTGGGCATCTTCTCCCTGCGCTGTAGCAGAGCGGACTGGGATGGTCATCAGCATGGTGGCCGACGACGAAGCCCTTCAGGCCGTATCTTTGGGAACGGAAGGGGTCTTCTCCGGGCTTCCAGAAGATGGCATCCATATTGATATGAGCACCGTGTCTCCCGACACCACAAAGGGCATGGCCCGGATGTATCGTGAGCGAGGAGTCCATTTCATCGCCGCTCCTGTCTCTGGCCGGCCTGAACATGCGGCCACGGGCAAGCTCCTGATCTACCCGGCCGGCCCGGAAGAGGTCATCGAGCGCTGTCGGCCACTGTTTAATGTCATGGGACAGCGCGTCATTGTGGTTGGCGAAGAGCCACACCTGGCAAACGTGATGAAGCTGGTGACCAACTTCATTGTCTATTCCCTAAACGAGACCCTTAGCGAGACCTTCACCCTGGCTGAAAAGGCTGGCCTGAAAAGCGAGCACATCCTTGAGATGCTCCAGGTGCTTTTCCCATCACCCATAATCCAGCTCTACGCCAGGCGCATCTCTCAGCACGACTTCTACTCTCCTGGACTTAATGTTCGGCTGGGGCTAAAAGACGTTGGCCTGATAAGGAAGCTGGCCGATGATGTAGCTACCCCCCTTCCCCTGGCAGACCAGACCTACCGTCACTTGCTGGCCGCCCTGGCACGCGGTCGGGGAGAACTGGATGTGGTAGCGGTGGTGACAGTGATACGTGAGATGGCCGGGCTGGATTCAGAAGCTGAGAAGCGTTCTGAGGCTGTTACTGGGCCGTGACCCCCCCGTCTATCACCAGCTCGCTGCCGGTGACGAAGGAGGACTCATCGGAGGCCAGGTACAGGGCCCCGTAGGCGATGTCCTCAGAGGTGCCCATCCTTCCCAGGACGGTCCTGGCTATGGCGGCCTCTCTGGTTGTGGTGCCTTCGGCCAGTATCTGATCGTACATTGCCGTATCTATGGGGCCTGGGTGTATGGAGTTGCACCGGATGCCTTCCCTGCCATACTGGACGGCGGTGGCCTTGGTGAGCAGGCGCACCGCTCCCTTTGAGGCCGTGTAAGCGGTGCTGCGAGGGCTGCCCACCAGCCCTGCCGTGGAGGAGATGTTGATGATGGAGCCGCCCCCAGCCTTCCGCATCTCCGGTATCACCATCTTGGTCCCCAGGAAGACGCCCTTGGCATTCACGTCCATGACCGTCTCCCATTCTTCCACCGGCGTGTCCTCCACTCGATGCCCTCGCCATATTCCGGCGTTGTTGACCAGCACGTCGAGCTTGCCGAACCTGGAAACCACCGTCCGGATAACGCGACGCCAGTCCTCTTCCCTGGTCACGTCCAGGTGCACGTAGACGGCGTCCCCGCCGGCCTCGGCAACCTCGGCCGCCACCCTGGTGCCCTCCTCATCGAGAACGTCAGCGACGACCACCTTAGCCCCCTCATGGGCGAAGAGTCTGGCCTCGACCGCCCCCTGGCCACGGGCCCCACCAGTGATAAGGGCAACCTTTCCTTCCAGTCTCATGACTCGCCTCCTTACCCTCACCCCTTACTCCCCTCTCCCACTGGGAGAGGGGCTGGAGGCGAGGGCTCCTGCTACCTCCTTGAACCGCCGTATAGTGTCTATATGCTCCTCCGTGGAGCGTAGCCCACCCCATCTGGGTTCCACGGTCAGGTGTGTCGCTCCCATCTCCATCCATGCCCTCACCTCCCTGGCCCACTCCTCCGGCGACTTGCCCACTACCCTTATCCGGGGCTCCATCCCTATAGCTGCCGGGTCGCGCCCGGCCTCCCTGATGTAGTCCCTCACGCGGGCGATGGTCTCACGGGCTGACTCATCCTGAGGGAGGATATTGTGGAACCAGCCATCGGCGAGGCGGGCTATCCTTCGCAGGCTCGCCTCGGCGGGGCCTGGCGCGGCCCGGCCCCCGATGCCGATCCATATGGGTATCGGGCGCTGCACGGGAAGGGGGTTAAGGCCAGCGTGGGTTATATGATGCCACCGGCCCTCGAAGCTGACCACCTCCTGAGTCCACAGGGCCCGCAGCACAGCTATCTGCTCCTCGCTCCGCCGCCCCCGGTTGTGGAAGTCCTGGCTCAGGGCCTCATACTCCACACGGTTCCAGCCCACGCCTATACCCAGCCGCAGCCGGCCTCCACTGAGCACGTCCACCTCAGCCGCCTGTTTGGCGACCAGGGCAGTTTGCCGCTGCGGAAGGATCAGGATTCCCGTCACCAGCTTGAGCCTTTTGGTGATGGCGGCTATGTAGCCCATAGTAGTAAAGGGCTCGTGGACGACGCTCTTATAGGTGTAAGGTGTCCGGGCCACCTCCGGATGGAACTGGGGATCAGCGCCAAGGACATGGTCGGCAATGAAGATATGGTCGTACCCCAGGTCTTCCGCAGCCTGTGCGTACTCTCGTACCGCCCCAGGATCGGCCTCTATCTCGGTCTGGGGGAAGATGACCCCGACTTGCATGGGCGTCCTCCTCTGGATGACAGTTTATCGGTAAAGTATCCCCTCTTAGAGCGTGTATGCGAAGTACCCAACCCTGACGGGTGGGCCCTTCAGGGTGCAGCATGGTTTTCAGACATCCTCTTACCTTCCCCTGGCCCTGGCGCTCCGTGGTCGGGCTGCAGGGGCCGGCCGGACAAACTTGGCCTTGAACACCAGCAATGGGACCGTTACCGCCAGCACTATGAGTGCTATAAACTGGGCCTCGTTGAGCCCTATAGCCCAGTCCCTATCTAGCCTCAGGAAGCTGAGGAAGAAGCGCCCCAGGGAGTAGAGGACCAGGAACAGGGCGAACACCATGCCGTGGGGCCTGAGCCGGTCCCGCAGCGGCCATATCATCGCCAGAATCACCAGGTCCATGAGCATCTCATACGCCACAGCGGGGTGGGTGGGGGTGAAGGCATTGAGCTCGTTGCCGATGTAGAGGGCCTGAGTCTTCGGGTGGGTGTAGATAAATCCCCAAGGGAGGTCAGTGAGCTTGGCAAAGTGCTCGCCGTTGATGATGTCTCCTATCCTGCCTATCGCCAAGCCTATGAGGTAGGCGGGAGCGGCTATGTCTGCCGCATGCCCTATGGAGGGTAGAGGCGCCTTTTCCAGCTTTGCCCCCCTGAACAAACGGTTCCACGTCGCTATAATCCGAGGATGGTTCCTCACGGCGATGTACCCTGCCCCGCCGAGGAACCCCCCCAGGATGCAACCGAATATGGCGATGCCGCCGTTCCAGATTTCTACTATCCTCACAGGGTCCTGGCTGTAGAAGCTGTCCCAGAAGTCTATAACGTGTACCGCTCTTGCCCCGATGATGCCGCCGATTATGCCCCAGACAGCCACTGAATAGACGGAGTCGGTGAGCAGTCCCTCTTTCCGGCCCCATCTGAAGGCCAGAGTTACCGCTATGGCCACGGAAACGAAGGTGAGAAAGCCGTGCCAGGTCAGCACAAAGGTCCCTATCTCGAACATATCGGGGTCTATGCCGATCCTTATGCTCAAAAGGGGTATGTCCATAATCATCGGTCCACTCCTGATTCGGCCATCGGTTGCACCGTGCTTATACAGTACGCCCTCAGCCCCATCCTTTTCAAGGGACTCAGGATTTCTTCCCCATCTTCCCGTGACGGCACAAATGTGTAGAGGGCCGGGCCTGTGCCAGAGAGGTGGACTCTCTGTGCACCCGCCTCCAGGAAACTCTGACGGGCTCGCTGGAAACCGTGGAAGGCCAAAGGGGCTACTCGTTCAAAAGTATTGAACAAAAGCTCCTGAGAGACCAGGCTAGCCTTTGGGCCTGCTTCTGCCAGGTTGGCGCCCTTGAGAGTATTCACCAGCCTTCGGGTATAGCTGCCGTCGGTGTAATGCTCAGGACTAAGCATAGAGTAGAGCCGGGCCGTTTTGCGGGAGTCCTCGTAAGCCTCCCTTCTGCCCTCGCCCCTCCCCACCTTCGGCGTTTCTTTTGTGAGGGGAGCGCCAGACCCTGAGCCTTGGGCCAAAGGGCACAGCAGCACGATCCAGCGTGGCGGCATTGGAGGCAAGTCCACTATCACCTCCCCTCGACCTTCGCCAAGGGCTGTGCCGCCTCGGAGGAAGAAGGGGACATCGGAGCCAAGGGACGCAGCGATGGAGCGAAGCTCTGCATCACTCATATCCAGCTCCCACAGCTTGACGAGGGCCTTGAGAGTGGCGGCCGCATCGCTACTCCCACCGCCAAGGCCCATGCCGATGGGTATATGCTTCTCCAGGAGTATCTTCACCCCCTTGTCACACTCGCTGACCCTACGAAGGGTATCCGCCGCTTTCCACACCAGGTTATCTTTCCCATCCAGCCCCGGCGTAGAGACCTCTATCCCTTCGGTCAGGCGCAGGACAAGCTCCAGCCGTGGTGCAGGAGCGAAGAGGAGCCTATCTGCCAGGTCTATCGTCTGGAGGATAGTCTTCACCTCGTGGTAACCGTCGGGGCGTCGGCCCAGCACCTCCAGGGTCAGATTTATCTTGGCGTAGGCTTTGATTTCCAAAGGGACTCCTCCACGGGACTTCGATCTGGGTTTTGGGTGAACGACCGGTAAAGGTTACCCCAGTCCTCAAGACTCAGATTCTCGGGGCGATGCCTGGGGTCCAGACCTGCCAGCTCCAGGAGGCGCCTGCTCTGGTCAGGGGATATGCCCAGGCCCAGGCTCAAGGAGTTGCGGAGCTGCTTTCTGGGGGCAGAGAACCCTGCACTGACCAGGTCGAAGAACTCCTGCACATCCTCTACCTGGATAGCCGGACGAGGACGGAGGTCTATCCTCACCACGGCAGAGGTGACCTTGGGCGGTGGATAGAAGGCCCGGGGTGGTACATAGCATACTATACGGGGAATGCCGTAAACCTGGACCCCCACCGCAAGGAGGCTCATCCGGCCCCCTTGCGCTGCCATGCTCTCGGCGACCTCCCTCTGAACCATGACCACCATAAGGGAGGGCTTTCGCTGGCCGGCCTCCAGGAAGCGCCGCAGGATAGGGTTTGCAGCATAGTAGGGCAGGTTGGCTACTACCTTGTAGTCGTCTACTCCCTCCAGGGCCCAGGCTAAGTCCACCTGTCGCGCATCGGCGTTAATCACCCTGAGGTTGTCAGGGCGACCGAGGCTCTCCGGCAGCGAGGCCGCGAGATGGGAGTCCACCTCGATAGCGATGACCCTCTTTGCTCTCCTGACCAGTTCCCGCGTGAGCGCGCCTGGGCCGGGGCCCACCTCCACTACCGTATCCTGCGGCCCTAGCTCCGACGCAGAAAGGATTTGCTGGAGGATGCTCTCATCTATTAGGAAATGCTGACCCAGGGCCTTTCGCGCTGCCCTTGACGATGGTGGACGATGATGGGGCTCCATCCCCAGGACAGTCCGAGGAGGCGCAGTAGTTGGAGGCTTTTTCACGTGTACATCATGCATCCGAGGTGGCCTCTGGATGAGGTATGTCTTCCAGAATACTACCCAGATATTCCAGGTGAGAAGGATGATACAGCAGAGAATAAGGCCGTGCACCTCTCTTCGACACTGACCCTTGAGCGTATTCCCAAGGACAGCTCCAGCCAGGCACTCCCTCGGCACCCAAAGGATTCTGCTTACCGTTGCTTCCTTCCGAACCTGGCGGGGTTCACAGACCTCCGTTGCGAGGGACCCAGCTTTCCGTACTGTCCTGTGAGGATAGAGGCACACAGGCCAGGCCTTGGAGAGGAGTACGATCCCGCTATAGCGGATTTCGGGTACAGGGCACCGCTAACTCCCCATCTAGCACGGCCTCGACTCTAATGGTAGGGCAGTTGGAGGGTTGTGTCAATTGGAGAGAAAGAGGATTGACACTATTGTGGCGTGCTACTACACTCGTTGTTGACGAGGATAGCGCCTCGGAGGTCCGAGGGCTTAATACATGGGAGATCCGGAGTAAAAGAGAGGTACTCAGATTACGACTGAAGGCACGGTCGAAGGTGCACAGCCCTTGATGGTCTCGGTGATCGTCCCGGTCTATAATGGCTCCGACTCTCTGAGGCGCTGCCTGGAGGCTATCGCTGCTTCCAACTATGCCCGATATGAGTGTATCGTGGTTGATGACGGATCAACGGACGACTCTCGAGCTACCTCCAGGCAGTTCGCCACTCAGGTGGTGGAGCTTACTGAAGGACCATTTGGCCCTGCCCATGCCCGCAACTGTGGAGCAGAGGCGGCCTGCGGAGATATACTCTTCTTCGTAGACGCCGACGTTGTGATCCGTTCAGACACAGTCTCCAAAGTCGCCGATACCTTCGCACGACATCCCCATGTAGATGCGGTGTTCGGTTCCTACGATGACAGCCCCGACAAGAAGGACTTCGTGTCCCAATACAAGAACCTGTCCCATCACTTCGTCCATCAGAATGGGCACGAACAGGCTGTGACCTTCTGGAGTGGATGTGGGGCAGTACGCCGTAAGGTGTTCCTGGAAGTAGGCGGCTTCAACAAGGACCGCTATCGCCGTCCCAGCATTGAGGACATCGAGCTGGGATACCGCATGAGGGCTGCCGGTCACGAAATCATGGTGAACAAGGCGATCCAGGTCAAGCACCTGAAGCTGTGGACCCTCCGAGGGATGATGAAGGCAGATATCTTCGACCGAGCAATCCCTTGGACCCAGCTCATCCTGCGAGAGCGAGATTTGCCTGGCGATCTGAACCTGCGTCTCTCTCAGCGGGTGAGTGCGCTGCTCCTCTGCGTGCTGTTGCTTCACCTGGGATTGACCGCCTTCTTTCACAATACGGTGCTCTTGCCACTCCTGGCCGGGCTCTTCCTGCTTTTGATAGGATACTGGAATTGGACGGAAGGAGTACCTCCCCTCAGTCGGCTAAGCAGGCGGGCGGAGTCAGTCATCTACACGTTGATGGGGGCGATTGGCGGGCTGGCGGTCTATTTTGGCATAGTCTGGATGCTGATTCCATTAGGACTACTCCTGGCCGGGATGTTGGCCGGAAGGTGGCTCCCCTATTCCGGCGCACTATGGAAGCAAGCCTTATTCACCAGCCTGGTGCTGGCGAGCGCGAGTGGCCTTGGCCTTCTAATCGTGACCTTCCCCGTCTGGCTGTCGGTCCCTCTGCTCCTTTTGATTGCTCTGATCGTCCTGCTCAACTTCGAGTTTTACGCCTTCTTCGCTCGCAAGCGAGGCCCCATGTTTGCGCTGGCCGTCTTCCCGTTCCATCTGCTCTATTATCTCTATAGCGTTCTCACCTTCGCCCTGGTGGCTGGCCTCCACACCTGGAATGTCGGGGTGAGACGATGAGCCTAAAAGATGGCAAACCGAAGGAGCTATCGGCCATAATCGCCTCTCAGAATGCCGAGGGGACCATTGAGGCCTGCTTGTCTTCGCTGGAAGGTCAGAACGCGGACGGCCTGGCGGAGATAATTGTGGTGGACAACTCCCGTGATGGCACAGCCCGGATAGTGGAGGAGAGGTTTCGCGATGTGAAGTTGATCAAGGTCTCGGAGCCGAGCCTGGTCCCGCAGCTCTGGACCGAGGGAGCCAAGAGGGCGTCGGGGAAGATCATCGCGTTCACCACAGCCCACTGCGTTCCGGGTGCGGACTGGCTTTCGCAGAATTTGCATCACCACCAGGCCGAGTATGCCGCTGTAGGCGGGGCCATCGAGAACGCAGAGCCAGCCTCCGTCGTCCAGTGGGCCGTCTACTTTTGCCGGTACGCCCCTTTTATGCCTCCCTTCAGCGCCCATCAGGTTGGACAGGTCGCTGGGGACAACGCCTCATATAAAGCCTGGGTCCTGGAAAAATACGCTGGTCTGATCAAGTCAGGGTTCTGGGAGGCGGTCGTCAATGACCAGCTGTGCAAGGACGGTCACTCTCTGCTGCTGACTCCTGAGGTCCAGGTTTACCACGGGCACTCCTTTGGCATGGGAGCCTTTTGCCGACAGAGGCTAGTACACGGGCGGTTCTTCGGCGCAGGGCGCGTTGCCTCTGCGCCGCCTATTCGGCGACTCCTCTATATTGTTTCTTCGCCGCTAGTGCCCATTATCTTCCTGGGGAAAATCTCCAGGCAAGTCCTCGCGAAGAGACGGCATCGCTGGGCATTTACCCAAAGCCTGCCTGTGCTAACGCTCTTTGTACTTTGCTGGTCCCTGGGGGAATTCCTCGGCTATTTATCCAGGGATGATTCCAGGGAAAGGTCGAAGGGATGAGCGAAAGGGAATCGGAGCGCTCACAAGGAGGTAGGGTGAGCAGGGACGGCTCTGAGTATGGTCGAAGGGTAGCTATGGTTGGCCTTGGTGGGGCTGCCGAGCGCATCCTGCTGCCAGCTGTGGTGACCCTGGGCGGTGTGCAGGTTGTCGCTGGCTGTGACCTGGATGAGGCGACCCGCCAACGGGTGTCCGCCCGGTGGAAAATACCTCGCACCTATGCAACTCCGAAGGAGATGCTGGAAAGGGAACGGCCGGAGGTCGCTATCATTGCGACGCCCCCTTTAACCCACTGTGAGCTTTGCTTGCTGGCCCTGGAGCACGGCTGTCACGTATTCTGCGAGAAGCCTTTCATGCCTTCCATCGAAGACGCGGACCTGGTTATCGCCGCAGCCCAAAGGCACAAACGCGTGGTGGCAGTGAACAACCAGTACTATCAGATGCCGGTCTACCGTACCATTAAGCAGCTCCTGGAGAGCGGGCAGACAGGCCGTTTGTACCATATAGACGTCTGGCAGACAATGTACATGGTGCCCGAAGAAGAGGGAGGGTGGAAAGCGGCATTGCAGCCCCGTCGGGTGCTGTACGAGTTCGGGACACATGCCCTGGACTTGGTCTGTCAATTCTTTGGAGGGTATCCTGTGTCCGTGTCGGCCCGCACCCCGAAGGTGAGGCCTGATATAGACGCGGACGTTTCTGTGGTGATACGCCTTGATTTTCCCGATGAGCGCGTCGCCAACATGGTGATCAACCGCGTGAGCCACGCACCCTACAGATACCTGGAGATGCAGTTGGATTGCGAGGAAGCATCCCTTCGCACGTCGCTGGGTGGTGTGGCGCGCCTGGAGCTTGGGTGGAACAGCGCCCTGGGCCGCCCGCGTTTGCGGTTCAGCTTGACCACTGGTGGAGAAGTCCGATGGGAGCGGAATGGGAAGTCTCGGCAGGTGGCCCGGCAGCCAAAGAGCGTCTTTCATAAGGCTGCGGCAAGGCACTTTTCCCAGTTCCTGAACGCAATCGAAAGCGGCACAGAACCGCCGATCTCCGCAACCCACGCTCGTGAAGTCCTGCGGGCGGTGTTTGCTGGCTACACCTCTGCCTCTCACGGAGGAGAGCTGGTCAGGCTGCGCCCGGAAGCGGGGAAAGAAATCTCAGCGCCCCCAGGCTCCCACGTCGAAGGTAACCAGGCGTCCTAAGAGGTCATTGACTATGCCAGAGAGTCCTAAGATAGGGTCCTTTGAGTATTATGAACGCCTCTACCAGGTGGAGGAAGAGCACTGGTGGTCCAGGGGCATGCGTGACATTGCCGCAGGGTTGTTAAAGGCACACCACTGGGATGCTAAGAGCTTGAAAGTTCTGGATGCAGGGTGCGGGACCGGGATCACCCTCTCATGGCTGGAGAGAACGCTAGGGGGTCAGAAACGGCACCAGGGGGTCCCCACCACATCCATTGCCACCACCCCGCATATGGTGGCAGGAACTGACCTGTCATTGGATGCCTTGCAGTTCTGCCAGAGGCGCGGAGACTTCCCCCTCTGCCAGTCATCTGTCCTGGCGTTGCCGTTCCAGAGCGGTTCCTTTGACCTCGTTGTGTGCAACGATGTCATTCAACACCTACCGGGGGATGGGTCAGACAAAGCTGCCCTGGGAGAGTTCTACAGAGTCCTGAAGCCAGGTGGCTGGTTGCTTTTGCGAACGAACTCCAGTCAAGGAATGGGCAACCAGAAATCCCAGGGAGACGAAGACTTTAAGATGTACAGCCTGGACGGGCTAGGGGAGCGAGTCCGGCAGGCGGGCTTCCATATCATTAAGGCTACATACGCCAACGCCTTGCTGTCCATTATCCCTACAGTCAAAAGACACCTGAGACAGAGGAAGCACCAGCATTACCACTATCATGGGTTGACCATCAGGCAACTCCCAACGCACCTCCGATGGCTTAATACTCCGTTGTACTGGTTGATGAAGGGCGAAGCCTGGTTTCTCTCCCGTCCCTCCCGAAAACTCCCTTTTGGTCATACTATTATTTTCCTGGCCCAAAAGTCGCTCCCGGCTAGAGTGAACTCCAGCTCTGAAGTCTAAATGTCAGCATGGTTCAAGAGGTTCATTCAGAGAGTTCAAACTCCCAGGCCAGGAGGCCAGGAGCATCCCTCTGTCCTTCCCGATGATGGCCTTACGTCGGACCAGCCCAGGCCGAAGGAACCGACCTCAGCCAGAAAGTCTTTCGATACTGAGAAGGTCGTCGGCAACATCCTCGCTCTGAGTAGTGGCGAGGTCGTCGCAAGGGTGGTTGCCTTCGTCGCCATCTCCTATCTCGCCAGGGAGCTGGGGCCAGCCGGGTACGGCATCATCGCCTTCGCTCTAGCCCTCTCCGGATATTTGTCCCTGGCGGTCCATGCCGGTTTCGACGAAATCGGAGCCCGCACAGTAGCCAGCCGGCCCTATGAGGCGTCGTCGATTGCCGCCAGCGTAATTCTGGTCAGGATGATGCTGGCCTTCGCCGCCTTTGCTACCATTGGGGTGGTGGCCTTGTTCCTCGACAAACCGACGACAATGAAGCTGGTGGTTGTCCTTAGCGGGCTCTCCTTCTTCTACTGGGCTTTCGATACCTCCTGGGCGTACAAGGGGCTGGAACGGAACCGCTGGATTGGTTTAGCCCTGGTTTTAGGCCAAGTCCTCTTCCTGGGAATGGTACTGATCGTAGTCAGAGGCCCTGGAGACGTGGTGTTCGTACCACTGGCCCAGTTCCTTGGCGATATAAGTGCGGCCCTCTTCCTGGCTGTGTTCCTCTTCCGCCTTCGCAAGATCAAGCTGGGCCTTCGTGAGGGCTGGAAAGTGCTGCGAAGCTCAGGCTTCCTGACCCTCTCGCGAGTCCTGAGGACCCTTATTCTGACCTTCGATATAGTGCTCGTGGGGTTCATGTTGGGAGAGAGGGAGGTCGGCCTTTACGCTGCGCCGTATCGCTTCTGCATCCTTCTCGCAGCCATCGCCATCGCCACGCAGGTCTCCTACCTTCCGGTCTTCACCCGCACCCGTGCCCAGGGCAGTAAGCAAATGGCTGACCTTGCCAGACGCTCCGCAGAGCTTACCTGTGCCATCAGCGCCCCAATGACCGTGGGAGGAATGATAGTAGCCGCACCCTTAATTTATACCCTTTTCGGACCGGGATATCTGGAGGGAGCGGCGGCCTTCCGGTTGGTAATCCTGAGCATCGGCTTTGCCTTCATCTCTGGCGTTACCCATAACGTCCTGCTGGTGTACGACCGCCTGAACGTGGAGGTATGGATTATAGCTGTCGCGGCGGCGCTCAATATTGGACTCAACGTGGTCGTCATTCCCCGATACGGTATAGTCGGGGCTGGATTTACTACTGCACTGGCGGAGGGGCTTATCCTGCTTCTAGGGTTACTGGCAGTTTACAGGATGGGCATCCGGCTGGACCTTCGGCCAATGCTGCGACCTCTCCTGGCTGCCGGAGTGATGGGGGCGGTGCTCATCGCCATTGGGACGGGACATGGGCTGGCCCTGTACCTGGGCGTGGGACTCATCATTTACGTCTTAGCTCTGTTCATCCTCCGAGGCATCCCCCAGGATGTCCAGCCCCATCTGGGGCGTCTGCCCTCAGTTGTCAGCGGTTTACGCGGGAGACTTCGGTGAGCGGTGCACGGTTTCAACGCCAACGTTCCAGGGCATCACCAGGCCCAAGCAAATACCCTGCGAGCTCGCCTGTTGACCAGCTTATGGAGAGCAGGATTACCCAAGGGAAGGCCTGCACCAGCCTCCACTGGTATCTCTTTCGCGTGACCACCTGTCTTGTGATGCGGCCAATCTGGACGACAGGCAAAAACACAGCGAGCCCAACAAAGGGGAGGCGTCTCCCGATGGACCTCCCCGCAACGCGCATGGCGGCGAAGCCACGGCCATGATGAAAACGCGTTCTTAGCGCCTTAGAAAGTCCCCAGGTGTTTACGTTGTGAACGGTCAAAGATGAGTCCGCCTTCAGTAAATGCCCTGCCTGCCGCAGCGCCTGATGGACAAATGCCTCGTAGAAGCCTTCGGGCGCTATTTCTTGATTGGGATTTTCAGCATCGCTGGCCTTTCGGCTGCGCTCAGGGCTGGTCAGCTCAGACAGCGGGGCCCGCTTGTAGGAGACGTTGGTCCCAGGAAGGACCCAGGCATCTCCTTCGGGTAGAGGCTGGGTGAAGGAGATGTATTCGCAAAAATAAGCGGCCCAGTCCAGTCCTTTAGCGTAATCGCCGGGCTCAACGGCCCCACCTATGGCCGCATGGGGGCTCTGGTGCGCTTTAAGGAGCGCCGCACACCAGGTCTCGGTGGCGACACAATCATCTTCCAAAAAGGCGATGACTTCGCCACGGCTGCGCTCAACACCCAGGCTGCGCATCTGCGGCACATTGTACTCCCGTGGTGCGCAGACCCACCAGGCACTCGGGAATGTATGTCGCAACTCCTCGTCTGTGGTTTCGTCAAGGCCCCGGTGCCTGACCACCAGGACTTCTACCCCTTCCTGAAGCGTCTGGCGCTCCAGCGACATGAGGCAACGCTTGAGGAGGGCAGGGCTATTAAAAGAGATCACAATCACGGAAAGCTCTGGAATAGCATCCAGCGGCTCACTCCCCTTTGTCCCGTAGATTTGCAAAACCGCGCTCTATGTTCCAGTCCGGCCATAGATTACCCGGAAACCTGTAGCAAGTGGGTGAAATCTGGCTCAAGCTGAAGGCCGTCTGCGATCTTGGTGTAGCAACTGAAGAGCTGCACTACCTGCACCACTTCCATTAGCCCCTTCTCGGTGAGCCCCAACCGCCGGGCCTCCCTCAGATGGAGGTCAACGCCGTAATCGGACTTGGCTGCCATTGATGCTGCCAGTGCCACTGCTTCCTTGGTTAACCGGTCCAGATGGCTGTCCTGGAACACGAAGCGAACTGCTTTCCAGTAGTCTGTCAAATAGCCATCATCATGGGCGAGGGCCCTGAAGATAGAGGGGACCTGCTCGGTAACATAGAAGGCCATTATATCGGTGTAGATTTCCTTTACACGGTCAGAGGCCTCTTCAAACTCCAGCAGCTTCACAAGGGGCCTGCGAACACCGGAGTCCGAGAAGTCCAGTGGAAGGCGCAGTCCGTCAGCCACGGCGTTGATGCCGTTGGTCACCCCATAGACATAAGCGGCTTCATACCAGTAAGCGTCGTCGGCATAACCTTGCAGCTTCCCGGCTGCTGTATGAGCCACAATTCAGTAGTCGCAGGCGTTAATAGCGCTCACCGCCACAGCGATCATCTCTTTTTGCCTGCGCTTGAGTGCGCCGTCAACCAGGGTGCGGCGGCTGCACCGCCCATGAGTACGGGACATTTCTGGCTGGTAGCAAAGGACCTTGCTCATCTTGGGTATATAGTCTATGCCAAACCAGGCTTTGGTCCCATCAAAGTATGGCTTAAGCTCATCCGGAAACTCGTGCTCATCTAAAAGCCGGACCGTCTCCATATCTCCTCCTTAATCTCGCCCACTGGTACCTCAACATCTCTTTATCAGGTAAGGGTTTATCCTCATTATATCTGGATGGCAACCACGATTCCAGAGTATCACAGGCCTATTGACAGGGTTGCCTCCCGATGATAGCGTGAGCTGTGCTTCAGGTGTCGCACCCTGTCCGGTGAGGAGGCTGAGCCTCGCTGGAGGTGTGTGTGACTTCGGTCTATCATGTTGAAAGGGGCTTTAGACCCTGGAGAAAGGAAGGAGGAGCGAAGCGATGCCAAGAATGACAGGGAAAAAGGCTTTGGTGGAGATGTTGATAGCAGAGGGTGTAGAGCACGTCTTCGGCAATCCAGGCACCAGCGAGACTCCCTTTATGGATGCTCTCCAGGACTATCCACAGGTAAAGTACATGCTAGCCCTGCAAGAGGCGACGGCAGTGGGCATGGCAGACGGTTATGCTCGGGCCACTGGTAAGCCAGCGTTCGCCAACATTCATATAGCTGGTGGCCTGGCCAATGGCATCAGTATGTTGTACGACGCCTACAGAGGCGGGACACCTCTGATACTCTCCGCAGGGAACTCGGACACCAGGATGCTCCTCACAGACCCTGTCCTTTCCGGCGACCTGGTGGAGATGACCCGCCAGTACACCAAGTGGAGCGCCCAGATAACCCACGCCTCGGAGATACCTATGGCCGTGCGCCGGGCCTTCAAGGAGGCCAGGACGCCTCCAACCGGCCCCGTCTTCCTCGGTTTCCCCTGGGACTCCCTGGACAATGAGGCCGAAGTTGACATAATCCCATCTTCCCCAGGCTACCATCGCATCCGCCCCGACGCCAATGCTCTGATCAGGGCGGCAGAGCTCCTTGGCAGAGCCGAGAGTCCTATCATGGTGGTGGGTGATAGGGTGGCCCAGTCGGGGGCCGTTGCCGAAGTGGTAGAGGTGGCTGAGCTTCTGGGGGCCAGAGTGTTCGCCGCCGCGTTCACCGAGGTGAACTTCCCCACAAGCCATCCACAGTTCATGGGCCTGCTCAACCTGAGCAACCCTGCGACCAGGGAGCGCCTCTCTGGAGCCGACGTGCTCCTCGCGGTGGGCGCTGATGTATTCTCCTCTTTCCTCTACGTCCCCGAGCCTTTTTTGAGCAGCAATACCCGGCTGATTCACCTGGACAGCAGCTCACAGGCAGTGGAGAAGGTCTATCCCACCGAGATCGGCATGATCGCCGACCCTAAGGCCGGGCTCAGGGACCTGGCCGACACTCTCCAGCAGGAGATGTCTGGTTCGGCCAGGGAGGCGGCCAGGACCAGAGCCGCTTCCCTGGGCGATGAAAAAAGGCGGGCCAGAGAAGCCTTCCAGAGACGAGTAAAGGAGAGATGGGATAGGCAGCCCATGTCCGTGGAGCGCATGATGACAGAGCTAGCACGGGCGTTACCCTCCAACGCTATCATCGCCGACGAGTCGGTGACCTCCCGGGCCGCGCTCACAGGGGCTATGGACTTTGATGAGCCGGGGAGCTTCTATGGGATTCGGGGTGGCGCTTTGGGATGGGCAATGCCGGGTTGTCTGGGAATCCAGCTAGCTAAACCTGGCCGTCCGGTGGTAGCAGTCGTTGGGGACGGGGCCTCTCTGTACACCATCCAGGCCCTCTGGACAGCGGCCCGCTATAATATCCCCGTTACCTGGGTCATCTGCAACAACCGGACGTACAGAATCCTCAAGGTGAATATGGACATCTACCTGAGGAATATGCTGAAGGATGCCCAGCGAGAGAGCCGGTACGTTGGGATGGACTTCCCCCTCCCCCTGAACCTGGCCCGCATAGCCGAAGGCTTCGGCGTACATGGCAGAAGGGTAGAGACGCCATCGGAGCTGCGCCCCACCTTAGAGGAAGCCTTCAGCCTGGACAGGCCAGCCCTGGTAGACGTGGTTATAGACGGCTCACTATAAGATTTCATCTGGCGCTAGCGGGCAACTGTGGTCCTTCGAGCCCAGGGGACCTTCACCCCAGGCGTCTTCACCCGGACGGTTTGGATGGAAGTGCTGGAGGTGAGGAAGAGGGTCCGGTAGTCGGAGCCACCGAAGGCACAGTTGGCCGTTACCTCGGGCGTGCGCAGGGTCCCCAGATGGCGCCCGTCTTTGTCGAATATCCATATGCCGCCCGAGCCGGTACAGAAGACTCGTCCTGCCGTATCCACTTTCATGCCATCTGGAACGCCCGGCTCCGCCGAGGACATATCCGCAAAGATGCGGTTGTTTCTCAGCGAGCCATCGGGCGCTACGTCAAAAGCCCGTATCTTCTGGTGGGCGCAGACCTCGCCGCGCTCCTTTTCTCCCAGGCACCGCTCGTCCAGGCGGGTGATGGCAACGTAGAGCACAGACTCGTCGGGAGAGAAAGCCAGCCCGTTGGGGTACTCGCACTCGTCGGTAGCCAGATGAAGCCGCCCGTTGGGGTCTATGCGCCAGACGCCCGAATAGCCCAGCTCCCTCTCCTCGCGAGGTAGTCGCCCCTGAGGGTCGGTGAAGTAGATGTTCCCGTTGGAGTGGCAGACCACGTCATTGGGCCTGTTGAGTCGCTTGCCTCGCCACCTGTCGGCCAGGACGGTTATGGCCCCGTCAGACTCTGTGCGAGCCACACGGCGATTGCCCCCCTCACACATGACCAGACGCCCTTGAAGGTCGAAGGTCAGCCCGTTTCCCTCTCCGGTGTTCTCGCGGACCACGTGCGCTTGCTGGCCGGGGGCCCACTGGAGGAGATGGCTCCTCCGGATGTCCACGAAGTACAAGAAGCCGTTGGGATGCCACACGGGACCTTCTGTGAAGATGAAGCCGGAGGCCAGCCGCTCAGGCTGCCCATCCAGAATGGAAGAAAGTTCATCACTCATAACAGCGTCCTCCTACATTTCCTGTAACTACCGTGAAGTGTACTATAGAGCTACCGGAAAATCCATATTGCTGCATCTTTACGCAGACTACTCCGCCGGGATCAGGCGGTAAATCGTGCCCTCGAAATAGGAGAGGATATATAGGTTGCGAGCCAGGTCTTGCCCGAAGGACGAAATGAAGAGGTCAGAGTCAACCAGTAGCAACTGCTCGGTGACTGACTGGCCGTCGTAGCGGAGGCCCCATATCCTTCCGGAGCAGAAGTCCCCGTGTACATAGGCTTCCAGCAGGGACGGCATCCCACGCCCGTAGAAGACATACCCGCCGATGATCGCACAATTCTCAAGAGAGAGGCTGTACTCCCACAAAGGCAGCTCCAGGCTGGTCTGGCCGCAGCCAGTGGGCGGCGAGAAACACAGGCTTCCCTCCATGATGTCCCAGCCGTAGTTCGCCCCTCTCTTCACTACGTCTACCTCATCAAACCTGCTCTGCCCCACGTCCGCTAGCCACAGCGTGCCCCTTCGCTCGTCGAAGGAGAAGCGCCACGGGTTGCGCAGCCCATACGCCCAAATCTCCTCTCGGGCGCCAGCGACGCCTATGAAGGGGTTATCTGGCGGTATGCGGTAGTTTTTGTCGGCGGACACGCCCCTCACATCTATGCGCAACACCTTGCCCAGGAACGTGCCCAGGCTTTGCCCATTGCCAAAAGGGTCGCCACCGCTGCCGCCGTCGCCTAAGCCGATGTACAGGTAGCCGTCGGGCCCAAAGGCGAGCTGACCTCCCTTGTGGTTGGGGAAAGGCTGCGCTATCTCCATGATGATGAGATCGCTGCTCGGCGCCGCCACGTTGGGATCATCTCCGCTGACGGAGAAGCGGGATACTACGGTACACCGAGGGGTAGAGCATCGAGGGCTGGCAGCGGAGTAATAGGCGTAGAAGTGGCCGTTGTTCCTGAAATCTGGGTCGAAGGCCAGGCCCAGCAACCCTTCCTCTGAGCTGGCCTCGCTAACACGGTCAGTGATGTCCAGAAAAGTGCCAGCTTGTGCAGCACGTTGGTCGTTGGGAAAAACTCGGATGCGCCCCGGCTGCTCGGTGACGAAGATGCGGCCAAAGCCGTCGTCCGGCTGGACCAGGCTGGTCAAACGCACGAAGCTCAGCTTGGGAAAGGCGGCCGTGACCCGCATAGCCTTCATCGGCCGCGGCGCGAGTCGTCCCAGGTTGCGAGCGACCAGGGCGAGGTCTAGAACGTCCACCACAGCATCGCTGTTGACATTTGCGCGCACCATCTTGAAAGGCGGCGGCCCGAAGTCAGCGACCACAATGCCAAGGTCAAGCCTGTCAACGTAACCGTCCTCGTTCACGTCCACGACGGTGAGGTTGGCAGCGTTGGCTGGCGTCCGGGCAGCCACGGAAGGGGTATCGGAAGCCCACAGCAGGAGAATACCCAGCAACATGGCCGTTGCCAGCAGCAATAAAGCCACAGTAAGTTGAAGCTGTCCCAAAAGTCTCCTGGTCACCGCAGCCTAAGGAACTTTTACAAACAGTAGTTACACAGTCATTCTAAGCGAAGTGGCACGTGAGCGATAGGCTCACCACCTCGGTTGTCTGTGCTCTCAACGGCTTTATCTATTGGGCTATTTGGAGTAGGATATATCGAGTAATTTCCCTCAAAAGGAGTCCCGGTGAAAGCCTTGATCACCGGCGGGGCCGGCTTTATAGGCTCCCATTTATCAGAAGAATTGTTGAGTAGGGGCCAGGAGGTAATCGCCTTCGACGACCTCTCCACGGGGATCCTGTCCAATGTAGCTCACCTCCAGGACGCTCCAGGATTCAGCTTCTACCGTGGGAGCATCCTGGAGCCCTCAGACCTTTCGGGGCTGATAGAGCAGGCGGACCTCGTTTACCATCTGGCAGCAGCGGTGGGAGTGCGGTACGTCCTGGAACATCCAGTGGCCGCTCTGGAGACCAACGCTCGAGGTACGGAGAATGTCCTTCGGCTGGCTAAGGAGCACGGCGGAAAAAAGGTGATCCTGGCCTCCAGCTCAGAAGTCTATGGGAAGACATCGAAAATCCCCTTTCGAGAGGACGACGACACCGTCCTCGGCCCCACCTCCGTGAGTCGCTGGGGATACTCATGCTCCAAGGCCCTCGATGAATTCCTGGCGTTGGCCTATCATCGGGAGAAAGGACTGCCCGCAGTGGTCTTACGATTCTTCAACATCGTGGGGCCCAGGCAAAGTGGCCGCTATGGTATGGTGATGCCCCGCTTCGTCTCTCAGGCGCTGGCGGGCGACCATATCACCGTCTATGGAGATGGCGAGCAGATGCGCAGCTTTACCTACGTCAAGGACGTGGTTAAGGCTATGGCCGATATAGCTCTGGTGCCCTCGGCCGAGGGCCAGGTATTCAACATAGGAAGCGACAGAGAAATCACCATCAATGACCTGGCGCAGCTTGTCCGCCGAGTCCTCAAAAGCGGTTCAGAAATCATCCATATCCCCTTTTCGGAGGTCTATGGAAGCGATTTCGAGGAGGCGTCACGACGATTGGCTGACATATCCAAGATAAAGAAGTACATCAGCTATCACCCAAACACAGACCTGGCCTTTATAGTGAGCGGGGTCGCCAGCAGTCTAAGGGCTACAGGAGGGGCGTATGAGCAGCCAGCACTTGAGTGAAAGGATTGCTCAACGCACGGCCAAGGTGGGAGTGATAGGTCTGGGCTACGTAGGGCTGCCTACTATGGTCGCCGCTGCCAGGGCCGATTTCAGAGTAACGGGGGTAGATATTGACCAGGGTCGGGTAGACCAGGTCAACGCTGGATATAGCTACATAGAAGATGTCCAGTCTGAGACTCTGGCCGACCTGGTTCACCAGGGCAAAATCACCGCCACCACCGACGGCAGCGCTCTAGGAGCCGTGGATGTCATCATCATCTGTGTGCCTACCCCTGTGAATAAATACAAAGAGCCAGACTTGCGTCCCTTGCAGGATGCCGTACATACCCTGGCTAAGCATATGAACGGCGAACAGCTTATCATCCTTCAGAGCACCACCTTTCCCGGGACCACGGAAGAGATGGTCCTGCCCCAGTTGGAGATGGGCGGCCGCCGCGTAGGGGAGGACTTCTACCTGGCCTTTTCTCCGGAACGCCTTGACCCTGGCAACTCGCAGTTTTTTCTTGGCAATATTCCGAAAGTAGTAGGGGGGGTGACGCCCAGGTGTGGGGAGATGGCAGTCGCCTTTCTCTCAACTTTTGTGGACCGAGTCATCCCAGTAGGCTCCCCCAAAGCTGCCGAGATGACCAAGCTCTTGGAAAACATCTTTCGATGCGTCAACATCGCCCTGGTCAACGAGCTGTCCCAGCTTTCCCAGAGGATGGGTATAGACATCTGGGAAGTGATCCACGCAGCTACTACCAAACCCTTCGGTTTCATGCCTTTCTATCCCAGTGTAGGGGTCGGCGGCCACTGCATCCCGGTAGACCCTTTCTACCTGTCCTGGAAGGCTAAAGAGTACGATTTCTACGTCAGCTTTATAGAGTTGGCCGCCAGAACCAACGATAACATGCCCTATTATGCTGTATCCAGAATAGTGGATATAATGGGAAGCAGAGGTAAGCTCCTTAAGGACACTCATCTCTTGCTCCTGGGAGTGAGCTTCAAGAAAAACATCGGGGATATTCGTAACTCCCCCGCGCTGCGGGTGGCTGAGCTTCTGGCAGAAAGGGGAGCCAGAATCGCCTACAGTGACCGTCACGTCCCCCAGGTGACCATTGGAGGGACTCCGATAAAGAGCGTGGAGATGGATGAGGTGACCCTTCGGCAACACGATGCAACCGTCATCCTCGTAGACCATAGCTACTACGATCTGGCAAAGGTAGTGCGCCATAGCAAGCTGGTGATAGATACCCGGGACGCCACCAGACCCCTGGGGCCAAAGCCGACAGTAGTCAGGCTTTAGAGGCGCAGGGCCAGGCGCCCCTACTACCCCACCCTGAAGGGTGCAGTATGTAATAGGAGTGTTTATGGAACGGGACCAGATAGACCACGGAAAGGTAGACCCGATACAGACCAACAGGGGAGACACATACCTGCGCCCTGCTCCCGTAATACCGCCGTGGGTGTACGGGACAGGGGGGGAAGCCCACCAGCGAGGGTCTGTTGACGGGGAAAGCTACCTGTTAAAGAGGCCCTTTGACACATTCCTGGCCCTGGTGGGGCTTATGATCGCTTTTCCTCTCTGGCTGGCCTTTGCCGTTGCCATCAAGCTGGAAGATAGAGGCCCCATTCTTTTTGTCCAGGACAGATGGGGCAAGGACAAGCGCAAAATCCGGGTGTATAAGTTTCGCACAATGGTCCCCAACGCCGTAGAGAGGTTCGGCAATATACAGGCACGGGAGAAGGACCCCCGTGTGACCAGAGTAGGACGCTTCCTGCGGGCCACCAGCCTGGACGAGATGCCACAGCTTTGGAACATCGCCAGGGGAGACATGAGTTGGGTGGGCCCAAGAGCCCTCCCCATAGACGAAGTCCAGTTGCAGGAAGCGCAAGGGGACTTGCCCGACGAGGCTATTCCAGGCTTTGAGGCCAGATCAAAGCTGCGTCCAGGTCTTACGGGCATAGCCCAGATTTTTGCGCCAAGGGACGTACCCAGACAGCAGAAATATGAGTATGACGCCATCTATGCCAGAAGCCAGAGTCTCTGGCTGGACATGCGCCTGATATTTCTCTCGCTGTGGATTACACTGAGGGCCAGGTGGGAGGCAAGGGGAAATAAGCTTTAGGAGGGAGGCTACCATGCGTGGAGGCGATGCGGTCATTCGAGCCCTGGAGAAGGAAGGGGTCAGCTACATAAGCGGGTTCTCTGGAGGAGGACTGGGCACCCTCTGGCCAGCTTTGAGGGCGTCCAGAACGATCACTGCCTTTTCGACGCGCCACGAAAGGCTTGGGGTGGAGATCGCCGATGGCTACGCCAGAGCCACAGGCAAAGTGGGGGTGGCGATGACGGGCACTGGCCCTGGCGCTACCAACACTCTCACCGGCATAGCTGGCGCCTACGCCGATAACGTCCCCGTCTTGCTGCTGATGGGGCAGCACCCTCTAGGTAGCATGGGGAAAGAGATCCAGCAGGAGGTCCCCTCCAGTATTTTTGACAGCTTTGTGAAGTGGAAAGGGACCATGACCCGGGTGGAACAGATCCCGGATGTGATCCGGCGGGCCTTCACAGCCCTGCGCTCAGGCTCGCCAGGCCCGGTGGTCCTGGAGATGCCCCAGGACGTCCTGTCGTCGGAGGCCCCCGATGATCGGCTCTATTACGAGCCCGTGGGGCCGGGGCGAAAGGCCAGGCCCGACCAGCAGGATATAGACAAGGCCGCCGAGCTACTGGTTCAAGCCAGCTATCCGATAATGAACGTAGGAGGAGGGGTGCTGTGGGCCGAAGCGTCGGAGGAGGTGAAGGAGCTAGCTGAGCTTCTCTCCATGCCGGTGGCCAGCACCCTGGTGGGTAAGGGGGCTTTCCCCGAAGACCATCCCCTTTCCCTGGGTGGAGGCGTCTACCCCAGGAGCCGCTTCGCCAGTGGCACAGCCCTCCACATCAACCGAAAGGCCGACCTGGTCCTGGCGGTTGGCAACTCCTTCCGAATACCCAATGCCACTGACGGGCGACCCTTCCCCCCTGACGTCAAGCTTATCCATATCAACGCCGACTCTGCGGACTTGAACAAGATATACCAGGCGGACGTAGCTATTCTGGCGGACGCCAGGCTAGCCCTGCGAGACCTAATAGACGCAGTGCGGGACCGTCTGGACCCTCGCCGGGGTGGAATCAAAGAGGAGGTAGTGGCGGAGATCCAGCAGGCAAAGTCCAAATGGCTGGGCCAGTGGATGCCCACCTTCACCGACGCCTCGGTGCCCACCAACGGGTATCGGGTGATCTATGACTTCATGCAGGTGGTTGACCGGGACAGGACCATCGCCCTCCACGATGCAGGAGGCAGCCGCGGGTATCTGTCCCCCTTCTGGGTGGCGACCCAGCCCCGGAGCTACATAGGTATGGGAGGGATGGCGGCTATGGGCTGGTCCCTCGGCGCAGCCATTGGCGCCAAGCTAGGCCGGCCGGACCACCTGGTATTCCACATCCTTGGCGACGCCTCTTTCGGCATGGTAGGGATGGAGGTAGAAACGGCGGTCCGAATGAAGCTTCCCATCCTCACCATTCTGGTCAACAACGGCGGCATCGGAGGCTCCCTGATGACCATAAACAATCCAGGCTCGGCCCCCGCCACCATGACAGAGCTGGGCGGCAACTTCAGCATGATCGCCAGGGGCCTGGGCGCCTATAGTGAAAGGGTGGAGCGCCCTGAGGAGCTTATCCCAGCCTTCAGGCGAGCCATTCGAGCAACCGAGGGAGGACAAGCGGCGCTGGTAGAGGTAATGATCAAACCAATGCCTACGCCGGAGCTTCCCGATAGCTGGTCCCTGTAAGAGGATGTGTGAAAACCATCGCCCTCATCCCCCTGGCCCTCTTCTCTCAAAGAGAGAAGAGGGGTCACATTATTGCAAGCCGTTGTCTTGTCAGAGGCTGATTCATGTGGGTGATTTATGTAGGTATTGTTAGGTTACCCCGGGCCAACCAATGGCAAGGGCCGCTATCCTCGTCTCGATGATGGAGAAAGGGCCTCCCCGGTCCCGATCATGCTGTCCCGGGTAACCAGGGCTGCCAACTCTTTTCCCGTCAAGCTTTCAGTCCCTTTCGGACGCCTGGGCAGCACAAGATACCTGACTTCGGCAGTGGCGTCCACCACCCTGACCTGCATCCTCTCATCCAGCTCCAACCCGAACTCCATCAGGACCGCACGTGGCTCATTGACCACCCGCGACCTGTAAGCCTCGCTCTTATACCACTCAGGGGGCGGACCTAAAACAGGTATTGGATAGCAAGAGCACAGAGTACATACGACGACGTGGTGTACCGAATCGGTGTTCTCCACCACCTGGATGTTCTGGAGACGCCTGGGGATTTGGATGGCCATCTCAGTGAGAGCTTCCTTGCCGTTCTTCAGTAGCCGTTGCTTGAAGTCGGCGTCCGTCCAGGCCCGGGCGATTACGCGTGCACCAATGGAGGGGTTCTGCTCCTCGTTCTCCTTGAGGACATCCAAAAGCTCCTGTGCGGTGATGATCCCTTTGTCCATAAGGAGATTAGCTAGGGCTATGATGCGCTTTTCATAGTAGGTCTCCTCGTGGTCCTCTAGCGCGATGTGAAGCAGATCATGTTCAGACTGGGCCATAACTTCTTCTCCTTTGGTGGTCTTTAAAATCCCCCTAACCCCCCTTTAGCAAAGGGGGGACTGGGGGGATTTAAGGAGGGAACACCATAGGATGGGGTGTCCCTCTCTTCCGGAAATCAAGCTCCGCTACCAGCCTCCTGGACTCGTCGGTGTTCATGATCCCCTTAGTCACAAGAAGGCTCTGCAGGGCAGCGACACGCCTCTCGTAATACGTCAACTCGTGCTCCTCCCTGTTGATGGGCTGACCCTCAACTCTCTCCTGGGTGAGCGGCTCAAGCCAGTCTTCCCAGACGTCTACCAGCACTCGATCATGGACGAAGTCCGGGTCTTCATCGTAGAGGTGGGCCATATGGAAGGACACACAGTAAAGGGGCAGCTTGGGCTCGCCACTTCCCCCATAGGAGAGGGCTCTGGGATTCCCGGCAGGCCCATGATAGTAGGCGATTACCCCTTTTTTGCCGCGTATGTAAAACGGAGTCCTGTTGGTGCCGCCGGGGACCTCTGCCCTGACCCTGACCCTGTCGCCAACGTTGAACCTGTGTGTCATCTGCAAGTCCTTTCAGGCCCAAAGTAGGTGGAAAGACCATGAACTTGAGGCCGATTTTATCAGCAGCAAGTACCGAGGTCAACAGGAATTTCTGGCATTCTGCACTTGAAGTAGGGCTCAGGCTGTGGTATCTTTAAGGTAGGTCGGGGCGTGGCGCAGCCCGGCTAGCGCACCTGCATGGGGTGCAGGGGGTCAGCAGTTCAAATCTGCTCGCCCCGACCAGCTTTATTTTCAACTCGTAAACTCTACGCAGATGCTCAATTCGCAAGTTTAAGCAGACATCCAGGAAGCGGCAACAGGTACTCTTAACAGCAATTCCCAGAGGTTATGAGACCTCCTGCTGGACAAGAGGGTGCTCGAGTCCCTCACACGCTACCCAGTGGTACCCGTCTTCAAAGAACTCCTTCTTCCAGATGGGTACCCTTTCCTTGAGGTGGTCTACGGCTTGATGACAGGCGTAGAAGGCTTCTTTTCGGTGGGGAGAGGCTACCGCCACCACCAGGCTGATCTCCCCTATGTTCACCCGACCTATTCGGTGAGAGATGGCTATATCCTCTATGTTCCACTCTGACTGGATCTCCCGGCGTATCTTTTCCAACTCCTTATTGGCCATTTCCTCATAGGCTTCATATTCCAGGTAAAGGACCTTTCGGCCCTCAGCGAACAGCCTGGTGGTGCCAAGGAAGGTGACCACTGCGCCATTGGTGTCCCTTCGGACTTTAGCCGTAATCTCCTCTGGCTTAAGGGGATCACGTGTAATCGTTATCATGTCTTGACCTCCACTTACTGGCGGAATAAGAGCTACATCGTCGCCGCCGTGAAGCACCATACCCGGGTCGGCGTATTCAGTATTCACAGCCACCACAATATTCGCTGTAGGAGGAGCCAGACCTGGAAAGATGCGCCTTATCTCCTCTACCATCTCGGCTACGGTAGTCCCAGGGGCAAGGTCCAGGGAGAGATGCCTTCGACCAGCCCTTTCATGGTACAAGGCGAAGAAAGTCACTTTGACTTTCAAGGTTACCTCCAGGATATGGCATAAGTAGGGGAGACAGGGTTAGATCCCGCAGGTCCGTTATGGAATCAGTGGTCTTCAAGCTGGATATCCGCCGCTCCTTGCGATGTCATTATATTTACCCCGTATCGTCCTGTCTATCACCCCTCGCCAATCGGGTGCAGTTAAAAGTGATTGGCGGCGGCCCACTGTCATGCTAGGGTGACCGTAAAATTCCAACCACTTCCTCCGAAAATAGGGGCGAAGCCTCATTTTCGTGGTCTGTGGTGCCAGGGCAACCGGCATGGGGGATTTTAATCATACCATGCCTTTACTCTAGCCCTTGACAACGTTGGTTTCCAGGGAGGCGAGCTTTTGCTCCAACTCTCGCTGCCTCAAGGCCATGGTCAGGTCTCCTCGGGTCCTCTCCAGCACGCCCCGCATGGCATCGGTGGTATGTCTCAGGCCTCCCGTCACCCCCTCAGGAAAGTCCACGGTCACCAGAATACTATAAATATCGTCCATAATTTCCATGAACTCTTCGCAGCGCCCGGTGTCATTCCTGCGTAGAGAGTCCAGGATGAACCGCCTTAGCTCCCCTATCGCCTCTCCCATGCCGTTGAGATAAGGGGCCATGTCCACGCCGATCTCTTCGGGCTGGGGAAGGCTGGTACCCGAAATGAGAGCCAGGGTTATTCTGGCTTCGCTGTACTCCTTCCTGGCATCGGAAAGAAAACCTGCATAGTAAATATCGGGCCACTCTTTCAGGGCCTGTGCGGCGTCCTTGAGCCTGCCGTCGGCCTGGCTGAGCAGGCCTCTGGCTTCATCGAACTCCCGCCGATGGACGGCGCGAATGGCGTTTGCTGAGAGCCGGATTACCTCACGGGACACCCGTAGCCCTTGCTCTCTGGCTTCGTGTTTCGCAGCAAACTCCTCCAGCGCCACCTCTGCTACCCGCGCAAGACCTCCATCGTGCAACGACGACATCAAGCTCTCCCCCCTGCCCGAAGGATCCTTTCCACCAGGCGGCGCGACGCCTCCTCAGGGTCACGGGCTAACCCCACAGCGCTGGTGACACATATAGCGTCGGCCCCAGCCTTTACCACAGGTTCTACGTTCTCCTCGTTTATGCCGCCGATGGCCACCACTGGCACGTTCACCACCTCCTTCACCCTCCTCACAGCATCGGGCCCGATGGGAGCCCGCCGCCTTATGCTGGCCTTGGTGGTAGTGCCGTAGACAGCGCCTACAGCCACATGGTCCGCCCCCTGGGCCTGAGACTCCAGCGCCTCCTCAAACAGGTGGTTGGAGCGGCCTATGATCTGCTGAGGCCTCAGTATCCGGCGAGCCTCTGCCACAGGCAGGTCACCCTGGCCTACGTGAAGCCCGTCGGCATCCACAACGGCGGCCAGGTCCGCGTGGTCGTTGACTATCAGAAGGGCATTGTATTCGGCGCAGAGTTCCTTCATGGCTCTGGCCAGAGGGAGGGTCTGGCCCTTGTCCCTGAGCTTATCTCGCATCTGGAGCATCCTCGCACCTCCTCTCAGCGCCCCGCGAGCCACCTCCAGCGGGTCTCGGCCCCCTGTGACCTCCGGGTCAATGATTACGTAGAGGCCGTAAACCCTCGCGCCGGGCCCACGACGCAGCTCCTTTCCTGCTTCCCCCTCCAGGTCATCCAGCGCGGACCGCAGCCTTTCCAGATATGTCCTGAGTGCAACTAATGGGAGGGGCCGATTTTCCGTCATAAGTCCAGTCCTTCTGGTAGTGTCCCCTCTCGGGCGGCGTCTATGGTATCTCTTACAGACTGGGGCATCTCTATGCCGTACTTGTGGAAGGACTCCTCTACGTAGCGGCCTACGTTCCGTGGGTCTTTGTAATAGTCCTGGGAAGGGGCCCCAGGCGCGGGAGGAGACCCATAGTCCTCGTGTATGGACTTTAACGACTTGTGATAGGCAACGGAGGAGATGGCACGCTGCATATCCAAGCTCTCGCAGTAGGAGCATCGGGGTTCCAGAGGGGTGTTTATAGACCTGGTGAAGAAAGAAGATTTCTTCCCGCAGGCGCGGCAGCGATACTCATAGATAGGCATAACTTTGTCTCCTGCATAGTTTCCACACACGGTCTCAGCAGCCGGGGAGAGAGTGTACACGGTGATGGCCGGATCACTCCTCCATATCCTCTTCGCTACCCCACGACTCCCCGGACTCCATCTCTTCCAGCATCTCATCGAACTCAGGGGTTACCTCCTCACCCATCTCCCCTCGCATTCGCCGCATCCACTGGGCCATCTGTCTGGGGTCATCCACATCGTCCGGGTAACCTGAGTCGGGCGCCCAGTCCAGGCTATCGCCCCAGGAGCGGTGAAAGGAGAACTTTGAGATAAGGCGGGTCAGGTTGCCACTGCCACAGTGCTGACAGGAAGGCTCCTGGGCACTGGATATGCTCCGTACCAGCACCGTTGACCTGCGGCGGCAGTCCTTGCAGCGGTATTCGTATAGAGGCATCTTTTCGGGCTTGGGTCCATCTCTGAGATCGTTGCCATAAATTTTAGCACAGGGGATTCCACCGTTAAATAGTGCCGCCGTTAGCTAAGCTGGATGGCGTTTTCGATATGCTCCACCTGCCCTATTGCGCCCCGACTGTCCAGGCGCACCGCAACAAGGTCAATGCGCCATTGCTCAGGGAGAGAGGGAGAGCTTTGGATATAAGTTTCGGCAGTGGCTACGAGCCTGTCCCGCTTCCCCTTTGAGAGCGATTCTTCTGGAGCGCCGTACTGCCCTGGGCTGCGACGGGTACGCACCTCCACGAAGACCAGGCAGACCCCGTCCCGAGCGATTATATCAACCTCTCCTCGCGGGCAACGGAAATTGGTGGCTACGATCTCGTAGCCTCTGCCTTCGAGATATGCCCTGGCGGCTCTCTCACCGCGGGCGCCCAGTCGGCTCCTGGCTGTGGACATGGCTACTTTGCTCCAAAGAACGTAGCGGGCGGAAGGAGCGGCGGTGGATGGGGGACGGCCCTCGCAGGGTCAGCGTATGCAAGTGCTGAGGCGTGGGGTATCCCTTGTGCCGAGAGAACCCGTAGTCCGGGTATATGGCATCCATCTCATCCATCAGCCTATCCCGGTTCACCTTGGCGACGATGGATGCGGCGGCTATGGAGTAGCTGAGGCTGTCGCCGCGCACTATGGCCTGGAAAGGTAAGCCGCATTCGAGGAGCTTTACCCAGTCTATCAGCAGATAAGAGGGTCTGAGGGGCAGGCTGTCAACGGCCCGGCGCATGGCCCACCTGGTAGCCTCGCCGATGC
>CAYWGG010000002.1:0-7441 GCA_964457285.1 uncultured Dehalococcoidia bacterium
CGATCCTTATCTCATCGGCGCTGGAGAAGATGGGTCCTGGCTGAGACACAACCTGCCCCACTGGCAGGCCACTCCACAAGTGAAAGCTCAGCACCCGGTCCACCACCGGGTCTTTCATCACCCCCTCCTCGATCATGCGTCTGGCGCCGCTCATGATCTCCTCTGCGGGCTGGAACACCAGTTTGACCTGGCCTTTTATGGAGTCCCTGTACATGCCGAGGAGTTCGGCCACTGCCAGACCCACGGCGGTGTGCCCGTCGTGGCCGCAGGCGTGCATGACGCCATTCACCTGGGAAGAGTAGGGCCTGTCCCCAGGCTCCTGAATGGGCAGGGCGTCTATGTCAACCCGTAGCATCACCGTCCTGCCTGGCCGGCTCCCTTCCAGAAGCCCCACCACTCCCGTCTCCGCTACTCCCCGCTTCACCTTCCAACCCAACCCTTCTAGCCTGCGGGCCACTATCTCCGCCGTGCGCCGCTCCTGAAAGGACAGCTCTGGGTTGCGATGAAAGTCCCGCCTGGCAGCGATAAGCTGGTCTCGTAACTCGGCCACATCCTGAGCTATGTTATTCGCCACAGGTCCCCTCCGACATTCGTTTCCAGTATACGCAGCTTATTGTACCATAGTAGGGACACAGCATGTCGCGCCCTCTACTTGTGTTTTGGGAGACTGGATACTATACTTTTCACTAGAATGGCAGAGCAGCCAACACGCAGCGACGAGACAATCGAAGAGCTTCGCCTGTTCCCGCTGAACGTAGTCCTCTTCCCAGGTATGCCATTGCCTCTCCGCATCTTTGAGGAGCGGTACAAACTGATGATTGGCGAGTGCCTGGATGAGAAAGCTCCCTTTGGGGTCGTGCTGATCCAAGAGGGAATGGAGGTAGGCGGGCCAGCGAAGCCCCATCCGACAGGCACCACTGCCCGCATTACCCAGGTGGAGAGGCTGGAGGAAGGTCGAATGAGCCTCGCCACCGTAGGAGAGAGGCGCTTCCGCATCGTGGATACGGTCCATGAGTTGCCCTATCTCAAGGGTAGGGTGCGATACCTGCCCGAAGAGATGGGCGACATCGCAGAGGGAGTGCTAGACAGAGCGCGGCAACTGTTCGGAGAATATATACGTGGCCTGGCAGGACTGCGAGGTGGCTGGATGCGCCAGGCCGACGTCCCTGATGACCCTGGCAGACTCTCATACTCCATAGCCCACTACCTGGAGCTGCCTCCCAGGGCAAGGCAGCGGCTTCTGGAAGTGCCCGTCATCGGGGAGCGCTTGCAGTACGAAGTCCCGCTGCTTGAGGGCGCCACCCAGAGATTAAGGGAGGAGCTGGTCAAGCGCAGCCCCTACCAGGGCCGCAGGCTTAACTGAGTCTGAAAGCCTCGCCATAAAGCCGTGCGGCACCTCCCTCTGGCACCATCCCAGAAAAAAGCTCCGGATGGAGTATCTCTGCCATGATCTCCAACCCATCTACCAGTCTAGGACCCGAGCGGCTGAAGTAGGAGCTTGCATCCACCACGTAAACCTGTCCCCTCTGCACCGCGGGCAATGATCCCCAGCCCTCTCGCTCCGTCAGCCAGTGAATCTCCTTGAGCCCACGCCTCACATCGAAGCCACAGGGCGTGACCACTATCACATCGGGGCGCTGGTCAAGAACCTGCTGCCACTCCACTCTGAAGGAGGGGCTGCCCTTATCCCCCAGGCAGTCCTCTCCTTCGGCCAGCTCTACCATCTCCGGCACCCAGTGCCCGGCGACCATGATTGGCTCCACCCACTCAAGGCAGGCCACCCTGGGCCTGGTCGCGGAAAGGGACGCCTTCTCCTTGACCTGGTCAATCCTGCGCTGAAGCTTCGCCGCAAAGCGCTGTGCCGCATCCTCGGCACCCGTCGCCTTGCCGACTCGAAAGATGTCTCCCAGCACATCCTCTACAGATGTAGGGTCGAGGGATAGGATGGTCGGCTGCTTGGTCAGGACTTTAGCTGCGTCGGCAACCTGCCGCTCAGTTATCGCTCACTCTCCACAAAGCTCCTGGGTAAGCATCAGGTCCGGGTCCGCCTCCCGGAGGACCTTCTCATCTATATCGTAGATGCCCTTGCCTTGCATAAGGCGCTCTTCTATGATCTGGTGTATCTCGGCGCTGGAGTAGTGGCGGTTTTCTTCAAAGATGCTATGCACCACCCAGGGCACCTTTCGGGCCTCCGGAGGGTAGTCGCACTCGTGGCTCACTCCGTAGAGATGTTCGCCCATGCCCAGGGCGTAGACTATCTCGGTGGCACTGGGTAAAAAGGAACAGATACGCATTTCATACCTCTTCTACTTAGATTACTCCCGCCTCGGCCAGGTAAGTCAGCTCCTCTTTGCTCAGACCAAGCTCGCCGCAGAATAGCTCGACGTTGTGTTCGCCGATGAGGGGGGCCCGACGGGAGATTCGCCAGGGAGAGCCGTTGTAGATGGCCGCCGGGCCGGGGTAAGTGAAGCTCCGCTCTAGCTCAGGGTGCTCCACTTCTGTAAAGAAGTCCCTGTCTTGCAGGTGGGGGTCGTCCATGACCTCGTCCATGGTGCGGACGGCCCCCCACGGGTAGTCACGCTGCTGCCCGCCGTGGTAGACCTCCTCCAGGGGCATGTTAGCGATAAAGTCCTGCATTACCCTGGCAATGTGGTGACCGCTCTCCTGAATGACGGCTGTGCTCTGGTATTTCTCGTCCAGCAAGTCCTCTGCCAGGCCGAAGCTATCCATCCACTCCGCCAGCTTCCGCAGGCGGGACGGCGTCAGATTGGACCCTGACCTGGTCACGTTTACCCATCCGCCTTCTTTAGTGGCGAACTGGATCGGAGGGGACTGGTCAGGAGACGCATGACGTCCGGTGTGTCTCGACACCACCTCCCCGATGGAAAGGTAGATGGCAACGGCCCCCTCGGTGGTCAGGCAGCAGGCTTCGTGGATGGAGGCGTCTATGTACTGGCCCTCGCCCGTCATGTCTAGGTAGTGGAGGGCGGCCAGGATAGCCATGTAGGCGTAGTGGGCTCCCATATGCCAGGCGTTGCCACCCCCTGGCGCTATTGGAGGCGCGCCAGGCACATCTTCGGGGTCGTACCCACAGGAGGCCATCTGACCTCCAGCCGCCAGGTGAAGCAGGTCGGAGGTTTGGTAATCCCGCCAGGGCCCCGTCTGCCCGAAGGGTGTCAGTGAGCACATGATGAGCCTGGGATTCAGAGGCATCAGGTGTTCGTACCCAAGTCCCAGGGAGGGCAGGTATCCAGGCGGATAGGTCTCCAGGATGATGTCCGCAGTGGGCACGAGACGTTTGAAAAGGCTCCTGCCGTTGGGAGTGTTCAGGTTCAGGGTGACACCTCGCTTGGAGGTGTTGTAGTGCCAGAAGGAGAGGCTACGCTCTCGGTGAGGGATATCGTTCAGGAAAGGGCCTACGGACCTGGTATTTTGCCCTCCAGAGGGCTCGATCTTGATCACGTCGGCCCCCAGATCGGCCATTAGCTTGCCGCAGAACTGCCCCTTCTCGTCGGCCAGCTCCAGCACTCTGAGGCCATTCAGGGGCCCAAGGGTAAATCCCTCCGTCCCCCCTTTGGCAAAATCCCCCCTAACCCCCCTTTGTAAATGGGGGGGTGAGGGAGATTTCTCTGCCCTTGCATCACTGGTCATCTTATAGCCTCCCGCCTGCGATCTCTTGAATATAGGGATACATGGGCATCTCAGTGGGCCAGAAGGTGCCGTCCTCATAGCCCCCCCGGATTTCCTCACGGCTGAGTCCCAGCAGTCCTCCCAGCACTTCCTCGTTGTGCTCTCCGATGAGCGGAGGAGGCATGTGAATCACCGCTGGCGACTTTGCGAGCTTGAAGGGAGCGTTCTGGAACTTCCAGGGCCCCAGCATGGGATGCTCCAGCACCGTGAACATGCCCCGCGCCCTGAGCTGGGGGTCATGCTCAACCCGGTCCTCGGAGCTCTGCACGGGCATCGCCCGGACCCCAGCGGCCTGGCACCTCTCCATAAGCTCATACTTTTCCAGGGTCATGGTCCACTCCTCTATGCCCTGGTCCATCTCCTCCTGGTGCTCAATACGCCCCTTCAGAGTATTGAATCTGTCACCGGTAGCCCACGTGGGGCTTCCCATAAGATGGACCAGGTTCTGCCACTCCTGGTCGGAGAAGCAGGCGATGACGCACCAGTCGTTGTAGCCTTCGCCCCTGGTGCGGTAGGCGTTGTGGGGGGCTATCGTAGGGCCACGGTAGTTGTTGAGGGGTGGTGCGCCAGGCCACACGGCACGGTTGCCAGGGGGGTATCCTTCCCGCCTCGCCTTACGGCCGTTCACGGTGCTATCCAGGAAGGCGGGGCCCAGCAGAGTGATGCCCGTAATCATCTGGGAGAGGTCCACATGCTGTCCCTGTCCGGTGGCGTTGCGGTGTCGGAGGGCGGTGAGGGCGCACATGGCGCCATACATGCCCCCGGTGTCGTCCAGGTACGACCAGCCCCAGCCAGCCGGAGGCTTCCCCGGCAGGCCAGAGAGGAAGGTCAAGCCAGAAAGGGCCTGGGCCGCGGGCCCCATAGTGCCATAGTAATGGTGTCTCCCCGTATGGCCGAAGCCCGCCATCGAGACGTAGATGATGTCGGGTCTGAGCTTCTTCATCTCTTCGTAGCCGATTCCCCACCTCTGCATTATCCGCGAGCTGAAGTTTTCTATGACTATGTCGGAGATGGCGATGAGGCGGTTAATCAGCTCCAGGCCCCTGGGAGTGCGGATATTGACGGTGATGCTGCGTTTGTTGGCGTTGGTATCGGCGAACTGTCCGGTGGAGTTGGGCCCAGGTTCCACTCCAGGGGGAATGGTGAAGCGATTCTGGCGCAGGATGTCCAGGTTCTCGGGCCATTCTACTTTGATAACCTCAGCGCCGAAAGCCCCCAGCCATCGGGTAGCCCAGGGGCCAGCCCTGACCCAGGTGAAATCAAGCACTCGAACGCCTGCCAACGGACGGGGCAAAGTCACGTCCCTCGCCTCCTATTTGGTGTACCGCAGACTGAAGGCTGCGGCATTTATGCCCCCGCCTTCAGACGGGGGTTTTGATAGATGCCTCTAAATAGGGCTAGAACGATTATAGGTGGGCTCAGCCTTAATATCAACCGCTGTTCAAACATACGCAGGGAATCCAATAGTTGCTACCAATACCATTTGTCTTGACAGTCCTATGAGATATGCTATAATAGTCAGGCGCTAATAGTTGCAGAAACTTCTGACTGCATAACGAATGAAAAGGAGCTGATGTGGAAGAGAAGCTGGCCGAACTTGGCCTGGTAGCAGCCCTGGCCCTGGGAGTAGTCCTTGGGTTGAGACACTCCCTGGACCCTGACCACGTAGTAGCGGTGTCCACCATCGTCAGTGAGTACCGAAACCCCCTGAGGTCTTTCTGGGTAGGCATTTCCTGGGGGCTTGGACACACCACCACCCTCTTTCTTCTTGGCGTCGTCATCATCGCTCTGCGACTGACCATACCGGACCGACTGGCCTTGCTCCTGGAATTTTTCGTCGGGGTAATGCTCGTCGGCCTTGGGGCTCAGGTCATATACAGCTTCCGCAGGAAAAAAGTTCATGGGCACCCCCACGGCCATTCTTCCGTCCCGATCAAGGCGGAAAAGGCTCACCACCATTTCCACTCTCACGCTCAGGACTCCAGCCATGCCCAGAGGCATCACGAGGTCAGGGGAGTTGGCAAACCCTTTTTGAGGAAGAAGTCCTACTTTGTGGGGACTGTCCACGGCGTAGCAGGGAGCGCTGCCCTGACCCTCCTGATACTGGCTTCTATTGAGTCGCCTCTGGCGGGAATGGTGTACATCCTGCTCTTTGGGTTGGGCTCCGTGCTGAGCATGGGCATAATGACCATCCTCATAAGCCTTCCCTTCGTCTTCTCGGCCAACCGCCTGCCAAGGTTGAACCAGCTCATCCAGGTAGGTGTGGGGGCTTTGAGCATCCTTTTTGGGTTCTTCTTGATGTACGAAATCGGCTTTGTGGATGGACTCTTCTAGGAGGCTGGGTTCGATCCAGGTCGAGGAGGAGAGCGGTATCC
Source organism: uncultured Dehalococcoidia bacterium (assembly GCA_964457285.1). Taxonomy (GTDB): domain Bacteria; phylum Chloroflexota; class Dehalococcoidia; order Lucifugimonadales; family JAGWBF01; genus CAYWGG01. The sequence goes on from CAYWGG010000002.1 coordinate 6,066, forward strand.
CACCCTACCCAACACCAACCCCGTACAACCTCTTCGCCTCTGCCCTCAGCTCGGCCCGGAAGTCGGGATGCGCTACGGCGATCAGTTCGCCGATGCGCTCCCGCACAGCCTTGCCCCGCAGTCTGGCGATGCCGTGCTCTGTCACCACGTAGTCCACAAAGGTGCGCAGCACCGTGACCGCCGCTCCCTCCGGCAGCATTGGCACGATCCGCGATACCCGCTGACCATTGAGTATGTGGCTTGAGGGCAGCACGGTGATGGAGCGCCCGCCCTTTGAGTAGTTAGCGGCGATGGAGAAGGCCGTCTGGCCGCCAACCCCCGTCCATACCCGAGGCCCTATGGTTTCAGAGGCCACCTGGCCCGTCAGGTCCACCATCAGGGCATTGTTGATGGCTACCAGGTTATCGTTGCGGACCAGTGTGCGGACGTCGTCAATATAGCTGAACTCATATAGCTCGAAGGCTGGGTTGCCGTCTATGAGGGCCATCTCCTCTTGAGGCACCAGTGCAGCGCTAGCCACCACCTTACCCAGGTGCAGCGTCTTGTACCTGCCAGTGACCACTCCCTGCCTCACCAGGTCGGCAATGCCGCCGGTGACGATCTCCGTATGGATACCCAGGTCGTGCTTGTCTCCCAGGTACACGCCCATCGCCGAGGCTATGGTGCCGATGCCGATCTGGATGGTGTCACGGTCTCTGATAAGCTCGGTGGCTACCAGGGTGCAGATGACCTCGGTGGTCAGGGTCTCCTCCTCGGTGCGGGGCTGAGTGGGGAAAGTGCCCGTGGCCCGCTTTGCCTCGCACATGCGGTCAATCTGGGAGACGTGGACGAAGTTCTGGCCACCTGTGCGGATGAAGTTCTCGTGCACCTCGGCGATGACGATCCTGGAGCTTCGACAGTAGGTGGGAGAGAAGAAGACGCCGGGGCCGAAGCTACAATAGCCGTGGCGGTCCGGAGGCGAAATGGGCACCAGGTAGACATCAGGCTGCTGTGGGAGACCGTCGGGCATCTCGCCCTCGCGCCATCGGGCCAAGGGATGGTACCAGACCTCTCCGGAGTTGACCCTGTCGCGGTTCATGGCCGTGGCGTAGAACTCGTGTACCTCAAAGGTGTTGTCCTCCTGGCCCGGCTCTACCCAGGGAAAGAGGGCCGCTGGGTGGTCAATGCGGACGCCCTTGAGTTCGCTGCGGCGGTCGTACAGGGCCTGGCAAAGGGTGAAGGGAGTGACGTTGATGACGCCCACCATCACCTGATCGCCGGACTTCACCACTCGCACCGCCTCCTGTGGGCTCATCAGCTTGTCGCCTACCATCTCTCGCCAACTCATGGATGGCCTCCTTCCTGCTCTGGATGATGCATTCTAGCATATAATTATA
>CAYWGG010000002.1:7541-47013 GCA_964457285.1 uncultured Dehalococcoidia bacterium
ACTCATGGATGGCCTCCTTCCTGCTCTGGATGATGCATTCTAGCATATAATTATAAGGGTAGAAGCTATCAGCAGCCAGGTAGACTCACCTGGTGGTGGCTGATAGCTGAAAGCCAATAAATAATTGACATCATCTGCCTTTCTTCGGAACCAGCGAATCGGGTATAATTCTAGTGAGACAACTCTCGTTCTAACAGGATTCCAGCCCGAAGGAGAGCTGACATGAGGGTGATTTTCCTTGAGGATGTTCCTAACGTGGCCAATGCTGGCGATGTAAAGGCCGTGTCAAACGGGTACGCACGCAACTACCTGATACCCCAAAAGCTGGCCATCATGGTCACCGCTGAGGAGATGAAACGTATCGAGCGGATTAAGCGCTCTGGCGACGAGCGGAGGATCAGGGAAACGGAGCGATGGGAAGAGCTGGCGAAACTGCTAGAGGGCACCGGTGTCACGGTGAAGGCCAGGGCTACTCCAGCAGGCCAGTTTTACGGTGCCATCACCCCTTCCCAGATAGCTCAGGAGCTGTCCAGTGTCCTCGGAAGGGAGATAGACCGTAAGCTGGTAGAGGCGGTAGCACCTATCCGAGAGCCAGGAGAACACGAGGTAGTCCTGCACCTATCCCCAGGCATACAGGCTACCATTATCGTCACTGCCGAGGCAGGGGGATAGAAGCTATAAGCGGTCAGCTATCACCGTCAAACCAGACTCACCCGGCGATGGCTGACAGCTGTTAGCTGAAGGCTGAAAGCCAAAAGCTATGTACCAGGAGAAGCTACAACCCCACGACATCGAGGCGGAGGAAGCGGTCATTGGCTCCATCCTCATAGATGGTGACGCTTTCCTCAAAGTGGCCCCTTTCCTGAAGCCATCGGACTTCTACCGCGAGAAGAACCGCTTCTGCTACGAGGCATGCCTGGCCCTCTTTCGACGGGGAGAAGCCATAAACCAGGTGACACTAGGCCACCAGCTTACCCTCGAGGACCGCATAGACCCGGTGGGTGGCAGCGCCTACCTCAGCCACCTGGTCTCTGCCGTGCCTACGCCAGTCCACATAGAGCACTACGGCCGCATAGTCAATCGCACGGCGATCATGCGCAACCTCATCGACGCGGCCGCTAGAATATCGGCCATAGGCTACGATGGCACCGATGATGTGGAAGCTACGCTCAACAGTGCCGAAGACATCCTCTTCCGGGTACGCTCTGGGCAACCGACCAGGGACTTCATCCCTATTCGGGAAGTGCTGGACCAGTACATGCAGGAGCAGGCCACAGCTATAACTGAGCCTTTGTCGCGCGCAGGCGCACCTATCATGACTGGCTTTATGGCTCTGGACGAGCTTCTAGGAGGGCTCCAGCGCTCGGACATGCTTGTGCTGGCTGCCCGACCGGGCCTTGGCAAGAGCACCCTCGCCTTAAATCTGTCCCTCAGCGCCGCAAAAAGCGGGGCTGTGGTGGGAATCTTCAGCCTGGAGATGAGCCGGGAGCAGCTCGCCATGCGTATGCTGGCCAGCGAGGCACAGGTGGACTCCCATTTGCTTCGCCAGGGCCTTTACCACGTGTTCTCGGAGGCGCAGGAGCGACGCGTTATAGACGCCATCGGCTCCCTCTCAGAGTTACCCATCTACATAGATGACACGCCTCTTCAGGGCATCGTGGAGATGCGAAGCAAAGCCCGCCGCCTGGATATAGAGCGTCACCTGGATATGCTGGTAGTGGACTACATGCAGCTTATCCAGGGCCACAACAACCGAGGCGACAACCGGGTGCAGGAGATGAGCGAGATCACTCGCGCTATCAAGGGCATGGCCAGAGACCTCGAATTGCCAGTCCTGGCTATTTCTCAGCTAAGCCGCGCCGTGGAGATGAGGACCACCCACCGGCCTCAGCTCTCAGACCTGCGGGAAAGTGGCAGCATAGAGCAAGACGCAGACGTAGTCATGTTTATCTACCGGGACGATGTCTACTACACCGAGGACGAGTGGGCCAGCCGGTTTCCCGACAAGCCCTACCCCAAGAACGTGGCCGAAATCATCGTCGCCAAGCACCGCCACGGCCCCATAGGTAGCGTGAAGCTCCTCTTCAAAGATAAGGTGGTCAGCTTTGAGCCCGCCCCTGTCGAGCAGGAGGCCTTCTAGCCATGAAATTCCTTGGCTTCTTCCGCGGGACTCGATATACGCCCGTGCCCGACCCCCTCTTCAACTCCCTGCTGGAGGCTATCGAAGACCTGGCCGAGATTAAATGCACCCTTCGAGCGCTGTGGCTTATTAGCGATAGGCGCAGAAAGGGGTACACCCAATATGTAGCATCGGCAGAGCTACTCTCCGACCGGGTGCTTCTCGCTGGCCTTGAGGGGCTAGATGCCTCGCCCGCGGAAACCATTCGCCGGGGGGTAACGAAGGCGGTGGAGAGAGGGACTTTTCTATCCTTGCCGGTCAACTTATCCCCCTCAGCCCCCCCTTACCAGGAGACTAAATCCCCCCAGTCCCCCCTTTCGCAAAGGGGGGTTAGGGGGGATTTGGAGCAGCTTTACTTCCTCAACGACGAGGAGGGCCGACGGGCCAGGGCTACGATAGAAAAGGGTATCATAAGTATACAAGGGTTCACGCTGAGAGAGGGCCTGGTAGGCGAAGTGCCGGAGCCCAAGCCCGATATCTTCACCCTCTACGAGGATAACATAGGCTTATTGACCTACTCCAGGGCTGAGGAGTTGAAGGATATAGAGCAAAATTACCCCTGGCCCTGGGTCCAGGAGGCATTCAAAACAGCTATCGATCATGGCGTGCGGGATTTGCGCTACATAAAGGGCATTCTAAGGCGGTGGGAAACGGAGAGAAAGGACGATGGAGAGCCTGGGCGACATCCTCCGAAGATTAGCAGCAGAGAGGACTTTAAGGAATACCTCCGGAGACGGGGCCGGCTACTCGAACCCTGAAGAGAATAAGGAGGTGTGTCCTATCTGCAAAGGAAGCGGCTGGGTAAGCCGCAGGGTTCCTGTGGGCCACCCTCACTTCGGGGAAGTGTTTCCCTGTCGCTGCCGAGATAAGGAAGGCCAGGGCCAGCGCACCTCGCGCCTTCAACGCTACAGCAACCTGGGTTCCCTGGAGCGCATCCGTTTTGACAACACCAGCCAGGAAGGCCGCCACCCCGACCCGGAGAGCCGCAGGCTGTTCAGGATGGCCTTCCAGGCGGCCATAGCCTTCGCCGAGAGCCCAAAGGGCTGGCTGATTTTCACAGGCCCAGGCGGCTCCGGCAAGACACACCTGGCAGCGGCCATCGCCAACAGATGTATCGAGAGAGGCCAGACTGTTTTCTTCATGTTCGTGCCCGACTTCCTGGACCACCTGCGGGGGACCTTCGCCCCGGAGAGCCCGGTGTCTTACGATGAGCTTTTCCAGCAGCTTCGTGACGCCCCGGTGCTGGTGCTGGATGACCTGGGCTCCCATAGCAGTACTCCCTGGGCTCAGGAAAAGCTATTCCAGGTATTCAACCACCGCTTCAACGCCCTTCTGCCCACGGTGATAACGGTCAGGGGGTCCCTACAAAATATAGAAGAGGGCATCAGGGCTCGCATTGAAGCTGAAGGCTTATCTGTCGTACATTCACTGGGCCGTCGCCACGTCGAGCTGCTTCGAGAAGTGGGCGGCCTCCAGCGAGATATGCTGAAACAGATGACCTTCGAGAATTTTAAGGTTGCTGGTAGCGTAAAGGCAACAGGTGAGGAAAGAAAGACCCTGAATTTGGCCTTTGAGACAGCCAAGAGCTACGCTAGGTCTCCAGAAGGGTGGCTTCTCCTCACAGGAATGAACGGTTGTGGCAAGACTCATCTGGCTGTGGCCATTATCAACGAAAGGCTCAAGAGGGAACAGCCCGCTTTCTTTGCCTTCGTCCCCGCCTTCCTCGACTACCTGCGAGCTACCTTCAGGCCTGATAGCCTGACAGGATACGATGAGCTTTTCGAGCAGGTGAAGACGGCGCCTTTGCTAGTCCTGGATGATCTGGGCTCTGAGCACAGCACCCCCTGGGCTGAAGAGAAACTCTACCAGATCATCGTCCACCGCCACAATGCCCGGCTGCCCACAGTCATCACCATCAACGGCACATCGTTGGAGCCGCTGGAGAAGACGAAGCCTCGCATACATTCCCGCCTCAATGATACTCTGGTTCAGTGGGCATCCATAACAGCGCCTGACTATCGAGACCAGCGCCCATCCATCAGAGGCAGACTCAGGTCAAACCAGTAGGGGCGGGTTTGAAACCCGCTCCCTATACCGTTGACAAGCCACGTATCCAGCCTTTATATTCACAGCACGATGAAAGTGGGTAATGTAGAGCTATCCCTCCTCAGCGATGGCACTATGCGCCTGGATGGTGGTGCCCTCTACGGCGCGGTGCCCAAGATCATCTGGAACAGCCTCAGCCCCGCCGACCGGAAGAACCGGGTAGCGGTGGGGCTCAACTGCCTGCTCATCCAGACTGGAGGCAAAAACATCCTGGTGGATACCGGCGTGGGCACCAAGCACTCTCTTCGGCGCAAGAACATGTTCGCCATGAGGGCTGGAGAGCTGGTAGCGGAACTGAGAGCCCAGGGACTGGACGTGGAAGATATAGATATTGTCGCGCTTACCCACCTCCACTTCGACCACTCCGGTGGCTGCACCAGGCGGGGTTCCGGGGACAGAGTTGTACCCACCTTCCCCAGAGCCACCTACCTGGCCCAGAGGAAGGACTGGCATGAGGCCAACCATCCCAGCGAGCGCATCCTTGACGCCTATATGCCAGAGGACTTCCTGCCTCTGGAAGAGAATCATCAGCTCAAGCTGCTAGATGGTAGTACTGAAATAGCCCCTGGTATCTGGCTGAAGGTCACCGGTGGGCACACTTCAGGACATCAGATGGTGTACATAGAATCGGGCGACCGGCGGGTGGCCTGTCTGGGTGACGTGCTACCCACGCCACACCATCTGCCCCTGCCCTATATCAGCGCCTGGGACGTTCGCCCCCTGGATACCCTCGAGTGTAAGAGTCAACTCCTGGGAGAGGCAGAGAGGGAACGTTGGCTTCTCATCTTTGCCCATAGCGTTGGTCCAAAGGCCGGTTATCTGGTGAGGAAGGATGGGCAACTGATAGTGGAGCCCCAGGAGCTATAGCCCTCTTGCCAGGGAGAAGGCCGGTGAGAGGTCAGGGCTTACGAAAGCCGAGTTGAACGGATGAAGCAGAAAGCAGGCTGTGTATTTTGTGAAATTGTGGCTCGAAGGGAGCCCGCCAGCATCCGTTTCGAGGACGACGAGGTCATTGTCATAGATAATAAACTTCAGTGGGTGCCGGTCATGCTCCTGGTCATGCCCAAGAGCCACATGACCCAGCAGGAGCTATGGAGCGATGGTGTGATGGCCAGGATAGGCCGACTAGCCATTGAGATGGGAGCTCAGTTCTGCCCTGGAGGGTTTCGCCTCCTTTCCAACTTTGGCCACGACGCTATGCAGAGTCAGGAGCACGGCCATGTGCATGTCCTGGGTGGCATGTACCTGGGCCCGTATGCCTAAAGACATCCAGGCCAGATGGGACAGAATCGGAACGGTGCAGGAGGGGCGATAATGGCAAAGCCAGCACAGCTTTCAGTTGCGGAGGCGGCGCGTCGAATTGGCCGCAAGGAGCTATCCCCCGTGGAGATGGTGGAGTCCTTGCTGCATCGTATTGACGCCCTGGAGCCTCAGCTAAAGGCGTGGGTGTATCTGGACCGAGAGGCGGTGCTTTCGGAAGCCCGGCAGAAGGAGGCGGAGTTGGGCTGGGGCCCACGGCAAGGACTGGGGCCGCTCCACGGCGTGCCCATAGGGTTGAAGGACATCTATTATACTGCTGGGATTCCCACTACCGCTTGCTCCAGAGTCTACGCCGATTTCGTCCCCAGCTACGACGCCACCACAGTCTCGCTGCTGAAGCGGGCAGGGGCAATAATGCTGGGCAAGACTGTGACCACCGAGTTCGCCTGCCTCGACCCATCGCCCACAATAAACCCCTGGAATCCGGCCCATACCCCTGGCGGCTCCAGCAGCGGCTCAGCGGTAGCCGTGGCCGCCGGGATGTGCCCCGCCGCTATGGGGTCGCAGACCGTAGGCTCGGTGCTGCGCCCAGCCTCGTACAATGGCGTGGTCGGTTTCAAGCCCACCTTTGGGCGGGTCAGCCGGTATGGAGTCATACCGGTTAGCTGGTCCCTGGATACTATGGGCTGGCTGGTCCGCACTGTCGAGGATGCCGCCTTGCTCCTGCAAGTCATGGCCGGGCCAGACCCACAGGACCCCGTAGCCTCACGCCAGCCTCCGTCGGACTACCTGGCGGGATTGGAGAATCCCACTGCTCCCCGCATCGGCTTGCTCCGCCGGTATTTCTATGACCACGCCGATGAGGAGACCAGGCAGCACACGGACGGCGTGGTAGAGAAGCTGAGTCAGGCCGGGGCTGCTGTCGAGGAGATTTCTCTGCCAGACAGCATAGAAACGGCCTTCACAGACCAACTGCTCATCATGGCAGTAGAAGGGGCATCATTTCACCAACCCATGTTCCAGAGCAGAGCGGAGGAGTACCAGCCCAAGCTGCGGGAGATGCTTAGGCGTGGGCTGAATACCGACGCAGCAAGCTATTCCCGTGCCCTGGAGCGTCGCCGCCAGTTTATCTACGACATGGAGGTGCTGGCGGAGAAAGCGGACATACTGCTGACTCCCTCGACGCCAACGCCCGCCCTGGCCGACGTGACCAATACTGGCAACCCCATGTTCCAGGGGCCCTGGACCTCGTGCGGGTTGCCTGCTATATCCATCCCATCGGGGCTGGCAGCCTCCGGGCTGCCCCTTGGGATTCAACTGGTGGCCGGCCTTTTCGCCGAAGCGCAACTGCTGGCTGCGGCCCGATGGTGCGAGTCGGTGCTGGACGTGCACCTATCCCCACCGGTTGGGGCTTGATAGTAGCGTTCGCTAATTCATCAGAAGGTGCTCAGCTACGTTAACCCTCAACTCCTCCTCTAGCCTTTGCCGCATGGTGTCGCTGAGGACTCCGCAGCGGTGGAGGTTATTCACCAGGGTGCTGTGCATCTCTTTCTTGAAAAGCTGGCGGAAGAGCGTGTAGTCGCTTGCCTGGGCTCGCTCCCTGCGCAACTGGCGTATCTCGTTGGTCTGAGCGTCGGTGAAGCCCATATCGAGATAGGCTTCCCGGGGAAAGCCGCCAGTCAGAGTATTGCGCAGGAAGTAGACAGTGAAGTCCTCTATCTCCTGACGCTCTTTAGCGTCCATCTGCTTGATCTGCTCTGGCAAGCTGAGCATGCCGAAGCCCATGTGCCGGGACTCGTCTCGCAGAATCAAGTTACACCCGTACCGAAGTAGCTCGTCTTTCGCGGTCTCGGCCAGCATCTTGAACAATGCCACGGCGAAGGTCTCCCCTACCAGTTGCAGCCCGATGGTCTTTATGTACCAGCGCGGGTCTTCCAGGATGAAATCGAACAGCTCCCTGCCGACGTCCGATTGAGGATATACCACCCCGACCCTGTCGGAGAGGTAACGATGGAAGAACTCCGTATGGCGGGCCTCGTCCATTACCTGGCTAGCCATGAAGAACTTGCTATCGGCGTCGGGCAAGACTTCTACCAGCTGGGAGCAGACCAGTACCGCAGCGTGCTCACCGTGAAAGAGCTGACTCAAGCGCCAGCCGGAGAAGAGGCGGTTCATCTCCGCACGCTCTTTCGAGTCCATCTTGTGCCACAATACGGAGTCATAGATGTCTATCAGCTCGTCCGCAACGAAGCCTTGCTCCAGGTCTACGGACTTGCCCCAATCAATATCCCTGCTGGCGTTCCATTGGTCCCGCTTGGCATTCTCATAGAGGCGCCGCATATCAGGCTGGTCTACATCGTGCTCATGAAGGAAGACCGTGTCATACTCTGCGTGGACAATATGGGCCTTCTCTGTGGAGCTCTTCATAGCTTCTCCCTCCCTGGCAAGCAGGAGCGGCTTATCACCACAGGTACATACTAAAGGATTGTCGCCATAATGTAAATACATTAAGGCTACCTGATTCATCCGTGGTCTCCGCATCTGTGGTATACTGAGTCAGGCTGACCACTTGACCAGATACAAAGTGCGTGACTACTGACATTAATCAGAAGGCAGGATATGGCAAGAAGAAGGAGTTCAAGTAGAGAGCACAATCAGGAGCTGGCGGCTTTACGCCATAGGATGCGCCACTCTGCTTCCCATGTGATGGCCGATGCGGTGCTTCAGCTTTTCCCCGAAGCTAAAATAGGTATCGGCCCTCCGACAGAGGAGGGCTTCTATTACGACTTCCAGGTGTCCAGGCCCTTTACTCCTCAGGACCTGGAGCGCATCGAAGCGATAATGAGGGAGACGGTATCAGGAGACTTCCCCTTTCAGAAGGGGATCATAGATAGGAAGGAAGCCAGAGAGCTTTTCAGAGACCAGCCTTACAAGCTTGAGCTTATTGATGAAATACCTCCCGATGAGCCTCTCAGCACCTACAGCCAAGGCAGGTTTGTGGACCTGTGCCAGGGGCCTCATGTGGAGTCCACCGGCAAAATCTCCGCCCTCAAACTCCTGACGGTGGCTGGAGCCTACTGGCGCGGAGATGAGCGCCGCCCCATGCTTCAGCGCATCTACGGCACAGCCTTCGAGAGCACCGAAGCGTTGGAAGGATACCTCAAGCTGCTGGAAGAGGCCGAGAAGCGAGACCATCGCGGGTTGGGCCGTCAGCTTGACCTCTTTAGCGTCCACGAAGATGTAGGGCCAGGGCTTATCATCTGGCACCCCAAAGGCGGTCGAGTCCGCACTATCATCGAGGACTACTGGCACGAGCTACACTACAGACGTGGCTACGATGTGGTCTACTCGCCCCACCTGGGCCGCTCTCGCCTGTGGCAGACCAGCGGCCACCTGGACTTCTACCGTGAGAGCATGTACCCACCTATGGATGTAGAAGGGCAGGAGTACTATATGAAGCCCATGAACTGCCCCTTCCATATTATGATCTACCGCTCAGCTTTGCGAAGCTATCGTGAGCTACCCCTTCGCTATGCCGAGTTGGGCACCGTCTATCGGTATGAGCGTAGCGGGGTGCTTCACGGTCTGATGAGGGTCCGTGGCTTCACCCAGGACGACGCCCATATCTTCTGCCGCCCAGATCAGGTGGAGGAAGAGGTGCTGGGCGTCCTCGACCTCACTTTCGAGCTGCTAGACACCTTTGGTTTCAAGGATTTCGACATATCCCTTTCCACGCGCCCAGAGAAGTTCGTGGGCGAACTGGAGATGTGGGAACACGCCACCCAGTCGCTGGCTCACGCCCTGGAGACCCGAGAGCTGGACTACGATGTTGATGAGGGCGGCGGCGCTTTTTACGGGCCTAAAATAGACATAAAGATAAAGGACGCCCTTGGCAGGGCCTGGCAATGCACAACGGTGCAGTTCGACTTCAACCTTCCTGAGCGTTTTGACCTCACCTTCCAGGGCTCCGACGGCGGACAGCACCGACCTTACATGGTACACAGGGCCATCATGGGCTCTATGGAGCGTTTCCTGGGTGTTCTGATAGAGCACTACGGCGGAGCTTTTCCTCTGTGGCTGGCCCCGGTGCAGGCTATGATCATTCCCATCGCCGACAGGCATGTGGACTATGCTCTCCAGGTCATGGATACACTGAGAGGCCAGGCCCTCCGAGTCGAGGTAGACTCCAGAAAGGAACGTATGAACCTGAAGATACGGGATGCTCAGCTACAGAAGGTGCCCTATATGCTAGTAGTGGGCGACAGCGAGATGGGACAGGGCGCCGTATCGGTGCGGCTCAGGAGCGAAGGGAACCTGGGGCTCATGGCCGTCGCCCGCTTTGTGGAGCTACTGAAAGAAGACCTGGATAAGAGAAGGTAGGGCCGGAGACAGAATTGACTTGCCTTTCGACCTGTGGTATATTCTGACCATGCCATCCCCCGATGAAAGCGCTTAAACCACGCTGGAGGTATAAGGCATAGCTAGAGAATACAGGGTAAACGAGCGGATCCGTGCGCCGGAAGTGCTGGTCATAACTGAGGCAGGGGAGCAATTAGGCAAGATGTCGGTGCCCAGGGCCCTTGCGCTGGCGAGGGAACGTGGACTGGACCTGGTGGAAGTAGCTCCTACCGCAACACCCCCTGTGTGCCGCATCCTGGACTATGGAAAGCTCCGTTACCTCTATGCCAAGAGAGAAAGGGACACCAAGAAATCCCAGAAAAGCGCAGAGTTGCGAGAGGTACGCCTCCGGCCCAACATAGGGACCCACGACTTCTCTGCCAAGGTCCGTAAGGTCAAGGAGTTTATAGAAGACGGCTCTAAAGTGAAGGTTGCCGTTATCTTTCGTGGCCGTGAGGCCACGCATCCAGAATTAGGCGTCTCCCTCCTCAGACGTGTGGCAGACCAGGTACAGGAGGGGGCGCACCCTGAGGGGCCCCCTGGCATGGAAGGCAGAGCCATGTCCATACTGCTGGCGCCAGGAGCCAGACGAGCGGAAAAGAAGATGGCAGAGGTAAAGGATGCCCAAGATAAAGACTCACAAGGGGGCTAAGGCCCGGTTCCATGTCACAGGATCGGGCAAGATCATGCGGCGCAAAAGGATGAGCAGCCACCTGCGCCGCAAGAAGCCCGCCGGAGTACGCCGCCAGTACGACCGCAAAATCGCCCTGAACCAGGCTGATGTCAAGCGGATCGGGCGTCTCATTCCCCACGATTTGTAAGTCAACTTACGCTACTTTCTTACTATCTATACTAAAGCCGAGATGAAATCTACGTAGACGACCATACCAACCTCTGCCCGTCTCATTGCAGCTTTATTCTAGCTTATTGGAGTGTCACTTTGACGAGAGTAAAACGTGGCGTTACCAAACGCCAGAGACACAAGAAGGTTCTATCTCTAGCCAGGGGATACCATGCCTCTTCCCACCGAAACTACAAGTGGGCGAAGGAAGCGCTGATCCACGCATGGAGCCATGCCTACCGCCACCGACGGGAAAGAAAGGGTGACTTCCGCAGTTTGTGGATACAACGGATAGGAGCGGCTGCCAGGCAGTTGGGCCTCACCTACAGCCAGCTCATCAACGGTCTGAAGAACGCCAACGTAGAGATTAACAGGAAGATGCTGGCCGAACTGGCCGTTAGAGACCCCCAGGCTTTTGCAAAGCTGGTAGCCATCGCCCAGGAACACCAGACTACCCCAAGGACCGAGACGGCTACCTGAAATCCGTTCTGGGCCTCTCGCCTTGAGGTCTTTAGCCCAAAGGGCCAGGCATTGAGTGTGTTCGGTTGAAGGCGCTCATAGCTAACTAATGAGCGCTTTTTCTTTGGCGCTACCGCCTGGACATGGCCAGGAGCGCACCGATGGTGGGCACAGCTACCACTACGACCAGGCCTACGATGACAGCACCCCAGCCTTCCAGGTCGGTCTTAGCCAGAAAGATAAAGCTGATACCAAGCCCACCGCCATAGATGACAATGAAAAGCCCCGCCATCAGGGGTAGCATGAATGGAAGGGGTATGCGTCGCCTCATCAACATGCCTCCTTTCGATGGTGCCACCGCTCAACAGCGGTCGCCGCCACTGCAACCTGAATTAGCTCCTGGGACCAGTCCTCTCCCGTCGGGCCTCAGACTCCTCCTGGCTGGCCCAGATGAGAAACACGACCACCAGGGTAAACAGAAAGAACATGCCGCCCGGGACCCACATGATAAGTCCACCAATCTGCTGGTCAGTGCTGGCCGAGATGCCCCATATCCTGGGGGCCTCTGCATACCATGAATAGAGGATACCTTTTGAGAACGTGATCACTGCACCTATGATTGACGGCAGCGTTGGCTGAAGGAACAGGTAAGCCATCTGGACGAGATAAGAGGTCCGGGGTAGCTCAGGCAAGGGGCTCAAAACCGGCCACCACATTATCACTCCGGCAGCTATTAGCATCAAGTGCTCTAAGATATGAACGCCTCGCTCTTCCAATGCTGCGTCGTACAGGGCTGGCACATGCCAGATAGCGAACACCAGGTTGAACAGGATGAAGGCCACCACCGGAAGCGTCAGAAATTGTGCGACTCTTAGGACCCCTGGAGAGCGAAACATGGGCCGCAGCAACCACGGAGGTGTACCCAGCAGCAGCAATGGAGGTGCTACCAGCGTCAACAGCATGTGCTGAATCATGTGGGCGCTGAGAAGATAATGGTCGCCCAACTCATGAAGTGGCGAAAGCAGGGCGATGAGGAGGACCAGCACCCCCGCCATGAAAGCTGCTATCTGCCCTCGACCGGCCTGCTCAGCCCAACCGAAACGCTGGCGCAACGGCCCGACGCCCAGCAAGTATGCCCCTGTGAGCACAACCAGCCCGGTGACTACGCTGGGGTGCCCGTGCCATACTGTCCAGGAAAATTCTACCGAGTCAAGCATTACTTCTGGGCCAACAGGAATGCCACCAGGGCCTCAACCTGTTCATCCGTCAGGCCACCTGTGAGGGCCCTGGTCATCACCCCTGGAATAGATCGCTCTACACCCTGGGCAACAAAGGCTTCAGGAGTTTTGATGGACTCCCGTGTGTAGCCTTCGGCCGACATACCTGGCTTCCTGGTTGCCGCAGCCGTGCCTATATGAGTGAGGTCAGGCCCCACTTTACCAGCAGCGCCAGGTATGGTTTCAATGGTATGGCAGGCGATACACACAGCCGCCGGTGCGTTGGCTGGAGGTTTCAGGAATAGCTCCCGGCCCAATGAGACCAGGTCCACCCCAGGAGGGACAGGCGGCCTGACCCGCTCCGCCTCAGATGGCGCAGGCGGACTCGGCACAGCGACTGCTTCCTCAGCTTCTACATCCTCCCGAGGGTTAGCCACCGTCGAGAGGACCTGGAACAATGACAACAAGACCACTGCCACCGTCAGCGCCAGGAGCAGCCCACCGACAAAGACCCCGGAAAACAGGCGGCTGTCATATCTCAGGTGCATGTAGAACATCACCACCAGAGCAAACTTGGCAAGAGAGAGGATCAGAAAGAGGGGCAGGAAGGCCGGTTCAAGGGCATCTATATAGAACACGGCCACCTCTGCGGCCGTTAGAAGGGCAAGGGTCGTGGCCACCTTCAGGTATGTCAATGGAGTCGGGTGCGCCGCCTGGCGTGGTTGTGGTCTCTCAGCCATATAAATTCCCTCTTAAGCTGTGCAGAGGTTCAGTGTCCCTGCTGGTCTGATGCTTCGCCTGCTGGGGATACCGTGCGATCACTTGACGCCCACACCGATTAGGTAGACCACCGCAAATATGACTATCCAGACAATGTCGACGAAGTGCCAGTACAGGGCTGCCAGGTCCACACTGAGGGCTTGCCTGTCGATGAGCTCCCTCCTGGCCCTCCGCCCACCCAGAAAAGAGTAGCCTACGATGGAGAAGAGCCAGATGACCCCTACGGTCACGTGAGCGCCGTGGAAGCCCGTCAAGGTAAAGAAGGTGCTACCGAACAGATTGGTACGTGGCGTTAAGCCATAGGGTTCTTCGTACTCCGTCACACCTGGAGGACATTTGTCCACAGGTGAAGTGGCGGTACACTCGACGACCCTCTCGTGGTTGGCGAACTCGTAGAACTCGAAGGTCTGGAACCCCAGGAAGGTGGCGCCCAGGATACAGGTACAGAGGACCCATACCCTGAAGGCCCTGATGTCTCCCCTGTTTATGGCTGCATACCCCATCACCATAGCCATGCTACTCATGAGCAAGGCGAAGGTGCTGACGGAGGTGGTGGGTATATCGAAAACGTCCGCTGGGAAGGGCCCCACGAGGCTCTGGCCTCGATATACCAGATAGGTGGAGATCAGGGAGCCGAAGAACAGGCAGTCAGAGCCCAGGAATACCCACATGAGCATTTTCCGATGATTTAAGCCCGTAGTGGTCTCCTCTGCTACAGGCCCGTGACCCACCGTGTGTTGGTCGTGCAACTTAGCAGCCCCTCCTTACTTGACAAAGGTTGTAACCCTTACCCCTTGGCCCCTCAGCCCTCAACCCGACCTTCGGTCACCCTTCTCCCACGGGTGGGAGAAGGGAAGGGGATGAGGGCAATGGGAGAGGGACTAAGGGTGAGGACAGGAAGTTCATTCGTCCTCCGGTTCCGGCCCCTCTGAGGCTCGCTCAAAGGACCAGGCGTAAATAGACGCCAGCCCTATGGCTCCTCCCACAGCGGCCAGGGCCCAGGTAAGAGTCTCGTGATATATCACTCCGTAACCCGCCATCACCATTCCCAGGGCCACCAGCACCGGATAGTAGGAAAGCCCTGGCATGTGGATTCCATGATGGCCTTCCTGGTGCTCACCGCCGTGCTCCGCCGTGCTGCTGCTTTGGCCGTGGCCCGTGGTATGCTCTCCCTGGTGGCCATTGGACGCACCCGCTACGGGAACAGGGGCGGGATGATCACCGTTACCGTACTTCTGTTCCCAGTAGGCGTCCCGGCCGTGAACCGTTGGGATAGTAGCGAAGTTGTATACCGGTGGTGGTGAAGGGATTGACCACTCCAGCGTCCTGCCGTCCCAGGGGTCGTTCCCAGCCCGTTCGCCCTTGCGCAGGCTGCGGAAAGCGTTGTGGATGAATATGAGCGTGGACGCACCGAGGAGGAACGCTCCGCCGGTGGCTACTCCATTCCACAGGTCCCACCCCATACCCGCGTCGTAGGTGTAGATACGGCGTGGCATCCCGTCCATACCCACGAAGTGCATTGGGAAGAAGGTGACATTGAACCCTATGAACATCGCCCAGAAGTGGAGCTTGCCCAGGGTGTCACTCAGCATCCGGCCCGTTATCTTGGGCCACCAGTAGTAGATGCCCGAGAAGATGGCGAAGATGCTGCCGCCGAACAGCACGTAGTGTATGTGGGCGACGATGAAATAGGTGTCCTGCTGCTGGTAATCCGAGGACGCCGCGGAGTGCATCACACCACTCAGCCCGCCTATGATGAACAGGGCGATGAAGCCCACTGCGAAGAGCAGGGGCGTTTTTATGTTAATCGAGCCACCCCACAAGGTGGCGATCCAGTTAAAGATTTTCACTCCGGTGGGTATTGCCACCACCATAGTGGATAGGCTGAACACCGCATTGGCGTAGGGGCCCAGGCCCACGGTGAACATGTGGTGGCTCCAGACGCCCCAACTGATGAAGCCGATGAGTATCCCCGAAAGGACCACCAGCGCATACCCAAAGAGGGGCTTGCGCGAGAAGGTGGGCAATATCTCCGAGATGATACCCATAGCAGGCAGGATCAGGATGTACACCTCGGGATGGCCGAACACCCAGAAGAGGTGCTGCCACAGTACTGGGTTACCGCCAGCCGTCGGGTTAAAGAAGTTGGTGCCGAAGGTGCGGTCGAACAGAAGCTCGATGAGACCCACGGTGATGACGGGAAAGGCCAGGATAATCAGGAATGAGGTGACCAGGGTCATCCAGGTGAAGACGGGCAGCCGCATGAGGGACATGCCCGGCGCTCGCATATTGACGATGGTGACGATGAAGTTGAAGGCGGCGGCCATGGAGGCCGTACCCAGGACTAATAGCCCCATCACATAAAAGTCTACGCCGTGGCCCGGATTGTAAGTCCCTTGCGTTATAGGAGCGTAGGCGAACCATCCCACGTTGGGCGACCCACCCAGGAACCAGCCGCTGTTGAGCATGATGCCGCCGGCCAGGAATATCCAGTAGCTGAGGGCGTTGAGGCGCGGGAAGGCCACATCACGGGCGCCGATCTGTAGGGGTATGATGAAGTTGAAGAAGGCCGCTCCCAGGGGCATTATCGCCAGGAAGATCATGGTCAGGGCGTGCATGGTGAATAGCTGGCTGAAGACCTCAGGACTTACGATGTCCTGGCTCGGCCCGGCCAGTTGCGTGCGCATCATCAGCGCCTCTACGCCGGCCAGCAGGAAGAAAATGAAAGCGGTGACCCCATAGAGGACGCCGATCCTCTTATGATCAACGGTCGTGACCCAACCCCACCACCCCTCGTAGCTGGTCGGCCGGCGCAGTGCGCCGGTTATCGCCTCGCTTATAGTTACCATCTCACACCTCCAAGGTCACCCTTGCGCGTGTTCATGCGTATGGCTCATTATAACGCAGACCCGGCCACCTTGTCTCACTTCAAGCTCAACAGATAAGTAGCCAACGCCGAGATTTCCTCGTCGGTCAACCTGGCGGCGGGGTCTGTATACACGTTGGCTAGCCGGGCCATGCGATTGCCGGGCTTTATTGCATCCGGATCACGCAGCCACTTCATGACACTCTGTCGGTTGCGCTCTATTATCCCTGCGGCCATGGTGGAGCGGGCCCCAAAATTGGTGAGATTGGGGGCCGGGAAGGCGGGAGCCCCAGCCTCAAAGGCCGCCTTTAGCGAGCGACGCACCTCTATGGGGGCTGGGCCATTGGCTGTGTGGCACAGGAGGCACCCACGGCTTGCGAACAGTGCGGCGCCCTTCGCCTCTTCCGTTTCTCGGGTGGGAGCGTGCCGCGCTGCGATCTCGTGGTATTTCGCCACCCACGCGTCAAAACCCTCCTGAGTGTCCACAAAAACGCGGAGCCTCATCTGGGCATGAGCGATGCCGCAGAACTCGGCGCACTGCCCGTAAAATATGCCTGTCTCCTCAGCCGTAAACTGCATCCAGTTCTCATTTCCGGGGATTACATCGAGCTTGCCCGCTAGCTTTGGGACCCAGAAGCTGTGAATTACATCGTCAGACCTCAGGTTAAACTTCACCTGTTTATTCACTGGGATGTGCAACTCGTTGGCGGTGACCACCTTCTGGTCTGGATACTCGAACTCCCACCACCATTGATGGCCTGTGACGTTCACCTCCAGACTCCCAGGTGGGGGTGCCTTGGCGAAGTCAAAGATGTAGATGATGGTGGGCACGGCGATAACCGCCAGCACGACAGTGGGTGCGATAGTCCATCCGATTTCCAGGGGCGTGCTGCCGTGGGTCTGGGTAGGGATCTCTTCCTGGCCCCGCTTTCTGCGATAGCGAATGACTGCATAGACAAGGATGCCTTCAACGAGGATGAAAACGGCCATCGCCACCCAGAAGATTATGTAGAAAAGGTCGCGCTGCTTCTCCGCCACGGGGCCAGCGGGGTCGAAGGTGGACTGTGGATGCGACGGGGTGCAGCCAAACAGTAGCAGTACGGCGGCCACTGGCAGAGCTATCGCCAGGAGTTTAAGCCAAGGGAGGTTCAGTCTCACGGTATCTCCTTGTGTCTTGGGCCATCAAGGTAGACAGGCAGATATAGGATATGGAAACCCGATTAGCGTAAAGGAGTTTACCAGAGTCGAATCCAGGATTCAAGGGGCTATGCGTTTTCACAGACTCACCACGCTATCTACCATAATGGCTGTAAAGATCAGGGCCAGATATAGTAACGAGTAGAGGTACAACAACCGCTCCGGGTGCTTATCCGCAGCCGTCCTGCTCCCTTGCGTGCCCTGCACCTCATGGGCCTGTGCTGGGCCTATCGGCGGGGTCGCGGAAACTAAGCGCCAGGCCAGGTACAGGAAAATGGAGCCCAGGGCCAGAGCCCCAGAAAAGTATATCCACCCCACTGCCTGGACGGTGAAGAAGGGGAGAATAGTGAGAGCCACCACCGCTACAGTGTAGGCCATGATACTTCGCCGGGTGGCCGTTACGCCTCTGACCACAGGCAACATGGGAATGCCAGCGCGGGCATAATCTTCCTTTATTAGCAGCGCCAGGGCCCAGAAGTGAGGGGGTGTCCAGAGGAAAATGATGCCAAAAAGGTACAGGGCCGGAAGGTCCAACCCGCCTGTGACCGCAGCCCATCCTGCCAGCGGAGGTACTGACCCAGCAGCGCCGCCAATGACGATGTTGTGATGGGTGGAGCGTTTTAGCCACCAGGTATACACGAAAACGTAGAAAAGGGTGCCGCTCAGGGTCAGAGCGGCGCTCGGCAAATTGACCCAGGTAGCTAGCAGGACAAAGGCGAAAAGGTTGAGCAATACGCCAAAAGCCAACGCTGCGCCTGGGGAGATACGCCGTCCGGGCAGGGGCCGTCGGCGAGTCCGGATCATGAGCCCGTCAATGTCCCGGTCCAGATAGTGGTTGATGGCGCTGGCTCCCCCCGCCGCCGTGGCGCCACCTAGCATCAACAAGACTGTTGTCCCTACCGGCGGAAGCCCCTGGGCCGCTAAGAACATTCCCCCAAGGGCCGTTATCAACAATAAGAGTATGATGGGAGGTTTGGTCAGGGTCAGATAGTCGGACGCGACAGATACTACAGCTGTTTGAAAGGCCGTGGGTTTTGGCCAGAGCGATACCTGCCCTGAGCAAAGCCGGAGTAGCCTGCCCTGAGCCAGCCGGAAGGAGCTTGACTTAAGCACGGCTAACACCCTTGATCCTTCTGCTACCCTCAGGAGAGGGGCCAGCCCGGCTCGACTCTGACTCCGTTCTGAGGGAAGCCGAAGGAGAGATAAACACCAGGACTCCCAACGTTGACAGGCCAACCCACACCAGGGTGGCCACCGCCAGGTGCAAAAGACGGGGAGCTATTGGGAAGCCTGTCCATACGACCAGCGCCCCCACTATCACCTGGACTAGAAAGGCCACGCCTACCACTGCCGCCGCCCATGCCAGAGCCCGATACTGATGCTTACGATGCCACGCCAGCACCAAGACCGTCACTATTAGCACGCCCGCCAGTAGAGCTACAACCCGGTGGACCATGTGCATCATGGGATAGTACCCTTCTGGCAGAAAGCTCCCCTGGCAAATGGGCCACCATTGGCCGCAAGAGGCGGTAGCGCCGGATACCGTCACATAGGAGCCCGTCAGTAGCAACGCATAAACGGCCATCACCGACACCGGTGTCAAGGTACGTAGCCAGTCCCGCCCCTTTTCCGGGGCTTCAATCGAGATGGGTACAGTGTCACTAAAGCCAGGTGTGGGGGTGCCAGGTCTGGCCTGCCCTGATGGCAGGGCGACCATGAAGACCACCACCATAGACGCCATCAGCGCTTCAGCCGTAGCCAGGTGTGCCAGCACGATTTCCGATGGTAGCTCCCTTAACACCGTGAAGCCACCTAGCAACACCTGAGCTACCAGCAGGGCCACCCCAAGGGTAGCGGGAACAAGGAGCCTGGGCAGGCTCCTGTAAGACCTCCAGGCTATCAGGGCTGTCGCCACCACCAGTACACCAACCACGGAGGCCATGAGCCGGTGGGAGTATTCGATGAGGGTCTGAGTGTCCGTCGGAGGGATGACCCTGCCGTGGCACAGAGGCCAGTCGGGGCAACCGAGACCCGACCCCGTTAGCCGCACCACGCCGCCCAGGGTCACAAGGGCGAAGATAGATAGCACCGTGGCGGCGGCCAGGACTCGAAATGCCCGGCCAGGCCGCGGAGTGTTTCCAAGCGATATGGGGTGGTGAGAGCTGAAAAGCCTTCTCAAACTAAGCCACCTGCGCTAGAAAGCACGAGTCATTTACCTTGCGGTTGCCTGTGAGTCGCATTGCATGGAAACTACGTGTTTCTGGGCGCTCAGACTACCTCTATCATAAGCATCCCAGACCAGCCTGTCCAGCAAAAGAGGGCAAGGCAAGTTTGTGCAATTTTTCACTAACGTCCCTACCAAGCTACCATCGCTGAGGAGGATTGTCAATCTGTATCGAGGAAAAGTGGCAAGAGGACTCTATTACAACTATAATTTCTTTAGTCAAGAGTCGAGGCTCAGGAGGTTAAAATGATTCAGCTCAAGAGAATAGGGCATGTGCTATTGAGGGTGGCTGATATGGAACGGTCCAGAGGGTTTTACACAAGAGTGCTGGGGTTTGAAGTTGTGGAGGAGGACGCCGAGCATGGGGGGGTATTCATGACCCTCGGAGAGTACGGCCATACGGTAGACCTCGTGCCAATTGACGATCCCCGATCTGTCCAGCGGCCCTCCACCAATGTGGTCGGCGTCGCTCATATTGCCTTCCAGGTAGACAGCTATGAGGCGCTGAAGGAGGCCTATTTCTCCCTCCAGGACCAGGGGGTTGTGGTGGACCAGGCCGTAGACCACGTGAGCCAGAAGAGCATTTACTTCCATGACCCGGATGGCAATCGGCTGGAGATTTACTATGAGCTGGCCAATGCACTGGAGCTGTTCCGCCAGGGTCGCCAGGACCGGGATGAGCCGCTAGTCTTCAAGCGGTAAGGGCCGTATGTATGTATGATTGAAGTCTCCTGAGAGGGGCGCAAGTCTGTGAGAGGCAATATGATCAACGCCAGTAAGTTCCAGGTCTTGAGCTTCGATTGCTACGGGACTCTCATTGATTGGGAGAGGGGCATCGTAGAAGCACTGATGCCAGTTCTTTCGGCACGTCACATAGGACTGAGCGATGAGCAGGTCCTCGAGCTTTATGCTGAGCTAGAAGCAGAGGCAGAGCAGGGTAGCTACGTCAAGTACAGAGAAGTTCTCAGGAGAGTCGTGCAGCAGCTCGGTAGCAAACTTGGATTTGTGCCTTACGCCAGCGAGCTAGACTGCATCGCGGATTCCCTGAAGAGCTGGATACCTTTTCCCGATACGGTTGAGGCATTGGAAACCCTGAAGCGAAGGTTCAGGCTTGCCATCATCTCTAATATAGACGATGACCTCTTTGCCTTCTCTGCCCAACACCTCAAAGTCGAGTTCGACTGGGTCATAACCGCGGAACAGGTAAAAGCTTATAAGCCCTCGTCGGACCCTTTCGAGTACGCTATTGATAGAGTTGGCCTTTCGACAGAGAGGATGTTGCACATTGCACAGAGCATTTACCATGACATAGTCCCGGCGAAAGCGGTGGGCCTGTCAACGGTCTGGGTCAACAGGAGGAAAGGTAAAAGCGGGTCCGGGGCAATACCGCCCGCTCAGGGCCAGCCCGACCTGGAGGTGACGGATTTGAAAGCATTGGTCACAATTCTGGGATAAAAGTGAGGAGGTAGAGATGGCGAGGTTAGATGGGAAAGTAGCGCTGATAAGCGGCGGAGCCAGAGGGCAGGGCGCTGAGGAGGCCAGGATGTTTGCAAGGGAGGGTGCCAGAGTGGTCCTCGGAGACATCCTGGATGACGAGGGGAGTAGGGTGGAGGCGGAGATAAAGGAGCTGGGCGGTGAGGCTACCTACCTGCACCTGGACGTGACCCAAGAAAAGGACTGGGAGAAAGCCGTGGAGCTTGCGGAGAGCAGGTACGGCAAGTTGGATGTGCTGGTGAACAACGCTGGTATCACCATTGGCTCTCGTAGCATCGAAGAGACCCCCATCGCGGACTGGGACCGCATCATGGATGTCAACGTCAAGGGAGTGTTCTTGGGCACCAAACATGCTATTCCTGCCATGCGGCGGGCCGGGGGAGGCTCTATTATCAATATCTCCTCCACTGCGGGCATTGTGGGAATTGGCCGCTCCGCTGCCTACAGCGCCACCAAGGGAGCGGTGCGCATCTTCACCAAGGCTACCGCTGTTCAGCACGCCAGGGACAAAATAAGGTGCAACTCCGTCCATCCCGGCCCCGTCAATACCCCCTTTCTACAGGAGCTTCTGGACAATCCCGCCCTTCTGCAACGGCGGCTAAGCCGTGTACCTCTTGGCAGGCTAGGGACCCCCGAGGACATCGCCTACGGTGTCCTGTATCTGGCGTCTGACGAGTCTTCTTTCGTTACAGGCGCGGAGCTGGTGATTGATGGGGGCTCGACTGCGGAATAGCCGTTCCTGAGTCTGATGGATGGGGGCTGGCGGACCAACCGAATGGGACAGCTAGTTTGAGTAAAGGAGAAATGTTATGTCAACCAGACCTGAGCTTCAAGGAGAGTTCCAACCACAGGTCCCGTCGCGGGTCATATTCGGCCGTGAGAAAGTGGCCACACTCAAAGAGGAAGTAGCTAATCTCGGAGGCCGCCGCGTTCTCCTCCTGGCCAGCCGCAGCGTAGCGGAAAAGACCGATGCGGTGCGCCAGGTGGCTACCATCCTTGGCGACACCTGCGTGGGAGTCTACTCCGGCTTGACCCAGCGGGCACCCCTGAGCACGGCGGTGGAGGCTACCAGGATGGCGCTCCAGAAAGAGGCGGACACCCTCGTAGGCGTGGGCGGCAGCACTATATCCGATGCCGCCAGGATGATTGCCGTAATGATGGCCGAAGGTATCACCAGCGAGGAACGGCTGCGCGAGCTGGGCCACCAGCACAAGGGGATGCTCAGCCCGAACCTGGAAGGCAAAAAGCTGCCCTGGCAGGTCTCCATTCCTACGACCCTTTCCGCTGGAGAGTTTAACACGGGCGGCGGCAACATCCTCGATGACAGGGCCAATCACAAGATTCGAGTACGCCATCCCGCCCTCTTCGCCCATCTCATCGTCCTGGACCCGGAGATGACCGTGGGTACTCCCGATTGGCTCTGGCTCTCCACTGGGGTGAAAGCCCTGGACCATTGCCTCGAGCGGCTGTACTGCCAGGGGAGCCAACCCGCTACCGACGCTCCGGTATTGATGGCCGCCGAGCTTCTGTTCAACTACCTGCCGAAGTCAGGAGAAGGATACCATGATCTGGAGGCGAGGCTACAGTGTCAGATGGCCGCGTGGCTGTCCATGATGGGCGCTCCTAACTTCGCAGTAGGGCTTAGCCATGCCCTGGGCCACGTGATTGGAGTCCGGTATGCTGTGGGACACGGGTACACCTCCTGCGTGACTCAGCCCTACGTCATGGAGTATAACCGCCCCACCTCAGCTCATAAGCAGGCCATGTTGGCTCGTTCGGCCGGATTAGATACCAGGGGAATGAGCGACGAAGCCGCAGCCGAGGCCGCGGCACGAGCCGTGGATGACTTGATCTTGGGGTTGGGGATGCCCCACCGGATACGAGAGCTGGAGGTCCCCCGGGAAGACCTGCCTGCCATCGCTGAGCTTACCTTGCAGGATGGTGGCTCTAGCTCCAATAGCATACCCATCACTCGCACAGAGCAGGTGATGGAGGTGCTGGAAAAAGCCTGGTGACGGTGAGTGAAATGGAGAAAGCAAAAGCGAAGAGGGGGATGCATATGGAAATAGAATGGATGAACCATACCGGGTTTGTGGTCAGCGATATGGAACGCTCATTGGCCTTCTACCGCGACCTGCTGGGGCTAAAGGAGGAACGCAATAACATCCTTGAAGGTGAGTTTATCTCCCAGCTAGTGGGATACCCGAACGCCAGGCTACACATCGTGTACCTGGGTGTGGGGGATGTGAGGCACTCCGTGGAGTTGATCCAGTACCTTAACCCTTCTCCCGAGGCGAGCCTTGTCCCTTCGGAACGCAACAGCATCGGGGCCACCCACCTGGGGGTCATCGTGGACGACCTGGACTCCTTTTATGAAGAACTCTCCACTAAAGGGGTCAGGTTTGTCAGCCGGCCCGCCGTTCGCGCTGGTGCTGTTTACCCCTTTGCAAGCAAGGGCTGCTACCTCCAGGATCCTGACGGCAACTGGCTGGAGCTTTTAGAGCGGCCTCCCGCTCCACATGGCGCAACTCAGGGGTGAGGCAGAATTCTTTCCTGGCACTTCTGGGTGCTCTCCCTTCACGACACGGGTGGTGGTACTCTGTGCCGTCGGCCAGCCTTAGTCTATGCTAACATCATACGACCATAGGCTCTCCTAAGGTACAGCAAGCACCCCGGCGTTGAAAGTCCTGCCAGAACTGCATAGGGAGAAGGATGACTCACGAGAATATACTTATCGTTGATGACTCGCTGGACAGCCAGCTCCTGCTTAAAACATTCCTGGAGGAGGGAGCGGACTACGTTTGCCATATGGCCTCCAGCGGGGATGAAGCCCTGCAAGTCCTGGCTACCAGGGCAATTGACCTGGCGCTGCTGGACGTGGTGATGCCTGGTATGACCGGTCTAACCCTCTTCCGACGTATGAGGGAAGTCTATCCAGACGTGGCTGTCATTTTCGTCACGGCCATGGATGACTTGAATTTGGCAGTGGAGCACATTAAAAACGGCGCCTATGATTACGTAATCAAACCAGTGGCTCCGGCACGCTTACAGAGGGTAGTGAGAGAGGCTCTGACGAAACGTAAAGCCGTCCTAGAGGAGAACCAATATCGCAGACGCCTGGAGGAAGGAACTGCCCTTCGGTTTAGGGAACTGGATGCCGAGCTCCAGGAGTTCAGCTCCACTGACCATACGCTCCACGACAACTCCTCAGAGGGATTAACAACAGAAGAAGCAGAAGCCGCACAGCGGGGGGTCAGAGGGCCTGTCCTGAGCGAAGTCGAAGGGACCAACCGGGGAGAGTGGTGGGGAGGCAAGGTATGGCAATTCCTCGTTCCTCAGTCTTGGAAGGGCAAGCCTAACAAGGACACTGAAGAGCCTGCCCCTTTGCTCCGCTTAAGGCAGGCTCTGAGCGCAGCCGAAGGGATGCCCTGGGGGGAGGCCTTCGGAAGGGCTTCACGCTACCTGGTCTGGCTGATAATGTGGGCGTTTCTCTCCGAAGGGTTGCTCGTTGGCGGAGTCATATTTCTGACTTGGGGAATTGAAGACTTCGAATCCAGAAAAGCCAGCGTCGCTCTGGGGATAGGGCTTTTGGTGTGGGGACTGGGGCTGATGACTGTCACGGGTATAGCTTTATGGATCAAAGCCAGCACTGATGCTCTAGCTGATCATGTGGAGCGACGCATCGTTGCACATCCGGTAGCATCTCCACGAAGACTGAGGAGTTTGCGAAGCTACGCCAGCTCCAACAGGCACAACGTGAGCTGACGAACAGAAACATCTTAGCGCGAAGGTAGTATATCCCTGTATCCGATAACAGACTTATAGCCCAGTGGTCAGGAATTTCCACTTCACACTCACCAGCCCCATAAAGGCGCCTACATCTTCAGAAGAGTTAACAGGCACCTTGACCATCTTCCTACCCCTGTGTCCAGAGGTCCTGGCCACCAGAAGCCGTAGTTCAGGCGCTACCGTCTCAGATTCTAGAATGGCTGGCTCCAGCGTCCTCACGCCCACAAACAATGTAGCTCTCAGCCCTGAACGGAAGTTGTGGACATGAAAAAGCTGCCTATCGCCTACGTAGTAGGCTGGAGTCCACTCACGACAGAAGCCGTCGTACACCGTCCGTTCTTCTACCTCAGGCAGGGATAGAACCATATCACGAAGCCAGGCTAGGATAGTACTCTTCGGCTCCTCCATAGCTTTGATGATGCTCAAGACGCCAGGGCCACACTGGAACAGTGGAGCCTGGTCAACCAGTACTGACCTGACTATTCGCCTTTTCATACGACCTCGTCTGCCAGCAGCTACTGGGGAGCTTGAGAGATTTCGATTTAGAAAGTGGGCTCTTCAGTCTTTCGTGTGGTATAGCCCTCACCCCCGGCCCCTCTCCCAATGGGAGAGGGGTGGCCGAAGGCTGGGGTGAGGGATTAATCCCACACAAAACTCTGAAGAACCACTTACTTCTTTACTGCCTTGAGCAGGTACAGGTATTGGGTGGCCTGCGCATTGCCGGGGAAAATCCAATCAGCGATTATCTTGGGGTCGGCTATATAGGCTTGTCTGAACCAGAACAATGGTGCCTCTATATAGTTGTCGAAGAAGTAGTTTCCGACCTCCCTGAACAGATCATCCCGCGTCTTCGGGTCACCTATGCCCTCCAGCGTCTTGACGTATGCATCCACCTTGTCGTCCTCATAGTGGTGGATGAAGCTGGCGCTGGTGTAGGCGACGGTCAGCCAGTACTCCTGGGGGAAGAAGCCAATGAGATTGACCCAGACCCAGTTGATGGTATCCCTGGCCACCCACTTCTGCACCGCTGTGCCCGAGTCCATGTCAACCAGCTCGCACTGAATGCCCACCTTGGCCCAGTAGAGGGTGCACACCGCCTCCATTATCTGGGGAGTCTCCGCCTCGCCCGGGGAGGCATAGGACATGGCCTTCAACTTGATAGGATTGTCAGGGCCGTAGCCCGCCTCCCTCAGCAACTGCTTGGCCCCTTCAGGGTTGAATTTGTAGGCCGTCTTGTACCGCTCAGGCCAGGCAGGGTCCCATCCCGGCTGGGCTGGGTGGTAGTTGCCCACGTACATTATCTCGCTGATGCCAGGGTAAAGGAATTCCTGCATCTCCTCCCGGTTGATGGCCATGTTCATGGCCTTGCGCACCCGCACGTCGTTCATAGGCTGTTTAGGGTCGAACGCAGCCTTTGATTTGGGGTCGCTGCTGAAGTGCATCCCTCCAAAGAGGAGGAACACATTCCGGGATGTGTACTGGGAGTATAGGGGCAAATATTTCTTCCCCCGGGCGTCCGCTTGCAGGTCAAGGGGCAAGTCGGTGACGTGAATCTCCCCCGCCAGTAGGGCAGCGTACCGTGCGGCGTCCTCAGGTATCCAGGGAATCTCGAACTCAGGGAAGTCTGGGTCCCGGCTCTTCCAGTCCTTCTCGGGCTTCTTCTCCAGGATGATGGACTGGCCCAGCTTCCGCTCCTTGTACTTGTAGGGGCCGGTGCCCTGTATGCCGTCCTTGTCCAGCCCGTCAATCCCTTTCGCCCCGAAGTGGGCCGAGCTCTCCATAGCCAACTCGTTGGAGTTGGTGCTCCATACGAAATCCCCCCAACCAAAGGCGCGTGGCTTACCCTTTGCGTCATGGAAGGTTACATTCACGGTGTAGTCGTCCACTATCTCTACGATCTGGTCTATGGGCACAACCCTCTTTTTCTCAACCACTGCGCCAGCCAGGTATACGCAAGTGGACAGCCGCGTGTCGGGACGGCAGAGCCGCTCCACGTTATATTTCACGTCCTTGGCAGTGAACTCTCCCCAGTTGTTGTGGAACTGGACCCCTTTGCGCAGGTGGAAAGTCCACACGCTCCCGTCGCTGCTGGTCTCCCAGCTAGTGGCCAGCTCGGGCACTGCTTGGGCCGTGTACGGGTCTATGCCGATGAGGTTGTCCACCATAGGGGCATACTGTACGTACGGCTGCCTGGTGCCCTGCCAGCTGCGGTTGGTCTCATTCTCCGGGCTGGCTATAGCATAGCGCACCCGGTTCACCGCGGGCACACCTGCTTTAGGGGCAAGGGTAGGTGTGGGTACGGGGACAGGAGCAGCCTGAGTTGGGGGAGGAGTGAGAGTCTTAAAGGCAGGCGGCACCGGAGCCAGAGTAGGAGTGGAAGTAGGCTCTACCCGGATAGGCACACTGGTAGGGGTGGGGGCAGGCGCGGGAGTGGCTTCTCCGCCCCCGCAGCCTATGATGACTACCAGAGCCAACACCAACGTTGTGACAAATATCGCCTCGGGTTTTCTGAACCAGTTACGGGCCATTGTGTGTAACCCCCTTTGCACTGTTTAAACTCATGAATCGCTGTCTCGGCTTGAGAAACCATTTGTATGCCATGAAAGCACTTCCTCACCTCACACTCTTAGCTCCAGACACGTGCATCAACGCCAACCTGATTGTATTGTTTTCACACCTATACTGTAGTTCGCCGGCCGCCCCTACACACATCAAGTGGGAAGGCACAAAACCCTCCCTTTAGGAACGAGAGATTGGAGGATTTTTGACAAGGGCCCGGGTCGGCCACCCGGTAGGGGAGCGTGGCCATGCGCCCCCACCTCTATTTATGTCCTCACTAGCTGGCTCACCCTTGCCAGGAATGGGGTGACGTGGGGAAGTACCAGGTCAAGTTGCATGGCTTGGCCGTGGTCACAGCCAGGCAAGGAAAAAAAGGTCACGTTGGGCATGTGTTTGACGCACTCTTCGACGCCGTGATAACCGACATCGGCATCGCCAGCAAACACCAGACAGGGCATAGTCATCGTTGGCAGCACATCCTCAAACCACGCCTCGTCTCTAAGCGCCATCGTTGCGGCGATGAGGGCCTCGGGGTCGTTGGACAGCATCCGAGCCTTCCTTTCGGGCGTCATTCGACCTAGCCTCTGCTCCATGAAGGCAACTTCAGCTTCCATCCCCTTTCTAAGCGCCTCAACCTGTTGGTCCATTCTCTGAGGGTCTGGTTTATATGGGCTTGCACCGCCTAAAATCAAAGAGTGGAAGCGCGAGGGGGCATACTTGGCGACACCAAATCCTATCAGCCCGCCCATTGAGTAGCCGAAGTAGTGGGCCCTGCCGATGTTGAGGTGGTCCATCACGGCGGTAATGTCTCTTACTATCAGCCTCATCCCGTAGGCTTTGGGGTCATGAGGCTTGGCACTAGCGCCGCGCCCCCTGGCATCCAGCAGTATGAGCCGGTAGTCATTCTTCAGCGCCTCCACATACCCGGATTCGCGCCACATCTGCAGGCTAGTATGGAACCCGTGCTGGAGCACCAGCGGCGGCCCATCTCCTTCTACCTCGTAGTGTATCCGGACTCCCTGGTTTACAACGTCTGGCATAATTATAACCTCAGATGAAGTACATTTGGGGGCGTCCTGGCCGGCTAGCCAGGACGCCCTGAGATTCCCCGCTTTTCCAGTGTCAAAGTTACTTAGAGGCGGCCACCATAGAACATGGGAGTGAGCTTGCGGTAAACCTGGACGCGGGGCTTCCCACATTCGACCACAAAGACCCGGTTCGCATCATCAACTTCGACCGCTGTCGGCCCGTAGAACTGCTTTTCACGTTCCAGTCCCTGGGCTATCTCCCGTCCTTGCGCATACTCTGGCTGGACCTCCAGGACTCTCTTCCCCCACTGGGAGAGAGTAGCGTCGCCAGTCAGCTTGGTGATAAATCTGCCATCGGCGCTGAACACCTGAAGGCGGTCGTTGCCCCAGTCGGTCACGTAAATAATCCCATCCTTATCAACAGCGACACTGGTGGGCCGATTGAACTCCCCGTCACCCTTCCCAGAAGCGCCAAACGTCATCAGAAATTGGCCATCTGGGGTGAATTTTTGAATGCGGTCATTGCGCCAGTCGGCCACGTACACATCCCCATTTTTGTCAATATCTATACCCCAGGGCATGTTGAACTCGCCATCACCGCTGCCGCTCTCGCCCCATTTGGTGGACAGGAACCTGCCATCCTTGGTGAACACCTGAATACGGTTGTTCAGGCTGTCCACCATGTAGAGGTTATCATCCTTATCGAAGGCCATCCCGGATGGGCGGTGAATCTCTCCATCACCGTCGCCAGGCGTCCCCCATTTGCCTATCCATTCCCCATCCTTGGTGAATATGGAGATTCGGTTGAGCCACTCATCGGCCACGTAGACATTACCTTCCTTATCAAGGGCTATGGAGGTGGGCCACATGAAGGAGCCATCGGGGGGGGCGGATGAGATTGCCTCTTCAGCGCTCATAACTTTGCCGAACTGCGAGATGTATTCTTCTCCTACCGTGCAGATGGTAACCCGCTTGTTTGGAGTCAACACCGTGGTCTCCAAGCCACGGCTTAGCACATACATCCGATCTCCTTCGCCCCGGGCCATAGCCACAGGATTAGAGAACCCGTCACCTCCCCGGATCTCGAGACGGCCGATGGTATGGCTGTAATGGAGTGTTGTAGTTATAATCTGGGTAGCCATTTTCACCTCACAGATTTTCTGCTATCAACCATCAGCGCTCAGCCTCTAAGGTAGCCTCCAGCCTGCCTACGGCAGGCTGGCCATGCTCCCTAGATGACCGAACGCTGACAGCTAACCACTTTTAAGACAGTTTCTAGATGAAGTCAAGCTGCTCGAAGGAGCCTCCAACTATGGGCTTGGAGTCCAGACCCATCCACCTTTCCATCAGGGTGGCGTATGTGCCTCGGAAGTCGTTGTTGTAACGGAGGTCGCCTTCCGTCAGCTTATCAGGCTCAATGGAAGGATACTCTCCGTACAGACCACCCTTTACCGCATCGCCTATCACAAAGGCCATTCCACCCGAGCCGTGGTCCGTCCCTGAGCCGTTCTCATTCACCCGCCTGCCAAACTCGGTGAACATAAAGATCACCACGTTCTCGCTGGCGTTGTGCTCCTTCAGGTCCTGGTAGAAGTCGCTTACGGCGTTGGACACCTCGGTCCACAGTCGGGGGAAGGTCAATAGCTGGTTGGCGTGGGTATCGAAAGTACCAGGGTTGAGGCCGGTGTGCAGGATCCTGGTCCCCAGGTCCGCCAGATGCACCTGGGCGACGTTCCTCATATATTGTGCCAGGGGGTCTTTACCGTATTCCACTGTGGAGGAGTACTTCTGGGGTGCAGTGCTGAGAATGTCGGCCCCTTTCAAAGCATCCGAACCTGTCAGGGACACGTATTCCTTCACCAGGCTCGTACCTATCATGGGAGCGTACATTCTGCCGAACACCTCCAGGGCTCCATCCCTCTGGTCCTGTCCCTTGATTCCTGTCATCACTCCATATGTCTCCAGGTTGCCCACCGAGGCCACAGACACTCCAGCCAAAGCAAGGGACCTGGGGAGGCCACGGCCAAAGTTCACCCCAGTCAGCACGTTCTCCTTATGGGGGTCCAGCTCCCGGATGGCTCGGCCAAGCCAGCCCTCGGTGCCCACCTTCTCGGGCTCGGCAGTATGCCAGATGTCCATGGACCGGAAGTGGGAGCGAATGGGGTTGGGATAACCTATGCCCTGAATGACGGCTACCCTCCCCTGGTCGTATAGCTCCTTTATCGGTCCCATGGTCGGGTGGAACCCAATTCTATCATTGATGGGCAGGACCTTCTCTGGATCAATTTTCTGCACCGGCCTGTAGTCCATATACAGGGGGTCGGCGTAGGGGACTATGGTGCTCAGGGCGTCGTAGCCCCCCGATAACTGAAGTACCACCAGCACTGGGTTTTTCTGGCTAGAAGTCATGATTTCCTCCTCTAAATTAGCTATTATCCCTCAACTTCCTGATTGGCAAGTCCCGAAATCTGAATGCTCGGGCTAGGCCATTAGATACTCTTGAGTAGCTACTATCAACTGGAGCGTCTGCCCAACCCTTTGGGCGAACTCCTCAGTATTGGTGCGCAACTCACCCCCCTTCTGAACATAAGCCACCAGCATACTGTGGGTCTCATCGGGTAGCTCATAATGCCCCAGCATCTGGAGGCAGCGGTCCACCAGGCCCTCAGGGGAGATAGTGGGCCCCTCAGAAGCCAGTCTTTTAATGATAGACCGGATACCCGGGAGGTTTACGTTGCCCACCTGGTCACCGACGAAGTTAATCCGCTCTACCAGGGTCCCACCGTCTATCCACTCCTTGCCCGTATGCCAGCCCTCCACGGAGGGTGGGTTCGTCAACTCCTGCCCCATGTACACCATTTCCATGAACACGGTAGCAAAGCCAGGTCTGGGAGATGTCCAGTCGCCTACCAGGCGCATGGTGCCTACCACCGCCTCCGCAGGGCTCTTCACCTTGGCAAAGCGGGTGTTCTTGAAGGCGTCGGAGTTGAACAGCACCCGCAGCATGGAGCGGATGTCGTAACCTGACCGGAAGTACTCTTCCTCCAGCATCTTGATGGTCTCTGGGTCCTGGGGAGGGATGTCCTTCCAGGATGGGACCTGAACTTCATCGGCGACGAAGAAATTGTACAGGTGACGCGAAAGGAAGCGGGCCGTGGCTGGCTGTTTGACAATGATGTCAATGACATCCTCACCATTGAAGCGTCCCGTCTCACCCAGAAAGGTCTTCACTCCGTCGTCGTGGTCGTCCGGGTTGTAGACGAACTGTGCCTCATAGCGGCCGTAGGGGAGCACAGGAATGGAGTTGGCGATGGTCCAGCCGGTGAAGGCACGGGCGCACTCTTTCACGTCATCCTCGGTGTAGTTGAATCGCCCGTCCATGCCCACGCCCATTGAGAACAACTCCAGCAACTCCCGGCCGTAGTTCTCGTTGATAGCGCCCTTGTGGCTCAAGCAGTTGTCCAGGTAGTAGACCATAGCCGGGTCTTTGGAAATCTCTACCAGAAGCTCCCTGAAGCTCCCCAAGCCACAGCGGCAGAACATATGGTACTCCATCCGCTGTGTGATCTGGTTCTCACACTTGCTGTTACTGGTGCACAGGATGCCATGCCAGAAGAGGGCCATCTTCTCCTGGAGCTGGCGCTTGGAGTTGATCATACGCCATGCCGTGTAGGCTGGACCGCTATTAAGGAAACTCTTCCAATCTGCGAAGTACCGTTCCAGCACGTCCATTTCTAGGCCATCAGGCCACTCTTCGGGATACAGGAGTTCCTCCACCGTCGCCTCGTATCCCTTCGCCGCCCGGGCCTCTAGCTCCTCATACGGTGCTCCGAATCCGGCACGCCGCATCAGGTGAGCCATCAAAGCTATATCTCTTTCTGCCATCCTTATCTCCTCCTCTTTCGATCCTCACCCGGCTCTTGGGTCGGGTGCATCGTCCGTTATCACCATGACACGCTTGTATTCTAGTGATACCGCCAGCAGGGAAATTAGATTACCCCCAGTCATAGCCTCTAGAACAGGTAAGCTACTCACATGTCATACTGATTATCACCTAAGATACTACTCTTTTCCAGCTCTCTGGTCAATGGTGACGAACAGTGTTTAGCTTACGTCCAAGATTTTTGAGACCGGTTCATCTAATCGTTATCAGCAAGCTGAGGCTCCCTGACTCGGCTCTGGAGCAGATCGTAGAGTTGAGATGCCCGCTCTACTACTGTTTCCAGGTCCTCCTCCAGCAAGTATCCCTGGTCTACCAAGACATGGGCGGCCTGCTTGACCTGCTCCAGATAATCCTCCTTTGAGGTATAGCGTTCTTCGATGGAGCGACGGGGGTCGCCCGACGCCTCCCGGTCAGCTCTTGTAGCCGGGAACGGGATAGTCGAGCCGGCTAGAGGCGTCATCTGCCCAGGCCCGCCATTATCGGGATGGCGCAGGTTCCAGCCGGTGTTGGTCGCCAGAGGCACAGTGACATCCGGCAAGCGGACCCCACAAACCTCATTCCCATCATCGTCTACACCTGGTACGTAGCTCGGGTAAGCCTTGCCCATCACAGGGGGTATCTCAGTAACTATCCCTTCATCAGCCTCTGGCCCAAAGTCCATCCTGTAGACTCGTCGCAAATGCTCAGGGAAATTCACTCCAGGAATGGCACGGAAGGTGGCTCCGATACTCTCCGGCGGGACTGTCGTGCCCTCATCCAGGCGGGGATGGCAGCTAGGTGGAGGCTCTTCCCCCGCACTCACCCAGCGGTCCAGGCTCACCAGGGCAGCCCGAAGCAGGGGTCGGTAATCCACAGAGTTGCCCGGCTGCTGCCCGCGAGGAAAAGCGCTCAGATTTACGTCGGTCATCACCATCCTGCCAGGGACGTGTGCGTTCCCCGCGTAGTGGTAGATGCGGACCGAATCTGAGGTGGATAGGTCACGCCTTCCGTCCACGGTAGTGTGGACCAACGCAGCACTGCCCCACCAGTACTCCGCCGAGGTGTTGATGAAGAAAATCTTGGGCACCTTGCCCTTGGCGGCCAGCCGGGCCAGCAGCCCGTCGGTGCGGCCGGTTTCGGGATCGGTCTGCACCGTGTCGTGGAAGGGGAACTGGCCACCCACACCTGCCTTCGGCCCAGGGGACGGTTGTCCAAACCGCTGGTTGATGAACCCACCGCGGCCACCGCCAGCCACCAGAGGGATAAGCCCGTCGAACACAGTCCGGTCCTGCTCGTCCTGGTTCAGTCCCAGGTAAAGGAACTGACGGAGGAAAATGCCGCTCTGCGACCGGCCAAAGCCATAGGCATACTTTGTATCTCCGGCACACGGGTTCCCTTGCCGGGCTGAGCCATACCTCAAGAACGACACCAGGTCCCGTGGAGCCAGCAACCCCATGCCGACCACAGGGGCACCAGTGGTAGTGTAGATAACCTCGTATATCTTACCAGGTTCGAACCCCGACTCCATGTAAATGTGCGAGACATCAGGTACTACACGCCCACCTTCCAGCCGGGCGAAGGACCACCGAGATCGTGGAACGGTCCGGGGAAGAGCACTCTCATGGTCTCGCACGATGAGGACCGCTTGAGGGTCGTTAATGTCGCTGGCTGGATGGGGCTGGTGCATCCGGTCGGAGAGGGTATTCACTTGAATGCGAGTATGGGGCTGGAAGGCCACCCCGATCTTCCCGGATATGGGGTTCCCTTCTTCGGATACAGCCTCTGGGACATTTATGCGCGAAATCCCTGCCGCATCAGGCACATCATACTGCCAGCCACACCACACTACCGTGTACCCCTCGCGCATCAGGAAGCCATTACCTGGTTCCAGGCGACTTGTTCCACTGTTAATATTCGTCAGCGCCGTGGGATTGCCCCGGTTTACCACATCAAACAAAATGCGGTGACTCCCCTGCTGGGGCGAGGCTGGCTGGAGGATGAGGAAGTCTGCTGAGCAATGCACCAGGCCGTTAGCATCCCGTGGGGCGCGGTTCAGGTCAGTGATAACGGCATTGCTGAGATGATGGGGGTCTACGGCCATGTGAACGGTGCCTTCCAGTTGCTGGTAGGGACCGACCCGGCCAAAAGCTATCCCCTGGGCATAGGGAGACCGTCTCTTGATCTCCAGTGATGTTACCGCCATGTAATACCTCCATTAAAATTCAAAGCGTGTCTGGTCTATGAGCCAACAGAGCTTTCCATATCCATTCAGGTGCATAGAAAAAGGCTTCACACTGCTCAAGAATTTGGGGGCAGCTAGTTCCCTACCTCGCCCCTCGCAGCCTCGGGTCCAGCACATCTCGCAGAGAATCGCCCAGCAGGTTCCAGGCGAACACAACTATAGCTATAGCCAGGCCGGGGAATACTACCATCCCGGGCGCTACCCTTACAAAACCGGTAGCGCCGGTCAACATCCCTCCCCAGGATGCCACATTGGGAGGAGAGCCTAACCCCAGAAAGCTAAGGGAGGCCTCAGCTATTATCGCTCCGCCCAGTTGGAAAGTTACAATGACGATGTACAGAGCCAAGCAATTGGGGACCATGTGGCGGAGCATGATGCGCCAGTGCCCGGCTCCTACTGCCCTGGACGCTAATATGAAGTCCATCCCCTTTACGGCCAGCGCCTGAGAGCGGAGGATTCGGGCAGTGCTGGGTATGTATATGATAACCAGGGCGATTATCACGTTTTCAACGGATGACCCCAGAGCAGCCATGATGGCAAGGGCCAGAAGGAGGCCTGGAAAGGCCATCAAGCCATCTATAAGCCTCTGGACAATGAGGTCGGTCAACCCTCCGAAATGGACGCTGGCAACGCCCACCAGCATGCCTATGGTGGAACCGATAAATGAGCTGAGTATGCCCACATACAGGGAAATCCTTGCCCCATAAACGATCCTGCTGAATACGTCACGGCCCAGGTGGTCACCGCCGAACCACGTTTCCGAGCTAGGCTTGGCAAACTTGTACTTAATGTTGGTCTCATTGGGGTCATGGTTCGCTATCAAAGGGGCGAAGATAGCAACCAGTATAAGAATGATGGCTACTACCGCTCCGAAGGTCCCGAGAGGCTTTCGCATGAAAAAGCTGCCCACATTTTGCCAGGCGGTACGCCTCCCTGGCCTCAAAGCGCCGATGGCCCGCCCTTGAAGGTCTGCTCGGCCTGCTCCCTCCTGAATCATCTCCCCCTCTCCAAGGTTTAATATAGACCAATTAAGCGTAGCTGATTCTCGGATTCAGCCAGGCGTAGATGAGGTCCATGACCAGGTTCAATACCAGCACCAGCACCGCCACTATGGTGACTACAGCCTGGACTACGGGGAAGTCCCGGCGGGAGATAGCATCAACCAGGAACACGCCCATCCCAGGTACCACGAAAATCACTTCGATGATCACCGTGCCAGCCAGGAGCCGCCCGAACTCGTAGCCGGTTACGGTGATCACGGGTAGCAGGGCGTTCTTGAGGGCGTGCCTTGAGATTACCGCTCGCTCGGCCAGGCCCTTGGAGCGGGCCGTCCGGATGTAGTCCTCCCGGAACACCTCAAGCACAGAGGAACGAGTCACACGGGCTACGAAAGCCATATTAGAAAAACCCAGTGCCAGGGCGGGGAACATGAGCTGTTGCAGGTTTTTCCCCGGGTTCTCCCACAGGTCTTCGTAACCTAAAGGGGGTATCCAGTTGAAAAAGAGGACGAGGAAGAACACTATCATCACGCCCACCCAGAAGTTGGGAAGGGCTATCCCCAGCAAGGCTATAATTCTGCTGGCGTAGTCGGCGGGTGTATCCTGCTTTATGGCAGAGAGCACCCCCAGAGGTATAGCCACCAGGTTGGCCCAAAGCACTGCCAGAACGGTCAGCTCCATCGTCACGGGGAGCCTCTCTCCCAGGTCATCGTAAATCTTGCTATTGAACCAGTAAGACCTGCCAAAGTCCAGATGGAGCAGGTTCCATACCCACTTGACGTACTGGACGTGGATGGGCTTATCCGTTCCCAACTGTGTTCGTAGCTCGGCGACCCTCTCCTCCGAGACGTCGCTAGACTCTCCCCCTGCCATAGCCATCAACTGCGCCGGGTCGCCGGGGACAACCCGCATGATGACGAACACGACTATGGTGACAAATATCAAAGTGGGAATGAACAACAGGACTCTTCTGGCTATATAAGCCTGCATCTATTCTGTCACTCCAATAGCTGAAGTTCCTCGGCTGTTCAGCATTTAGTGTGGCGCTAGCCCCTCACCCCGGCTTTCGGCCACACCTCTCCCAGTGGGAGAGGGGCCGTGGGTGAGGGCCATATCACACAAAAGTCCGAAGAACCAGTTTCTCTCTAAGGGCCAATTAGCATTTCGGGTCACACCAGATGTGCTCCCACTTATGGCCAGCCAAGGGAGAGGGATGGAAATTCTTGATTTTCTTGTGCACTATGGGGGACTGTGTAT
Organism: uncultured Dehalococcoidia bacterium; assembly: GCA_964457285.1. GTDB lineage: Bacteria > Chloroflexota > Dehalococcoidia > Lucifugimonadales > JAGWBF01 > CAYWGG01. The sequence continues at coordinate 44,358 of CAYWGG010000002.1, forward strand.
CCCAGTAAATGCCAGGTGTGACGTCGTCCTCCAGGATCAAGTCCTCAATCTGCCTCAGGAGGGCCACTCGCTTCACCGGGTCCAACTCCCTCTGTTGCGCCTGATAGAGCTCCTGGACCCTGGCCCAGTTGGTGGCGTTCTCGCCATGCGTCCAGTTTGCTGAAATGGAAGTCTTTCTGTAGCGGAGAAGAAAGGCTATATCAGGATCCCAGGCCCCGCCTGCGAACTGGACTGCGGTCTGAAAGTCCCCGGCTCCATAGGCCGCTATGGAAGCGGTCCACTCCAGGACCTTGAGATTGACTTCCAGGTCCAAGAATTTCTTGAGCTGCTCCGCCACCAGCGTAGCTGTGTCCACATTCTTCCCACCCCTTCCGGTCGTCAGTTCGATCTTAAACCCACTGGGGACGCCGGCCTCGGCCAGCAGCTTCCGGGCCTCAGCTATGTCATCGGGATGCTTCACACCAGGCGCAGACTCCCTGAAGCCGGGCACCTGGGTTGCCGTCTCCTCCAGACTCCTGCTAAACCACAGACCGGGCGCGAGGGGCAGACCCGGGATGAGGTCGCCAACGCCCACCGTTTCCATAATGGCCTGGCGGTGCATGGCCAGCTCAATGGCCCTCCTCACCTTCGGGTTATCGAAGGGTTTCCTGGTCGTATTAAGCATCAACATGTATCGAAAGACGGGGCCAACGAAATACACGTTGTACCGGTCTCCATGTTGCTCCTGAAACCTCTTCGCCTCTATGGCGCTCAAGGCACGACCACTACTGGTGGTCATCACCACCTGTTCTGTCGCTAAGGCTGCCAATGCGGTGCCCGCGTCTGTGATGATGAAGCGTACCATTCCATCCAGGTAGGGCCGCCCCTCCTTCCAGTAGTCCTTGTTCTTCTCATACTCGAGGGAGACGTCCTTCACAAATTTCGTGAGCTTGAAGGGGCCGGAGCCGTTCAGGTTCTGGGGCTCCAGCAGGCCCTGGAGCTTTCCCTCACCCAGCACCGTATGCTTGGGCAGTACGGCCACATGCTCCAGGCCAAAGGCAGCGGTATGCCAGGATGCCGAAGGGAATTTGAGCTTCACCTCTACGGTGTGCTCGTCTATGGCTCTGGAGCTCTCGTAGTATGGCCCGATCGCTCCCGCGGTTGGCCTGCCCTTGTGGCCCTTCCAGACGTCCCCGAACTCGGGCTTATTGGGGTCCGTGATGCTGTCCAGAGTGAAGACCACGTCCACGGCGGTGACGGGCTTGCCGTCCCACCAACGGGCCTTCTCGTTAAGGAAGTAGGTATAGCTCCTGCCATCGGGGGACAGCTTCCAGCTTGTGCAGAGGTCACATGCTAAATCGTTGGTCTCTTCGGTCTCGGGATTTTCCCATGTTAGAACCGAGCTGAACAGTGACGCCAGAGCCATATGGTCCGGCAGAGCCGCGTCAGGAATATACCAGAGAAGGGGAGCGAGGCCGCTTGTCATGCGGACAATGCCACCGGGTTTGGGCTGAAGCAGAGCGGGTGCTCACGTTGGGGTGGGCTGGGGGGTGGCGGTGGGGACCGGGGTAGGCGTAGGCGCACCAACCACCACCGTGGGCGTGGGTGTGGGTTGGGGAGTGGGCGTCGGGACCGACACGATACGTATTGTAGGCGTTGGGGCTGCCGTAGGTGGCGGCGCTGCTGTAGTGGGCGTCGCTACCGGCGCTTTGGTGGGCGTTGGTGTTTCCTCCCCTCCTCCACAGGCCACGGCTATCGCCAGCAGTAGCGCCAGGGGGATGAAGACCAGGGATTTGGGCTTTAGAAACCAGTAATGCATTTTGACTCTACCTCCATGCATACTTCAAAGGTGGGGAAACGCGACCTGAACTTGGCTAGCACTTTATCAGACTCGTCGCTGTCATGTCAAGGAGCGCAAAAAATAGCGACCGGCCAACCGCATCTTGTCCTAATATAGTACACAAATGGCCTTACGATAACCTGTATGCGGTTAATATAAGAAGAGAACCCGGCCATTATTACCGGATTGTGTGACGAATTAGCTTTACATGCGGTTGCCCTGGGCGCCAAGCTCTTGGGACTTACTCCTCTATCCCCGCCTGATGGGCTTTAACTCACTAATCGTGTATCGTGTAATGTGTGCGGTGTCCCTGGAGAATTTTGGGATAGTTTCATTTACACGGGGGGTCGCACCAGATGTGCTCCAGCATCTGACCCGTGGCGCCGAGGGCATGGGGGTAGAAATTCTGGATTCTCTTGTTTACTATAAAGTTCTGTGAGCTCCAGAAGATGCCAGGTGTGGCGTTGTTCTCCAAGAGGAGCAAGTCCTCAACCTCCCTGATATAATTAAGCTATCAGGAAAGGCTGAAAAGCGACTGCTAGCCAGTACCAAAACACAGACTGCTTATCCAAAGTTAACCTGTCAAGAATAGATTTGGAGCGGGCGATGGGGATCGAACCCACGACAGCTAGCTTGGAAGGCTAGCGCTCTACCGCTGAGCTACACCCGCTCTTTAGCCTCTGGCTTCGGATCAGACCGATCGGCTGAATGCGTCGCTATACCGGGAGGGCACTTTTGATGTCTTCAGTAAAGCTATTATACCCTGAACTGTGCTAACCTGTCACTACTATGTCAGGCCATGTTCAGGGTCTTTTAGTTCTCCAATCCGACAGCTCA
>CAYWGG010000003.1:0-27492 GCA_964457285.1 uncultured Dehalococcoidia bacterium
CATTCTAGCACTGACCCGACTTTGGTGCATCCAGGATAGCTTCCAGAATATCGTTTGCCTTCTTGAAGTATCAGGGCTGGAGGGTATAGGATAGGAAGAAAGGGGGGGATGAAGATGAGAAGCATTGATATTCACGCCCACGTTACACCCCAGTGCCTCTTCCGCGTTGTGGACTCCGGGGAAAGCTGGCACGGCATCAGGCTGGAGAGGGACGCTCAAGGACAGGAGGTACTTCTGGTCGGGCCACAGCGCTCTATAATTCCTCCCAAGGGTCGTTGGAGCCCTGAGCAGCGCATGGCTGATATGGACTCTTTAGGCGTAGATGTCCAGGTCGTTTCTACCTTCAGTGGCATCTACAACTACCACTTGAAGGCCGAGATAGCCATCGCCACTTCCAGAGAGGCTAACGACGAGGTGGCGGAGATGGTCAGGACGTGGCCCCATCGCTTCGCAGGGCTGGCCACTCTCCCTATGCAGGATATCGGCGCTGCCATTGCCGAGCTAGAGCGGGGGGTAACCCAGCTCGGCCTGAAGGGGGCGATGATTGATGATACCGTTAACGGCCGCACCTACGATGAGCCGGAGTTTCTCCCCTTCTTTCAGGCGGCGGAGCAGATGGGAGCCCTCCTCTTTTACCATCAGGGCGGCCCCACAGTGGTAAGCCAGCGCACTAACCGCTATCACCTGCCCAACACTGTTGGCAACCTTGTAGACCGCACGCTGACCTTTGCTGCCCTGGTCTTTGGGGGCGTCATGGATAAGTGTCCTGACCTCAAAGTATGCTTTGCCCACGGTGGAGGCTACACCTGCTTCGGCATCGGGCGGATGGACCGCGGATGGCAGGTGCGCTCCGACGCCCGATTAAACCTTCAACAGCCGCCTAGCGCCTACCTCAAGCGTTTCTACTATGACTGCCTGACCCATAGTGAGGCAGCCCTGCGGTTCCTGATTGACACGGTGGGAGTTGAGCGAGTTGTGCTGGGCACCGATTGGCCTTATGACATGGCTATTGACTGGCCTGTCTCCTGGGTGCTGGGCTTGGGCAGCCTCAGTGCCGAGGAGAAGGAGATGATTTTGTGGAAGAATCTGGAGAGGCTCCTCGGAATATATGGGCAAAGCGTAAGGAGGCAACCAACTCCCTGAGGGGTCAAGATGGCAACTGCTAGCAGACAAGGCACCAACATCATCACTCAAGCTACTCTGACGCACTATGTAGAGCGGGCTTTGGAGTTCCTCTGGCTCTTTACGGCCGCTCTGGTGCCCCTCATCTTTGTGCCCACGGATTTCATGCTCTCCGAAGCCGTCAACGCTTATGTAGAGATACCCAAGACCACCGCGCTAAGGACCCTGGTGGGCATCATGACCATCCTGTGGATAGTGGAATGGGTGCTGAAGGGTGGGCTGAGCAGAGGATATAGCCTGGCCCACTATCTCACCGGGCTCAAGAACTGGCTGGAAGAGCAGCCCAGTCGCTGGGTAGTTGTAGCTGCCACCGTCTACGTGATAGTGGCTATCATTACCACTTTCCTTTCACTGAACTTCTACATAAGTGTATGGGGAGAGGTCTCAGGCCAATTTGGCTACTCGGCCTACACAACCGTTTCCTACTTCCTTTTGTTCGCCATTATCGCCACGCACCTTAAGACTCGAGCCCGGCTATGGAGGCTGCTCGGCGTCATGGTTTTCACCGGGACTCTGGTGGCGCTCTATGGAATTCTCCAGCACTATAACTCGGTGGGCCTACCAATAGAAATGGGAGAGTCTGGGACTGCTCGCGTTTCGTCTACCATGGCGAACTCGGTCTTCGCCGGTGCTGCCCTGGTCGGGACTACCCTGCTGACCATAGGAGTGGGGCTGACGGTACTGGACAAGCTCGGGTGGAGGCCCTGGCAAGTTGCCATCTGGGTCGTCCTCGTCGCAGTGCAGTTCATGGCCGTTTACTGGACTGGAGCCCGTGGTTCGTGGCTTCTGGGGGTGCCTGCGGGTTTGTTAGCCTATCTGGCGCTGTCCGGGTTCACCTTCAAGTTGAGCGGCTTCGCGAAGGCCTTCCTTATTGTGGCGTCGGCGTTCCTGATAACTGTTCTCGTAGTTGCGCTGACGCCCTCTCCGAACCCTACTCCAGAAGGTGGGGGTGACTCTGGCACTGCCTTTGGTGAGGCCCAAGAGCGGCTGTCTTCTTTAGTCTCGCAGGCCACTGAAAGAGGACTCAGCTACCGTACTGATATATGGAAAGGCTCAGGGCGCCTGATCGTTAATCAAACCTGGTTCGAGTATGAGGACCTTTCCCTATCCTTCCTCCGCCCTCTGATAGGCTACGGGCCGGAGCTATTTAAGTACGCCTTTCCTCTGGAGAGCCCTCTGGGGGGCCTGTTGAGCCATTCTCACAACTTCTGGATTCACCATGCGGTGGAGCAGGGTATACTGGGATTTTTCAGCTCGCTGGGGCTTTTCATCGCCTTTTTTCTCGTGGGCGCAATCCAACTCTGGCGTAATCGGCTTAACCGAGGCGAGTACTCAATGGCCCATAAGTGGATACTGGTGACCCTTCTGGCTACCATAGCGGGCCGTGGGGTAGAGATGATGGTGGGCGTGGCCCGGGAGTCGGACCTGGTCATGTTCTGGACCATGCTGGCGATTTTCGTGGTCTTGCCATCGGCTATGGGCTCATCTGCTGAGGCGGGGGTCTCTTCTGCCGGAGAAGCCTCGCTCACATCTGGAAGACCAGGTCGCCCTCTGACCAGAAGGGAGAGGCGAGGTGGCAGGGCTAGCAGAAGGGAGAGGCGCGCCCACGGCAGGACAGGACGGGCCCAAGCCCCGATGAGCCCTCGTAGAGTGGCGGTGCTTACGCTGGTATCGGCCCTGGTGATATTCGTAGGGTGGCTGAGTTGGGACAAGAACATAGACTATGCCTGGGCCGCTATCGTTGCGGCTGACGCCCGGGACAAGTTCAGTGAAGGGCAATTCCAGGAAAGCCAACTGCTCATGAGCAAAGCCGTCTCCAAGGCACCAGATGTCCCCATCTACTATAACAATCTGGCCGGCATCTACGACTCCTACCGTGACTTTGCTACGAACAACCCTGCCAGGCAGTTGCCCCGGTGTGAGCAGGTTTTCCCACTGAGGAACCTTACCCTCACTCCTTCACAGAGCGGCCAAACCTACGCCGCCTGTGCTGAAGAGGCCTATCGGGCCAATCTCCAGGGGGCCAAGAAGAACCGCACGTCTCCTCAGGCGAAGCTCATGCTAGCTAACTCCACCCTGCAACTGGCGCTGATGGGTACGGAAGGAAAAGCCGATGAGGCTATCCGATACTATCAAGAGTTGACGGCGATGATTCCAGCGTCATACCCTTTGTACAATGCCCTGGGTACGGCTTATCTCAGGGTGGGGCGGCCTGCTGAATCATTGGCGGCTCTGGAGGGGTCCCTGGCCTTAACTGGGGGGTCGCCTGACTCGGCTCAGGCCCTCTATCTGAAGGCATTGGCCTACCGGCGTTTAAATGACACCAAGAAGGCCATAGATTCTTTTGAGCAGAGCCTGGTGGTGGCCCCTGGCAATCCCAGTGCAGAAGAGGTGCGACGCCAGTTGGTGATCTCCTACAACGCTCTAGCCGTAGACCAGTTGCAACAGCAAAAGGCCCAGGATGCCCTCGGCACCCTGGAAAAGTCGCTGGCTATAACTCAGGGCTCCGACGGCTCGGGCACGGCCCTTTACCTTCAGGGAGTGACCTACCGGCAGCTAAATGAGCTACAACGCGCGGTGGATTCTCTGAAGAAGAGCCTTGAGGTGGATGCAAACGGCCCCAACGTCGTAAATGTGCACCGGCAATTGTCGGATGTTTATACCTCCCTGGGTGACCAGGCCCTGGCCGATGAACACACCAGGTTGTTTGAAGAACTCAATCAAAAGAACGGGCAGCGATAGCCAGCAGGGGCACAGCATGATGTGCCCCTACTACAAGAGGGGTCTTCTGGTCATGAAAAGAACAGCGAATGCGGTTATCATCGGCGGAGGCGTGATGGGTTGCAGCATCCTCTACAACCTGGCGGCCCGTGGAATGAAGGATCTGGTGCTTCTGGAGCGAGACGTCCTGGGGTCTGGCTCCACAGGCAAGTCCCAGGCCATCTGTCGGATGCACTACTCCAACCAGGTCACTGCCCAGATGGCCTGGGAGAGCCTGAAGGTGTATAAGAGTTTTCAGGACATAGTGAGTGGCCCTTCGGGCTTCGTCAACACCGGCTACCTGGTGGTGGTGGGCCCCGAAGATAGACAGGCCCTGGAGGATAACGTGTCCATGCAGAGGGCCCTGGGAATCAACACCAGCATAGTCTCCCACGAGGATGTACAAGAGGTAGCGCCGATGATGGACGTGAGGGATGCGGCGGGTCTAGCCTACGAGCCCGAGTCGGGCTACGCCGACCCTTACTCAGTCACCACGTCCTACGCCACGAGGGCCAGGGAGCTGGGAGCCCAGGTCCACATGAAGGCCCCCGTCACGGACATCGAGGTCACCGGCGGCAGGGTCAACGCCGTAGTCACCGAGCAGGACAGAATAGAGACCACCATCGCCGTCATCGCCACCGGGCCCTGGTCAAAGATGGTCTTCGCCAGGATAGGTCTGGATATACCTCTGGCGACCACGCGACATCAGGTCATCGCCATTCGCAGGCCGGAGGAGCTGATACCCGCCCACCCCATAGTCGGCGACATCGCCCAGCAGTTTTCCTTCCGCCCCGATTCCACCAACCTCACTCTCATAGGCGCTGGGGAAGAGGATGCGGACCCCGATACCTACAACCAGGGGGTGGATATGGCGGTCGTGGAGGATGCCTTTCGGAAACTGGTGCGCCGTATGCCAGCTATGTCCCAGGGGTTCTTTCGTGGCGGCTGGTCGGGGCTGTTTACCGTTACCCCCGACTGGCACCCTATACTGGACAGGGTAGAAGGCATCCAGGGGCTATACTGCGCCGTCGGCTTTAGCGGCCACGGCTTCAAGCTCGCCCCCATGATAGGCGTCACCATGTCGGAGCTAATCCTGGAGGGGCGGGCAAAGACGATAGACATAACGTCTTTGCGCATGAGCCGCTTCAGAGATGGAGACCTGCTCCGTTCCCGCTACCGGTACAACGTCCTGGCGTGACTATTGGGGCGCAGCGGAAAGGCCAATGGCCTCAATACCAGCCCTGGCTGCGTCCTCGTCCTGCTGGGCGGTGCCGCCACTGCCACCCACAGCCCCGATAAGTTCGCCATGCCTGTACACGGGCAGTGCGCCCTTTCCGGGGATCATGTGGCCCCCCTCCATAGCCATGAGGCCACGGAGGACAGGGGACTGGGCGTCCATGTCGCCACTGGGCCTGCCAAAACAGGCGGCAGCCACAGCCTTGGCGCGAGATATGGGGGGTGTCCTCCAGGAGGCCCCATCTGTGCGGAACATGGCTATCAGATCGCCTCTGGGGTCCACCACCGATACGCTCATCTTCGCGCCCATCTCCAGCACTGTGGCCTTCGCCGCTGCGAGGATTTTTTCAGCCTCTTCCAGAGTCAAAGATGTCATTGCTATACCTCCACCACCGAGCTTTTTGGCCTATGTCATAGGCGAGCGAGAACAGCTCTGATGAGTATCACAAACTGCGTTAGGTTCCCTTACCGTCCATTTCTGACTTCACCCACTCACAAATGCTTGCTAGCCTATCACATGAACATAGTATATTATAGGGGAGAAATCTTATGCTACCAGGGGGTATTTACCGTCTGAGGATTCGCCAATATGCAGATTTAGGAGGTAGAAGTAATGCACTACGGTTTCTACCTGCCCAACAGCGGCCCTACCGCCACGCCAGAGAACCTCATCACCTTTGCCAAACGGGGCGAGGAGTTGGGCTTCCACTGTGTGGTGGTGGGCGACCACGTAATAGTTCCCAGGAGTATCGCCTCTCCATATCCCTACACCGTGGGCGGTGAGTTCCCGGGCGCTGCCAGTGGCGAATACCTTGAGCAGCTTACCCTTCTCTCCTTCCTTGCGGGGGCGACGGAGCGCATTCGGCTGGTCCCCAGCGTCATGATCCTGCCGCACCGCAACCCCATCCTGGCTGCCAAGATGCTGGCTACCCTGGACGTCCTTTCGCATGGCCGCCTCACCCTTGGAGTAGGGGTTGGTTGGATGGAGGAGGAGTTCGAGGCCCTGGGCCTGCCGCCCTTCGCCGAGAGGGGCGCTGTCAGCGACGAATACCTCCGAGCCTTTAAGGAACTCTGGACCAGTGACAACCCTGCCTTCGAGGGGAAGTACTGCCGGTTCTCCAATATCACCTTTCTGCCCAAGCCAGTGCAGAAACCCCACCCTCCTATCTGGGTGGGGGGACAAAGCCGCCTGGCTATCAAGAGGGCTGCGGAGCTGGGCGATGGTTGGCATCCCGTGGGGGCCGTGCCTGCTGCCTCCCTTGAGCCAGAGGAGCTGGCAGAAGACATGAAGCTACTGGCCCAGTACGCCGAGAGAGTGGGCAGGGACCCCTCCAGGATAGAGGTGTCCATGAAGGCCCCACTGTACGATAGCGCCAGGCCTGCCCTGAGCCTGGCCGAAGGGATTGCTGGAGGGAAACGGCGTCGGTTCACCGGTGACCCAGAACAGATAGCCTCGGACATCCGCACCTACAGAGACATGGGGGTCAGCCACCTGATCTTTGATGTCCGCAGCAGCAGTGTCACCGAGACTCTTGAATGCCTGGAGTGGTTCGCCAGGGATGTCGTGCCTAGCGTTTGAACTTTTGCCCAAGACATGGAACTATATTGCCAAAATCGAAAGGCAGAGGAGGTACACATGACTACGTTGGAAGAGCGTTTCCAGAAGGGTGCAGAGATTCGCGCCAGATTTGGTGGAGGAAGGCCAGGCCCGGGCTCCGTCCCGGGTGTATGGGAGCTGGCGCCGGATCTGAATCGCATTGCCGGGGAGGCCCTTTTCGGCTCTATCTGGCCCCGTACTGCCCTCAAAATACAGCATAAGGAGATGTCTACCGTCTCTGTCCTAGCGGTGCTGGAGAGGGAGAACCAGCTCAGGCAGCACATAGGCAACGCCCTCAACCTGGGGCTGACGCCAGAGCAGGTCATCGAAGTGTTTATACACCTGGCCTTCTACGGAGGTATCCCCGCCTCGCTCAACGCCATAGGCATGGCCAGGGAGGTCTTTGACCGGCGAGGGATCCGCTTTACCCCCCAGCAGGTCTATAACCCGGAAGACGAACCGGAGACCCTGTACCAGCGAGGTGTGGAGAAGCGGCGGGAGCTAATGGGCGATTCCCCGCCTGGCTCCGGTGGTGGCCCTATTACCAATGCGGAACGCGAGTTCAACAGGCTAACCACGGAGTACCTGTGGGGGTCCGTCTGGACCAGGCCCGCCCTGAGCATTCAAGACCGTTCTATCTGCACCCTTTCTGCTCTCACTGCCCTGGGACGCGAGCGCCAGCTCAAGAGCCACGTCCGAGGTGCTCTACGGATAGGCTTCACCCAGGAGCAGATTGTAGAGGTTTTCATTCATACTACCTTCTACGCCGGGCTGCCTGCCGCCAGGACCGCCATAGACATCGCCAATGAGGTCTTTCGAGGGAAATGAAGTGTTCTAGCCCTCACCCCAGGCCCCTCTCCCACTGGGAGAGGGGCCTGGGGTGAGGGTAGACTATGAGTAAGGAGGCGCTCAATGAGGCTGCGGCTAGATGATGGCGCAGAGTTATTCTATACTATAGACGATTTCACCGATCCTTGGAAGGAATCGGAGACGGTGGTCCTGCACCACGGTATGGCCAAGAACCACCGCCTCTGGTACGCCTGGGTGCCCATTCTGGCAGCCCACTACCGGGTGGTGCGCTTCGATGCCAGGGGCATGGGCCAGTCCACGGTGTCGGAGCCGGGATACTTATGGTCCCTGGACAACTTCGCCAGAGACCTGCTCCAGCTTTCGGATGGCCTGGAGTTGGAGAAGTTCCATCTCATTGGAGAGACCGTGGGCGGCACCATCGCCATGAGGTTCGCCACCTTGCACCAGGAGAGGCTGCTCAGCCTGACTGCCTGTACCTCTCCCACCAACTTCAGCGACCCCCACCATCTGGAATCGGCAGACCTGATAGACCGGGAAGGGGTTAATGTCTGGGTGGAGCGTACCATCTCCAGACGCCTTGATCCTCAGATAGTGGACCCTGACTATATCCGGTGGTATGCGTCTCAGATGGCAGCCACAGCACCCCATGTAGTCGCCGATTTCCAGAGGTCGGCTCCGGGGACAGACCTCCGGCCACTGCTCAAGAACGTCCGTACCCCAACCCTGGTGCTGGCAGCCCAGAACCTCCAGGGTGAGGTGCTGGGGGATTTCCGAAAGGCGGCCGAGCTTTTCCCCAACGGAAGGCTGGTGGTCTTTCCGGGCGTAGTAGGCTTCGTTCAGCACGTCCTTCCGGTGCATTGCGCCAGGGTATGGCTAGACTTCGCCAAAAGCCTGGCCGTCTCTGGCCGGTAGTGTTGGCGCGCTCCGCCCCCGTCGGTATAGCAAAGCCCCAGAACACGTAGTATAATCAGCTTTCTGTGCATGGATGAGGGATGTTTTGTGCTTGCTGAACTGGCCTCGATGCCCCAGGGTAATATTCTCGGGAGGTGTCTGGATTTGACCGATGTCATAGTAGTAGGAGCCGGACCCGCTGGCAATAACGTAGCTTACAGGTTGGCCAGCCTGGGCTACAGCGTAACAGTCGTGGACTGGAGGAAACAAATTGGCGACAAGCTGTGCACCGGTATCGTGGGAAAGGAGTGTATACAGCGGTTTCCCCTGGACCCATCCCTGGTCTACAGAGAGTCCAGGTCGGCCAGGGTAGTTGCGCCCGGAGGAGAGCACTTTACACTAGACTTCCCAGGGCGGGATGTCCAGGCCCACGTGGTGGATAGGGTTGCTTACGTAGCATCTTTTGCGGACATGGCCTGCCAGGCAGGAGCTACGTACCTCTTGGGGTATCGTGTCACCGATGTATCTTCCGATGGAAAGCAAGCGACTGTACATCTTACCGATGGCATGGAGAGGCACACCCTGAGGGGAAGAGCCATGGTGATAGCCAGCGGTTTCGGGTCCGACCTGACGGGGCAGCTAGGGCTTGGCAGGGTAGGCGACTTCGTTACCGGGGTCCAGGCCGAGGTGCTCGCACCCCATGTAGATGACATACGTGTCTACTTTGGCCGGAGGGTAGCGCCGGGGTTTTTTGCCTGGCTGGTGCCCACTTCAGGAGGCAGGGCGCTGGTTGGGCTGTTGAGTCGCCATCATGGGCAAGTCTATCTGGAGCAATTGCTTCGTAATCTTCAGGTGGAGGGCGAGGTGGAGGCAGTTACCAGGGAGCCCGCTCGCTGGGGAGTTCCCCTCAGGCCCCTTGCCAGGACCTTTGGAGAGGGAGTGTTGGTGGTCGGAGATGCGGCCGGCCAAGTGAAACCTACCACCGGCGGCGGCATATACTACGCCCTGCTGGCCAGCGAGATAGCTGCTGATACACTGCATAGAGCTTTTCGCAACAACGACCTGTCAGCATTCCAGCTAAGCCATTACGAAAAGGGGTGGAGGGCGCTTCTGTCTCGGGAGCTAGAGGTCGGGTACTGTGCCCGGAGTCTGTTTGAAGTCTTAAGAGATTACCAGATTGACTTTCTCACCCACGCTATCGCTAGCAACGGCATCTACAGGGATCTGGCCGACTCTCCTAGTACCTCCTTCGATTGGCATAGTGGGGTCATCACGAAGCTGATGGGACACCCCATTCTCGGCAAGACTCTCACCTTCATCAACCCTCTCCTGGCTGGCCTGGCATCACATACATGAACTCATCCCAAAAATCAATTTCTACCCTCGCCTGAAGCGTGGGCATCATGTCTCCCTTCCGCCGAAGGACGGTGTCCTGGAGAATTTCGAGATAGCCTCATGAAAGCCTTCAGGTCGCCGCTGCCTTCTACCTCCGTCGCCATGTAAATTTTGGGTAAATTCTGATATTTCCCCCAATACCTTGAAAAATGGCTTTTTGATACAATCCCTGGTGATATAGAACAGGGGGTAGAGGATAGGTTGTCAGAGGAGAAGTTTCGACCTGATGTGAGAAAGAAGTCTTTTCCCAGGGCCTCCTATCATCCTTCGCTGGGCTTAAGGAGGTCTGGCCGTGTCGTAGCAGTCGCCCTGGTAGTGTTTGCTATCTTCCTGGCGCTGGGGTGTTCAAAGACAGCTAGCGATAAGATTGTCTTCGTCTCGGAGCAAAGTGGCAACCCCGAAATCTACATCATGGATGGGGATGGCTCAAACCAGACCCGCCTCACTAACAACGGAGCCCTTGACGCAAACCCACGCTGGTCGCCGGACAGGAGGTGGATTGCCTATGTCTCCGAGGAGTCTGGGGACTTGGAAATCAACCTTATAGACATCGAGCAATCCATCATCGCTCGCCTTACCTACGCCCCTGGGGTGGATATAATGCACCGGTGGTCTCCTGATGGCGGGAGGATAGGTTTCGTATCCTACCGGGACGGCCACCCGGGAATTTATCTCGTGAATCCCGATGGCTCGAACTTGACCAGGGTCACTTATGACTCGTCACAATCCATAGGGGTAGGAGACCCCATGTTCAGCTCCTGGTCCCCTGATGGTCAGTGGATAGCCTTCACCCTGGAAGGAACGGAAAAGCCGGGGATTATTGTCAGGAACCCCGACGGCGTAAACCTGCTGCGCCTCACCGACGCCGTGGATTATGAGGCAGTCTGGTCTCCCGGTGGAGAGAAGATAGCCTTCATCTCGGAGCGGGACGATAACCCTGACATCTATATCATGAATGCGGACGGCTCCGGCCTGACTCGCCTCACCAACAACCACACCCGGGACTTTCAGTTCTCCTGGTCCCCTGATGGGAAGTCGCTGGCGTTCGTGTCTGAGCGCGATGGCAACGCGGAGATATATGTCATGAATGTGGACGGCTCTGGTCAGACTCGCCTTACCTATAATGATGCCAGAGATGAGCAACCTGTGTGGTCCCGGGATGGCAAGAAGATAGCTTTTGTGTCCTATATGTACGGCACTGGTGAAATATTCGTGATGAGTGCCAACGGCCAAAACCAGGCGAGGCTCACCAACAATAACGTTGACGACACCCAACCGGCCTGGTAGAGAATAGATGAGAAGTGGAAGTAACCTGCCTCACTGCCTTGCTGTGTTCAGAAGGGTAGTCAGGCCAGCCTCTATTTCCTCCTCGGTAACAATACCCTCAAACTTATCAGCAATGTTGCCGTTCCTGTCCACTAGAAATACCCACGGTTCCGTCTCAAGCCCCCACTCTTGCACTAACCAGGGGAGGACCACCAGGCCACCACCGCTGTGAGCCTTTTCCAGATCGTAAGGCTCTACGTGGATGAAGTTGGCCTTGCCCTTGTATTTCTCGTACAAGCTGTCTACAGCCTGTTTTGCAGGCCCACATAGCCGGCTGACGCAAAAGGACGGGGTAGCAAAGACGATGACGGTGGGCTTGCCCGAGACGACGGCCTCGGCAATGGTCGTGGTGTGCATGTCAGGGTTGGGCACTAAAGAAGTGTCTATCTCTTCAACATCCTTCACATCCTTGAGAATGGTCTGGACAGAGCGGGGTGCCGGTGCGCCTATGGGGACAGTTGTAGTCCGCTGCTGGACCACAAAAGCTGGGGTGAATGTGGGCAGGGGCTGGCTATTCAGCGTGCCAGTGATCTCCAGGCCCCAGTCTCCCAGTGAATCGAACTCGACCCTGGCGGCGTAAACGCCTATCTCCCCAACCTCATGGCGGTGGCGGATACCACCTGGATGAACCTCGTCGAAGGTTTTCTTAATGATGACAGAGCGTGCATCCATCTCGGCCTTTAAAGTCTCCTTAACCTTGTTGCCCTCTGGTTCTAGCTTGAAAAGTCGGAAGTGCAGTTGCGCTCCGTGGATTGTATTATTTTGTTTCTTATCTACAAGGCCTACCATGAGCCTATTAGGTCCAACGGCGAGGTCTGTGGAGAGGATGATAGGCTCAATACTCTCTGGTGAGAAAGGGACAGAGGTGGGTGTAGGGGTGGGTGCAGTCTCTCCCCCTGAGCAGGCCAGAAGGAGCAGAGTGGTAACCAGCAGAGAAATAATGCCAAGATAAGATGACTTGCCAGGCATTCCGATAAGCCCCCCTGGTCAGTAGAGTAGGGGCAGGTTCCAAACCTGCCCCTACCAGCTTTTGTCTAGTAGTGTATGCCACGGCCTGCGCCGCCGTCTATGGCGATGGTCTGGCCGGTTATGGCGCTGGCCCTGTTGGAGACCAGGAACAGCACCAGGTCGGCCACGTCCTCCGGCTCTATCATACGCCCGATGGGAATGTCAGCCACCGAGAGGCGCTCCGCCTCCTCAATACTGACATTGGCGTCCCTGGCCCGCCTCTCCAGCATCATGGCCTGTCGCGGGGTCCTGGTGGTGCCTGGGTGGATGCAGTTCACCAGGATTCCATCTGTAGCTACCTGGTCGGCCAGGTTTTTGGCGATGTTGGAGACCGCCGAGTTGGTTACTCCGTTGCTGTTGGTGAGAGCGCCAACGCTCCTGGCGGCCATGCCGCCGATATTTATAATCCGCCCTCCGCCTCGGCGTTTCATGTAGGGGATAACCTCACGGGCACAGCGAACGTACCCCATCACCTTCACATTGATGTGGTTAAGCCATGCCTCGTCAGGCAGCTCCATGAAAGGCGCCGCTATGGAGTTCACGGCGTTGTTGATCAGAATGTCCACGCCACCCAGCTGGGCGACGGTGGTGGCGACTAATCTTTGGATGTCCTCCAGGGCTGTCATATCTGCTCTGACTGCGAGGACCCGGTGGCCTGTTCTGGAGCGTATCTCCGCTGCGGCCTCCTCCAGCGCCTCAACGCCACGGGCGCAGATGGACACGTCCACTCCCTCCTGGGCCAGGGCCAGGGCTGTGGCCCGGCCTATTCCCTTGCTGCCCCCTGTGACTATGGCTACTTTACCCCCAAGCCCAAGGTCCATACATGCCCTCCTACAATAGCCCATTATGTCATCATGAGTGGACACATAGCCGTAACAGCGAGTCTATCTTGTCGAGGCTATCCAGCCTCGTGACTGTGGAGACCAACTCCTCTAGCTGATGGAGGGGCATGGGAAGCCTGGGGAATATGGCTCTAATCCGTCGCGTCTCCGTTGCCAGGTCCCACTTAAACTCATCGCCGGTGTACTCTCCCTGGTAGCGGGTCCCGTCCTTCATGGTGATGGTGATCCTGGGGGCGAAAGAGCGCCGGCCCCTCTGTCCCACCACAGATACCCGCTCCATCAGACTCAGGACCTGTGGGTCTTCCCCGCGTGGTCCGCCGCTCTCCTCTACGAAGGGGTAGTAGCCTTTCACACAGGTATAGGCGGCGAAGTAGTGGGTGGTTCCGACCCCTGGCCGGGCCCGATCAAAGTTAGGGAAGGCTGGCGAGGGATAGAGGGTCTCCAGCCAGTTCATCTCCACAGTCATCCCTTCCACCTTCTGGTGGTCTATATTGTGGCTAGCCTTAAGTTGGGCCATAAGCTCGATTACCGGGTTGTTGTAGCCTGCAGTGGGATATATCTTGGGCGTGACGTGCAACAGCTCATACCTCTCCCCCAGGGCCTCGGTTATCTGGGACAGGTCTACCCTCGCTGCATAAGATCGGCCTGGCGTCTCGGGCGAAGCAGGAGCGCTTGGGTCGTGGAACGCGTAGGATAGCTCCCCGCGGTTGTTTCCCGTAAAGGCGTTATAGAACCCCGCATCCCCTTCAAGGGCCGTCTCCGCACCCCTGACCCTTTCACGAGCCAGGAGCCCGGCCATGACGCCGTTGCGGGTAGCGTTGGGCTCGTGGAACATCATCTCCTGCCCGTCCGTCCTGGGTCCCTCGGAAGTCCCGCCCGCGAAGGTAGCCGCCAGGGCGATAGCGGTCACCAGCTGGTCTTGGGTGAGTCCCAGGAGCTTTCCTGTGGCTACAGCGGCGCCGAAAACGCCATACACTGGGCTAGACCTGAAGCCTCTCGCCTGAGTTGACGGGATAAAATCGCCAGCGATGCGCGCCTCGACCTCATAGGCTGCTGCTAGAGCGGCCAGGAACTCCCTGCCACTCCCTCCCTCTAGCTCTGCGGTGGCAAGGGCCGCCGGGATAATGTTGGGCCCAGGATGAATGAGCATACGGTATGAGTCTGACTGGTTGGTGGCGTGCATCAGCTTGCTGTTGGCAAATGCCGCCCCCATGCGGGTGGCCCGTGACCCGTCCACCAGGATGGTGGCCCCTCCCTCATGCGCCTCCTCCGCCTTCACCAGCTCTACTGTGGCCCTCCCTTGCGGGGTGCCAGCCCCCACTGTGGCGATGACCAGCCCGTGAAGGGTTAGCGCCTTCAGCTTGTCCACTACCTGAGGCGGCAGGTCTTCGTAGGTCAGTGGCTCAGCAAAGCCAGCCAGTTGTCGGCTGAGAGACTCAGACATAGTTACCCTTTCTTTCACCAAGAAATTGTAGGTTGCTATCGTCCAGGGGTCAATGGTTTGCCGTAGAGCAGTCTCATGCGCCCAGGCGAACAGTCTCTCCGTATTTGTCCTTCAAGCTCATGAAGAGGTCGTGCCGGGGCTGGTTAGTTTCCTCTTTTTCAGATTTCCTCAAATAGACCCTCAGAGCTGGCTGCCCATCCTTGTCCATGAACCAGACCAAATAGCTGGGAAGTCCCATATCGTTAATTCGGTAGATAAACCGAGCCTCCCTTATCTCAGCCATGCTCATGTGGATGTGGGTGCCGCCTTCGGCGAGGAAAGTCACTATATTGTTGTGAAATTGGAGGTCCTCGAACATAGTATAGACCTCGGCAGAAGCCACAGAGCTTCCGAGCATCAGTGCCACTTCAGCAAAGCCCTTCTGACAATCTTCGAGGATTTCCCTGACCAGCATGAACCCTCCTTCTTAATGTTCATCAGGGTGAGGTAATTTTCTCTCCGGCAGATTATCCAGGACCAGCTCCAGCAGATCCTCGGGAACCTTTAACATCTTCACCGTTCCTCGAACGGATATAGTGACCTCTCCCTCTTTAGTCCCGTACAAGACCTTGTCACCACACCATCTTCTGGAAACATCAATCCTGGGGCCGTAGGTACAGCCAAAAATGCAGTAGCAGCGAGTGACCTGGATTCTCCCCTCAAGCCCGTGCTCTCTGACAGATCTCCTCAGACCCGCAAGGAGCGCGGCGCTGTTACGTCCATAGGACTCCGCAGTCATGCATCTTCTCTTGTCTACACAAACGATGATGTTCAAATCAGGGCCAGGCATATCTGTCCAACTTCTATCTGTGCATTTGGGGTCTAACTCGTAGCTATGCCGATAAGGACCAGGGTGGAAAGGCCCTGGCCCTTGTTCAAGGGTGGGGGAGGCATCCAACCCCTTTGCTGAAATCGCTATCATGGGGCCAGACTATAGCAGGATGGAGCGAACTTGATGAATGGTCGGGGCGGGCAGGATCGAACTGCCGACCTCCTGGTCCCAAACCAGGCGCGCTACCTCTGCGCCACGCCCCGTTCTTGACGAGACTCAAACAACATATGGCACCCCCGGGGAGACTCGAACTCCCGCACCTGGCTCCGGAGGCCAGTGCTCTATCCTCTGAGCTACGGGGGCTTGTCAGACTTAAGGATAACATACGGATGAGTTGCAGAACAAGGGGCACTTTAGGCTGTGTATGTATCTTCCACCACCTGAATGGAGATGCTGTCGGCTATCCATAGCATCTTGAAAAGCGAAGGGTGGTGCTATATGCTGATTATGGTAAGGAGAGGTGGCCGAGTGGCTTAAGGCGCCGCTCTCGAAAAGCGGTATCTCCTCGTGGGATCGTGGGTTCAAATCCCACCCTCTCCGCCATTTTAGATACAAAATCGTCCTGTTCTGAGGGTCAGCGCCGCATCGCTACACCAGAATTGCCGACATTTTGCCGACATTCTTACTATAAGCCAGCTACACATGTTGCTCCTTACGTACCGTCTCTTGTAGCCCCTCTTCAAACTTCAGGGCCGCTGCTTCCTGAAGCCCTGGAAGCACAGGCTATAGGTATCGAGTGTGATAGTTATGCTGGCATGACCCAGGCGTTCACTGACAATCTTTGGGTGGACTCCCTGCTTTAGCATCAAAGTGGCGTGGGTGTGGCGTAAGTCATGTAGACGCATATAAGGGATGCGTGCCTGCTCTACGATGTTAGCGAAGGCACGGCTCACGGTGTTCGGGTACATCGGACTTCCATCGTCATGAGAGAACACATATTCCGTTTCGGACCACTCCAGACCCAATACCTGGTGCCGCTCTCTCTGCTTCACCTTCAGTCCGCTTAGCAGGGCTACGGCGCTGGGTGGAAGGCTCACCAGTCGCCGGAACCTGGCAGTCTTGGGTTGCATAACCATCATCCCCTTGCCAGGTATTCTCTGTAGTGGCTCTATGACTGAGATTGTCCTTGCATTCAAGTCCACAGCCGACCACCGTAAGCCCAGCAGTTCACTGCGTCTCATACCAGTATAGATAGCCAGAAAGAACAGCGGGCCATAAGGGGAGCCGGATGCTGTAGAAAGGAACCTTTGGACGTTGGCGACGTCCAGAGCGGCCATCTCCATACGCTGGGGTTTTGGTGGGTCCACAGCATGACACACGTTCCGTACCAGCACACCCCACTTCAAGCCATGTCCCAGAGCTTCGCTCAGGACACGGTGAGTACCTAACACGGTCCGGGGTGACAGTCCCTTCTCCAGCATTTCAGAATAAAGGCTCTGGACATGCTGAGGGGTCAGTTTCACCAGGGGTATGTGTCCTAGGTATGGGATGATATAGGCGTGTATCCTTTCTCTGTACCCCTGGACGGTCCTTGGTTACGTTAACGAACTTCCTGAGCCTCTTGCCGTGTTCATCCCGGCCCAGGTCTATGGTCAGCTCCCAGCTATTCTTACCTCTCCTTCGGATACTACCGTTCATATGTCCTCCTAATCTTTCTCTCTGATGTTTTCCCCAGCCAGAAGGCGTTCCAGGGCAGCCACGGGGATCAGCACCCTTCTCCCTATCTTAACCGATGGAATCTCGCCCCTGCTAACGGCTTCGTACGCTACCGACCTGCTGATGCCCAGCATCTTCGCTGCTTCAGGCACTCGGACGGTGAGACGACGCTCTTGTTGGTCTGCTAGCGGCGACGGCGCCTTAACAACGGGTAGCGCTTGGACTTGCTTCCTCACCACCTTCTTCCGCACGCTTGAAGGACTTGACTCATCCTGTGGGGAGTTAAAGAGCGAGAGCTGCTGGGGGCTGCTGCTCTGTTTGGTCTTCAATTATAACTCCTTCCCAGCCGCTAAAAACTGCTGAACCATACAGCATCGCTTTGTTTTGGCTCAATCATGGTGAGAGTCTCAAGGGTTCTGGCTCCATGTGCAATGTCGGCTGGCTGGTCAGAGCTGGTTATATCCCTGGATACCTTGCCCCTATTTTCCATGACACACCCCACTCATAGTTCCATTTCCATTTCACGTTATTTTCATTCCTCTCTTCCTCAAACTCAACCTTCTACTCTCTTCAACTCACTCTTTCATCCCCCAGACCGGTCCCAGAAACGTCTGGACCAGGTCATAGGAAACCTTTCCATCAGTCTCTTTTCCCAGTTCCCTTTCTACCACTTCTCTCAATTGCGCTAGCTTCTTCACATTCTCACAGACCATCACCATATGGTCATATCCTTCTTCCAGGCACTTCAAGTGCCCTATCTCTTTCTCTGGCTCCCCAGAGATAAACACTTCATACGCTATCCGGCTTGACCCATGCTCAGGGGCAAGCCTGACGCTTACGTCCACGTAACCATTTTCAATGCCCTTCTCAATTTCTGCTGTGCAGCCTGTAAAGCTGTTCAAGCATCTCTTCCATATGGCATACTGCACCAGCCTATGAGCAAACCCACCCCGGCCGTTTAGTTCATGGGCTTTCACCTTCCAGCGGGCAAGCAAATCCATGCCCTTGCCCGTGACCTCAGGCACCACCACCTGACCACCTCTCCCGATCACGAACCTGTGCATCTTCAGGTAACCTTTCTTCACAAGCCCACTCCTCAAAGCGCTTCCTCTGGAGAGTTTTATCCCGCGCTTTGCATCTGTCCTGGTCACAGGCTCAGGCTCATGGGTGGCCAGGTATTCCAGGTAGTCCATTTCATCTCTAGCCGATGCCTGTGCCTTGTCTCTTCCATCTAACTCCACTGGTGGCTCCCAGGCCAGCCCTCTGGCGGAGGCCTTTCCCCTTTCGATGGCCTCCGCCAGGTCCTGCTCGCCAACCTCTTCAACCAATATCTCAGGCACCTGAAGCAAAAAAGGCTGAGGGTAACTGGGAATCTTGGCCACGGCATATCTTTCAGGCAGTTCCCCAAGCTCCTTCACTTGCTGAGGGCTCAGGCACATGCCTATGGACAGCGCCCTTTTGGAAGGCCCGTCTTCGCTCCTGAATATCATCTTGTTGTTGATATTGGCCATCAGGACCGTGTCGACATCAAAAGTGGTCTGGCTGGCTAGCATCATTACTATGGAATAGTGCCTTGCCTTTCTGCTGAGGCTGCAGAGGAAGGGCTCGTGAAGGTCGTCCCTCTCATGGCTCATGCTCAGATACTCGCTGGCCTCGTCTATCAGCACCAGCAGCTTTGGATGAGGGCCTGGGTTGATCTGCCTGTAAGCCACCAGGCTGTCCAGCAGGTAGTGCAGCACATACATACGCCCGGTAGTATCCAACGAGCCAAGATGAAAAATGATGTTATTATGAGCGAGCTGGTTAATATCAAAAAGGTCTTTGCAAACAGGTTGCAGGTGCCGTCTCGCCAGAAGAAATCCCCCCTGCTCTGGTCCTCCAGCCTGCCAATCAATCGCCTCAAGCTCTCTCCTTTTACAGGGCAGAGAGGATTGAGCTTGAGGATGCCCTCATCCATGTAAAGCATCCTGCCTGCCATAAGCTCTTCATAGAAGAAGGCAGAGGCCTCAATGGAGAAAGGAGTGAAAATCCAGACGTTCATGGCAGCTCCATCGCCTGCTTGGCTATCCAGAAGGCAAAGGTTGTCTTGCCAGTCCTGATGGTGCCTACCACCAGCATATGAAGGCCAAATAATATAACTGGAAGCCTTACCTCTGAGGCTTCACCAGGCAGGTAGCCCAGAAAAACCTCGCCATTAGCAACTTCCTGACCCAGAGGTCCAGGCAGGAAGGAATGAGCAGATGGCTGCTTGGCCCTGATAATCCCGGAGAAGTAGGCAGTGAGGCGGTTATACCAGTAAGGGTCACGGGAGAAGGCAGCCCGATGTATATGCTGTGCCATATCCTCTTGCCAGCCAGCGCCGCCAGCTTTTCCAGGGCCTGCTCTCTTTCAAGCTGCTGTTCATAACTCGAGTTTAGACAAAGAGTTAATAGCTGGGTGAGAGCCGAGCAGTCAGTTGCACCCTTACAACTGAATTTCAGGCAGCCTTGAGCCTTGATTTGGGCTTCTTGGGGCCTTTCTTCACCACCGGATGGCGGGCTGGCCTGGTCCTTAACCGCCCTTCGGCCCAACCAGGGGATTTTCCTGGCCTTTTGCACGGCCTGGCCGGAGTGCTAATCTGGGTAAAAAGGGCTCCCAGCCCCCAACGCACCCGTCCTGGCGTCAGTTTCCGACTCGGTTCCAAAGTGTGTTGGTGAGGTGAGAGGAAGGTGAAAGGAGCAAGGGATTCTGATACCATCCTGGATAAAGCACCCCCAGGAGATACCAGAACCCATGAATATCATAGAGCGTGGCAAGCAGTTTTTACAGTCCTTAGCCCAGTTGGCCAATCGAAAGGCTTGGGAGTGGCGACGCTGCCCTCGCTGTGGCGATAACCTCACCTGCAAGTGGGGTGGCTATGAGCGCCATCCCTGGTTCTTCGAGGGGCGTAAGAGGGTGCGTGTGCAGCGCCATTGGTGCCATCAATGCAAAGCCACCTACTCAGAGCACTCAGCCCTCCTGGTCAGGGGCAGTTGGTATAGCTGGGAGGTACATCGGTACGCCATAGACCACTGGCAACACGTGGGCAGTTCATTACGCCGGACGGCAGGGTGGGTGCGCTCCTGGTTGGGGCGTCAGGAGAGATGGAAGCTTTGGCGACCCCTGGATGCTGAGCCAGAGGAAGGGGAGAGATGCTGCCTGGGTGCTAGCACCATACATCGTTGGCTGGATAGAGCAGGCCTGAAAGCCCAGGAGAGTGTGAAGGAGCAGTTGAAGGGTGTGCCCACTTCGGGACAGGTGGGCACCGATGGACTGTGGGCACGGATGCGCGGGAGGACCAAGAAGGTAGTGCTAGCTCTGGTGGACAGCGTCAGCGGTCTGGTGTTTCCCCCTGTGGTGGTGGATGAGGAAGAGAGACCTGAGGGCTGGGAGAAGCTATTCTTGAGAGCCCAGGAAGCAGGGCTTGAGTTGGAGGCCTTGCGGGGAGTGGCAAGCGATGGTGCCAAAGGGCTTAGAGGATACCTTGAGCTTGGGCTTTGGTGGGTGAAGCATCAGCGCTGTGTGTTCCACCTATGGTGTAACCTTTCAGGAGAGCTGGCTACCCTGGTCAAGGAGGCAGCCAAGGGGCTGGTGGGTGAGGTGGCCAAGGAGGTGCGCAAAGGTGCCAGAAAGGAGTGGGTAGCGCTGGTGCAGGGGGTGTTCAACGCCCCTTCGGAGAAGGAAGCTCAGGAGGCTTTGGCCAAGCTTGGGGCACAGCCTGGGGGTAAGGGATTGGCCCAGGCCATAGGAGAGCACCTGAAGGCGGCCTTGGTGCACCTTTTAGGGGTTAACGGTGAGTTGATGCGGGTGAGTCCTGAGTGGTGTTGGCGGGACTTTCGGTTGCGGCTGAGCCGCGGGCGCAACCACGGGTCGCCAGAGCGGCTGAAGCGGGCGGCCCTGGTGTGGGCAATCTATCGCAACTTTACTCCAGCCCAATGGAGGAGTGAACCCAAGCGGAAGTATCGACACCCTGGCCAGAGTCCCTTAGAAGTGGCCGGGGTTCCCCCAGGAGAAGTCAGTTATCTGGATGCTTTGGGTGTATAAGTGCTCAGAGGCCCCTGGACACTGCCCAAAAGGTAGGAGGCCAGGGGAAAAGGGGATGGGGTGCCGGCTGCTTCTCGACCAACAATGGCAGACATCCCACCAACATGAGATGGAACCAAGTCGGATTGGATTATACTGGCGCTCCAAGTGACGTTGGAAAGGCCCCGATAAGCCAAAACCCGTCTTGACCTAATCGCTGATAGGGCCTATAATATTATCACCCTGAGAGGATAGGGTTCTCAGGTATTGCTAGGAGGATATGATGACGGCCATAGCTCCGGACGGCACGATAACTATACATGTCACTCCAAAGGCGGCAGAGAAGGTCAAGTTTTTCGCCAAAAAGGAAGGTCTGGAAAGCCAGTTCGGCGTGAAGGTGGGCGTCAAAGGGGGCGGATGCTCTGGGCTACTATATACCCTTAGCATAGAAAAAGAGCCGGGTCCAAATGACAAAGTCATTGACCATAATGGTGTCAAAGTGTTCATTGACAAAAAGAGCTACATTTTCCTGGCAGGCACTGAGCTTGACTTCTCAGACGGGCTGAATGGCAAAGGGTTTGTGTTCCAGAACCCCAACGCTAAGAAAAGTTGTGGCTGCGGCAACTCCTTCGCCGTCTGATGGAGTGGCAGCATTAATAGACCTCAATAACGCCGCCTTTGTCTGGCAAGGGCGGCGTAACTAATTTGGTTCTTCAGAGTTTTGTGTGGGATTAATCCCTCACCCCGGCCTTCGGCCACCCCTCTCCCATTGGGAGAGGGGCTGGGGGTGAGGGCTATACCACACGAAAGACCGAAGCGCCACTAATTTTAGCCGGGTTGATAGGAGGCATCATGGTCAGGATACGGACGCCTCTTTATAACGCCGCCCTTAGAGAGGGGGCCAAGTTCAAAGAATGGTACGATTGGGAGCTACCCGCAACCTACAGTGATGTGCTGGTAGAGTACAAGGCTGCAAAGGAAGGAGCTGCCCTTCACGACGCCTCTTATACCGGCAGGATCAAGGCCACTGGTAAGGATGTCCTTGACCTGCTTCACCGCATCTCCACCAACGCGGTCCTGTCTTTACAGTCCGGCCAGGGCGCTCCCACCGTTCTCGCTACCGACCGTGGGCGTATCCTAGACCTCATAACGGTCCTCAACCTGGGTGACCACATCCTCCTTCTTACCAGCCCTCAGACCAGGGACAAGGTGATCCAGTGGATTGATAAGTACACCATCATAGAAGATGTGGTCCTTAAAGATGTCACTCCTGACACTGCCATGCTCTCGGTGATGGGGCCGAAGGTTCAGGCCCTCCTTGGCAGACTCGTGAGTCTGGAACTAGAATCTTTTAAGCCCTACCAGTCGGCCCATATCACCATCTCTGGAGTTGAGAGTTACCTCATAAGAAGAGACCTGGTGGACATGCCCAGATTTGAGGTGGTGGTCCAGGTGGAGAGCGCTGAACGAGTCTGGCGAGAAGTCGCCGCTGCGGGCGCTGTACCCATAGGCCTGGAAGCCTATGAGGTGCTAAGGGTGGAGGCGGGTGTGCCCGCGTACGAGAGGGAAATGGGAGAGTCTTACAACCCCCTGGAGACTGGCCTATGGGGCTCCATAAGCTTCACCAAAGGGTGCTACATCGGCCAGGAGGTCATCGCACGTCTGGATACCTATCAGAAGGTCCAGAGACACCTGGTCTCCCTCAGCTTCTCTCCCGACGCCCAGGTAATGGAAGGCGTGAAGCTGGCCAGTGAAGGCAGAGAGGTAGGCCACGTTACTTCGGTAGTGAAGGTGCCTGCGACTGGCGAGCTGATCGGCCTGGGCTACGTGAGGAAAGAGGCCGCTCAGGTTGGCACCCGGATGAGCCTTGCCGAGGAGGAAGGAGCCTGGGCGAAGGTCGAAGCCCAGGTCCTACCATTTGGGCCAGGGGAGCAGAAGTAGGTACATCGCAAAGGAGATTGTCACAAAGTACCCCCGATGGTATTCTAAAGCCGCAGGATAATGCTATGCTGTGGACTAGGAACCATCAAGGTGGGTCTGTGGCCTGGATAGAGGACAACTGGGGGAACCTGGCGAGTGCTGTAGGACTTGGAGTCTCTGTAATCGGATTCGGGATAGCAATATACCAGATTCGCCGGTCTCGTGCCGCAGCCGTTGCAGCGAGAGAAGCTGCACAGGAGGCCAGAGCAGCTCTCGCAAGAAACCTCACCATTGCTGACCTGACCAGGGTACGGGAGCGGATTCAATCCATCAAGGATTTGCATGTCTCTCAGCAATGGCAAAGGGCTTGGGATCGCTATCAAGACATCCGTGAACTTCTGGTGGAGATACGAACACGGCATCAGAACCTGACAGCCAGCCAACGCAGGATCATTCAGAACGCTATCAGGCAGATCCGAGCTATGGAAGAAGCTGTTCAAACTACACTCATAGATAATAGTAGACCTGATATGAGAGAGTTCAATCAGATGCTTTCAAACGTTCAGTCAACGCTAATTGAAGCTGAAATCCAGCTACAACAGTCCACTTAGGGGAGGCCTCCGATGGCTCGTGTGCAAATGCTCAATATTGCTAGCAAGCTACTTGAGCGGTCACGCAAGGGTGAAGTTGCCTGGCAGAAGACCGTCAAGGATACTGAGTTCATCGTATCGTTTCCTGAATACTCGTTCGTCATTGCGACTATACGATACTCTGACTCTGAACCTGACTATGAGCTATCGCTTACCGATGAGAGGGGAACAAAGATAGAATCGCTTGTCTTCCGCAACTCAAAAGAGGATGGATACCAGGCGCTTGAGGAGCTGTTCCAGTCTGCTCGACGGAGAGCACTTGGGATCGATAGGCGACTTGAGAAGGCGCTTAAGGACCTCGAGCAGGGAGGCCTCATAGGATAACTCTATGAGCCAGCATCACACTCCAGGCTGCACCACTTTCTGCCCCTAGCTGTATAAGGTTCAGGCGAGCCTGCTTCCTGCATCAACGCTCTTCTAGATAAGCATCCGCCGCACCCAGCCCCTCCAGAGCCAGCCCGTATCCCAGCATGTCCTGCATCAGGCGCTTGAGGTGCAAAGTCAGCACCACTCGGCTGTAGCGCACCACAAGGGGAGGTCTCTGGGCTAGCTCCTCGGCCAGCGCCCATGCACGGGGCAACAGGTCTTGCCGAGTCAGGACCTCGGCCACCAGGCCAAGCTCCTTGGCCTCATGGGCCGTGAGGGTCTGGCCCGTCAGAAGGAAGTACCTCCCTCGGTTCACCCCCAGCAGCAGGGGATAGACGATGTGCATCCCGTCTCCTGGCACGAGCCCGTTGGGGAAATGGGCAGAGTCCTGGAAGGTGGCATCCTCAGCAGCCAGGACGATGTCGCAGAGCAAAGGCAACTCGGAGTGGCGCAGGGCCGGGCCGTTGATGGCGCTGATCATGGGTACCTCGATGTCCAGCAAGTTCGTCAAGAGGTGCTTCCCTTCCCAGTAGGTCTTGTCCCATTCACGGGGAGGCCTCCTTAGCCTTGCACCAGGAGTGGCCCTCGGGCCGGAGAAGGCGTTGCCCGCCCCTGTCATAATTACCACCTTGTTCTCAGGGTCGCTGCCTATATCAGCAAAGGCCTGGGGAAACTCTCGATGGGGAACCTCACCCCACTGTAAGGTGTTCCCATTGGTATGGAAGGTGATCTGGAGGATTCCGTTGCGCCGTTCCATTCGCACCGTTTGATACTTGTTTGCGTACTCCTCGAACTGTGCCACAATCGCACCTCGCACTACTCCTGGTAAAGCTACGGGAATCAAGGGCGCCAACGCGCAGAGAGGGGATTTCAGCCCACAGGCGTCGGCGCCACTCTAACGCTCAAAGGTAGTCCTGAAAGGCTAATCAGAGGCCACTGCTTGCTTCCGTTTGCCCGCTGCCTTAGCCTTCTTGAACTCCGGTATCACGTACTTTCCGAACATCTCAATGGACTTCATCGTCTTCTCGTGGGGTATGGTCTCCGTAGCCATCAGGAACTGTAGCTGGTCAACGCCTGTCTCCTCATGCATTTTGATGGCCTTGATGCAGCTCTCCGGGTTTCCCGCTATCATGACCCCCCGCTCCACCAGGGTATCGGCGTCCAGTTCCTTCCAGGCCTGCTGGACAAGGGCCCCTCCTCCCGAAAGGTCAACGACCTCTTTCTGCTCTCCCGTTGTCTCGTTAACCTGGACATACCGGGCGAAGTTCTGCTTCAGGTGGTCCGGGACTCCGCCCCACTGCTCCACGAGCTTCCCATAAAGGTCCTTCTGGTCCTGAAGATAGGGCTTATCGGGGCCGAAGAAGACCTTGAGGGACTCGGCGCACAGGTCCTTCGCCGCCTTGTCGTCTTGGTCACAGTACCCCATAGTCGCGCTCAGCCACTGGTTGGTGATGAACTTGCCCACCGGGTTGGCCTTCTTTATGTTCTCTCTATAGGCCTTGATATGAGGCTCCAGGACTGAGGGTGCGCTTATTCCCAGGGCCATGCAGCCTATACCCTTATCCGCCGCCAGCTTATAGGTTGAGGGCTGGAGGGCGGCTACCCAGATGGGAGGATGGGGCTTCTGATAGGGCTTCGGCAACACCGTGCGAGGTGGTACATTCCAGAAACGCCCCTCCCACTCGAACACCTGAGACTCCCATATCTTGGGGACCATGGTGAGAGATTCCTCCCACATATCGCGAGTGTTCCGCGGGTCTATGCCCATGCCTGTCTGCTCATAAGCGGCGGACCGACCCGTGCCGAAGTCAACCCGCCCATTGGAGAGGTGGTCTATCATAGCCACCCGCTCTGCAACCCGGACGGGATGGTGATACGGGAGAATCACCACACCGAAGCCCAACCTTATCCGCTTCGTGAGCCTGCTGAGCGCCCCGAAAATGACCTCCGGACAGGGCGACATGGAGAAGCCCGTGAGGAAGTGGTGCTCTACAAACCACACGTAGTCCCATCCCATCTTATCGGCAAGGATACACTGCTCAAGGGTTTCCTCGATCACCGCGTGGTCATCAAGGAATGGACGCTGCATCTCATATGCTAACCCAAATTCCATCGTGTGCCTCCATATTGGTTTTATCAGCCAGGGAAAGGCTAATCGTTCCTATTCTACTCGTTTACGGCTCCAGGGACAAGGCTACACTTCAGTAATCAGTTATTGGGGCGTCCTTTGGACAAATTGATATATATCCTATAAAATCCTCTATAGAGGTGCAGTCATGGTTTCAGCGAAGATAAGGGTCCTGCTGTTCCCAGGGGCTTTATGCCTTGCCACTATGCTTCTCCTGATAGCCACTCTGGCGGTGTCCTTGATGTACGGTGTACAACGGGGTGGAAGTGCCGCGTTAGCCCAGGGCGATGAGATTCAAGTTATCTCTCAGGAGGTGCAAAACGATTTCCCGAATCGTATCATCTTCAAGCTCACCGCTACCAGTCCAGCCACCATAGAGGAGATACGGGTGTTCTTCAAACCAGTGGGAAGCGACCGAAGCGCCTATGGATATATGGAGATAGAGCCGGGCAAACAGGTCAGCGGCACTTACGTCATGACCACAGGCATAGGCTCTACCCATAAGCCTCCAGGGACACTTATCCGCTACTCCTTTGAGATCCGAGATGCAGAGAGTCGTGTCTTTCGTACCGAGAATAAGGATTTCTTGTATATAGATGACTCGTTGGAGTGGAAGGAGATCTCCGAGGGGCTGCTGACCGTTTACTATTATGGCGACTTCGTTGAGAAGCGAGCAAGAACGGTGTTGGAGACTGCCCAAAAAACTATGGAGGACATGGGCCGAGTGTTGGGCATAAAGCCGAAAGAGCCTTTAAGGATCGTGACCTACAGTAACTATAGAGATATGTCCAGAGCCCTGCCTTTTCGGTCCCAGGCAGTGCGGGAGGACCTCCAGACTGAAGGCCAGGCTTATCCACCGGAGCGCGTGGTGCTGGTGCTGGCCTCTGACGCTACTTTCGCTGGGGTCGCTTCCCACGAATTTACCCACCTTCTGGTGGCCGAAGCTGCTGGGCGAGGCTACGGCCTGGTCCCTGCCTGGCTGAACGAAGGGTTAGCCGAGTACGGGAATGTGGACCAGACGCCGCTTTACGACAGGGCCCTGGCTTTTGGCATCTACACCCGCCGAGTTAAGCCTTTGTGGTACCAGAGTGCCTTCACCGGGGAACCAGACGACATAATCATCGCCTATGGCCAGGCCAAGTCTGTGGTCGATTACCTTATCAGCCGCTACGGTGAAGGGAAGATGGTGGAGCTGATGGGAGCCTTTCGGACTAGCCTGTCCGTTGATGAGGCGTTGAAGAAGGTGTATGGTTTCGACCAGTATGGCCTGGACTCCCAGTGGCGGCAGGCCCTGGGCCTGGAGCCCCTACCGTCACCAGAAGAGCTTGCCCGTCAGGCCGCTCCTACGCCTGAACCAACGCCCTCGGCG
>CAYWGG010000003.1:27592-42967 GCA_964457285.1 uncultured Dehalococcoidia bacterium
CGACGGGCCTGCCATTGGATATAGCGGCGCTGGCTATTCTGGGAGGGCCTTTCTTATTTCTTAATGCCAGATGGAGTTTCGGCCAGACCCGACAGCTCCACAAACTGCACCTGCTGTCGAAGAAGGTGAAAAGGGGCCTACACAAGTTCCAGGGCCGCAGGGGCCGCTAGCGAAATGGGGCCGATGACGTTGAAAAGCTTAGCGCGCCCGTGGATTGAAGGCGTCATTCAGGGCATCACCCAGCAGATTGAAGGCAAAGATAAGGACGCTTATGGTACCCACCGGGAAAAGAAGCAAGTGTGGGTCGGTACGCAGGACACTCAGGCTACCGTTCTCAAAAATCATAACCCCCAGGCTGGGTGTGGGTGGCTGGATGCCGATTCCCAGCCAACTCAGGACAATCTCAGCGCCCGCGGCGCTTGCCATACCCATTGACACCAGCACTATCACCGGGCTAAGCACGTTGGGAAACACGTGAACCAGCAAGATACGCCTGGTGGAGGCCCCAAGGACCTGCGCCGCTTCTATGTACTGGCTCTGCCTGACGTATAGCACCTGGCCCCGGACCAGTCTTGCCATGCCAACCCAGGAGAACGCCGCCAGCGCTCCAAACACCACTACATAGTCCACTATGCCCAGCCTTACGATGCCCTCAATGCCCGTGGCCGCCTCGAAGCCCCTTACCCACTCCACCACTCTGGGTCTGAGAGTGGCGGCGATGAGGATAACCAGCAATATATCGGGAAAGGCCAGGAATATTTCGCCTACCCTCATGATCACCGAGTCTATCAGCTTGCCGAAGTAGCCCGATATTAGGCCCAGGCCTATGCCCAGGAAAAGGCCGCCAGTAACTATAGAAGCCACTGTGATAATCACCGTAGTCCTCAAGCCAAAAATGATACGGGTGAGGATGTCCCTTCCCAACCTGTCGGTGCCGAAGGGGTGACTGAGGGACGGGCCCTGTTTTGCCCCTGACAGGTTTTGCTCGTTGTAGTCATAGGGCGTTACCCAGGGGGCCAGGATGCCGCCCAGGTAGAAGATGACGATTACCACCAGGCAGGCCATGCCCACCTTTTTTCGCAGCAGTCGGCGCAAGGACTGAGACCAGAGGCTGTTTCCCCCTGCCTCGCTCTTGAAGATGGCTCTTTCCTGCTTAGCAGCCATAGCTCCCCTTGGAAGTTGTAGCCCTCACCCCCGGCCCCTCTCCCACTGGGAGAGGGGTGACCGGAGGCCGGGGTGAGGGGTCAACCTAGTAGCGTATCCTGGGATCAATGAACCTGTAGCCGATGTCCACTATCAGATTGGCTAAAACAAAGGCCGCGGCGATTATGAGGCCCAGCGCCATGATCACTGGGTAATCCCGAGAAAAGAAGGACTCGATGGCCAAACGACCTATGCCAGGAATTCCAAAGATACCCTCGGTTATGAAGGCGCCCGAAACCAGGCCGGCCAGGGAAAGGCCCACTATGGTGAATATGGGTATCAGAGCGTTTCTCAGGATGTGCCTATGATTTATCACCAGGTCCCGCAGCCCTTTGGCCCTGGCGGTACGCACGTAGTCCTGGGTGAGGACTTCCAGGGTGCTGGCCCTGGTCAGCCTGGTCAGGCCAGCCACACCGGGAACGCCCAGTACCAGGGCAGGCATGATGATGCGGGTATCAAAGAAGCCTCCCCAGCCGTGAGTAGGTAGTATATCCAGCCACAGCGAGAAGATGATCAAAAGACCGGGAGCGGTAAGGAACACTGGCACGGACACGAAAACCAGAGTGACGCTCACCGTCAAGGTGTCCAGCCAGGTGCCCTGCTTGAGGGCGGCGAAAAAGCCCAGAGGAATTCCCAGAGCCAGAGATATAAATATGGCGGCCATGCCCAACTGGGCCGAGACCCATATGCGTTCAGATATAAGCTCACCTACGTCTCTGCCCCTGTACCTATAGCTTTCCCCAAGGTCGCCCCGAAAGGTGTTCTTGAGATAGATTCCATACTGTACCAGGACTGGCTTATCCAGGCCCATCTGGTGTCTGATTCGCTCCACCGCCTCGGGATTGCTGTACTGGCCCATAAGTATCTGCACCGGGTCTCCGGGCCCAAAGCGGCCCAGTGAGAAGGTTATAAAGGAGACGGCCAGGAGAAGAATGGGGGTCCATATAAGCCTCCGGACTATATAGACCCACATACTACGTTATCCCCCTTTCGCCCTGGCCATGGCAGGGGCAAGGCATGCCTTGCTCCTACTTCTCAATCATATACACAAACCGCAGCTTCGGGATGATCAACTGGGTGAGGAAGTAGTCTCTCACATAAGGTTTAACCAGCACATATTGCTCCCCACTGTACCACAGAGGGACCCAGGGGGCGTCTGCGAGAATTATCTCCTCCGCCTTGTGGTACAGCTCGTACCTGACGGTCTCTTGCGTCTCGACTCTTGCCTTCTCCAGAAGCTGGTCTACCTCCTGATTGCTATAGCCGGTGTGATTATTGGTGCTTTTGCTATGGAAGAGCAAGTCCAGGTAGTTTTCAGGGTCCGGATAGTCGGCGATCCAGCCAATCTCAAACATCTGGAACCGGCGCTTGACGAGGTCTTGTAGATAGGTAGCGAACTCCGTCTGCTGTATCTCCACCTCGATACCCAGATTTTGTCGCCACATCTCCAGGATTACCTCCATATCCAGCCCTACGCTGGAGCCGAAACTGCCAGACGTGGTAAGGATAATGGTTGGGAAATTTGCCAGGTTTTCCCCATACTTAGATTCCCTCAGAAGCCTCCTGGCCTTTTCTGGGTCGTACGTGTAGCCTTCCAGGTTAGGGTTATAGCCTGGAAACTTCGGAGGAAGAATCCCTTTGGCCGGGATCACCAGACCGGCAAGGACATCTCTCGAAATTGCTTGCTTATCTATGGCGAAGTTCAAAGCCTGACGCACTTTGAGGTCATCGAAGGGGGGTTCGTTGACGTTCATACCGATATAGTCGGTGCTGAAGGCCGGGGGGGCCTTATTGAGCTCGGCATTGAGAGGATTAGTGGGGTCCAGGACCAGGTCTAGGTCGGCCAGCCCTACTCCAGTGAGATGTATCTCGTCGTTTTCGTACATAAGCATGGCAGTGCCGCCACTGAGGATGAAGTTGACCTTGTCTAGATGGGGCGGGCCAAGATGATAGCTCTCGTTTCTATTGAGGACCAGGCGCTCCCCAGGGACGTACTCAGCGAGTTTGAAGGGGCCGGTGCCGTTGGGCTCTCGAAACCATCGGCGGCTGCTCTCCACATTCTGCCTGTCCAGGACAAAGGCAGTAGGATAGGTAAGCTTGGCCAGGAAATAAGACTTGGGTGCGTCTATAGTTATCTGAAGGGTATGGTCGTCAATCACCCGCACACCCTTTATCTCATTGGCGTCACCCTTGATCCTCTCCTTCACGCCCACTATATCTCCCAGGTACTGGTCTACTATGGGCGCGGCGGTGACGGGGTTCGCAGCCCGCTCTAGTGACCATTTGAAATCCTGGGCTGTCACTGGCTTGCCATTGTGAAACTTGGCATCCTTTCTCAGGTGGAAGATGTACGTCTTTCCGTCAGGATTATCCCAGCTTTCAGCCAGGTCAGGTACTATATTCAGGTTCGGGTCTATAGTCACCAGTCCGCCGAACACCTCGACGATGATGGCGGCTGAGGTGGCATCGGTAGTCAGGTGAGGGTCCATGGTAGGAGGGTCATTCCACAGCCTGACCAGAGTCCCTCCCTCAGTCCTCTGCCCAGAAGCTTTCCCATCGGACACCCGTGACTCCGAGGGGGTGGTAGCCGTAGGTAGTGGCGTAGCCACCTGTGCGGGTGTGGGCTGGGGAGCTGCTTCCCGGGCGGAAGGCCTGGCCCTGCTGCTGCAAGCGGCCAGAAGCAACACAGATACTATGACTACAAGGACAATCTTCCAATTCATGGCTTCTCACTCTCTGAAAAATTACGTCGTTTTTGCCGTCTGCCCTGTGTCTTCGTTCCTACATCTACCAATATGTCTTAGCTTGAAGAGCTACTGCGCCTGTCCTGGCCCTTCGACTGGCTCAGGACAGGATATGGTCGAAGGAGTGAACGATAACTCCTTTACATTGTGATATATTCTCTCCTAGATTTCAATGATGGCCGCAAATAGGGCAATATACAGGGCATTTTAATTCTCGGCCGCCGACAGCAATTTACCGCGGAGAACGCTGAGATCGCGGAGGAAAACAAGGAAATCTCAGCGTTCCCTGTATACTCTACGGTGAGATCGAGCTGTCGGATTGGAGAACTAAAAGACCCTGGGCAATATAGAAACAGCCTTGTTATTAAATGCGCGTGAGGGTACACTGAATGGAATGTGTCCTGATACTCAGAGTAAAAAGCCCATAGGCCCTGCTCGATGTACAGGTTAAAAAGAGCAAAAAACTGGCATCTGTTTCTGATCGTCCTTGGACTCTTGACCATTGGTATATGGTCAGCCTGCCGCTCCGATGTGACGCCTGTGGGCCTGAGGGGAGGTGGGAAGCCAGCGATAACCGTCTCAGCTTCGGCTGACATAATCATCGTGGAAAGGGGTTCGCCAAGGCTAGCCAGGGTCCAGGCTGTCCCTGCCCATGTGGTGCTTGCACCGGGTGAGACTATCGGATTATCTGCTGTTGCCTTCGACCAGCAGGGAAGAGAACTCAAGCAGGCCACCTTTAGCTGGCAACTGTTGAATTCGCAAGCAGGTGCTATCACACCTAGTGGCGTGTTTCGCGCCGGGTTTGCCCAGGGAACCTTCAATGACGCCATCCTGGTGACCGCGCGGGCGCCCATCGGTGGGGGGCCAATGTCAGTCCAGGGGACTGCCAACGTAACTGTGGCCGAGCTTAAGAGACAGATTCAGCCCACGAGCATCCGCCTCTTCCCTCAGACGGCGGAGGTAGAACCGAGGGAAACTCTCCACCTAGTAGCCCTGGCAGTGGATGCCAATGGAGTGGTTATCTCCAACAGGAGGTTCAACTGGGAGATACTTGAGCCGCTAGCGGGGTCTGTCTCCCAGGATGGACGCCTGACCGCGTCGGAAAATATAGGTGCATTTCCCAGAGCTATTCGAGTCACTCTGAAACCTGAGAAAGAGGACGGAGCTACGCAAATCAGCGCCAGCCTTGATGTTCGCATCACGGACCCTGCAAGCGTGACTCATCGGGTTGTTGCTACCGTGCTCCCCCAGGTCATTAGCCTTAGACCCCAAGAGGAGATAAGGTTCACTGCTATGCTCCTCGACAGGCGAGGGAACAGACTACCACCAGTGGAGCCTGGCTGGGAGGTCTTGGACGCCAGGGCGGGAGTTATATCCAGGGACGGCCGCTTCAGGGCCGGGGACGTGCCAGGTATATACCCTGATGCCGTTCGCGTGTCTACAGGCGTGGCTGGCATGAATGAGAAGGCCTCTGCTACGGGAACGGTGGTGATAGTAGGTGTGATGCCCCCCGTGATCCCGAAGCCGTCGCAACTGCCCAGGGTCGTCATCTTCCCGGATCGGGTGGTGCTCTCCCCAGGGGAATCAACTCGCGTGTCAATAATCGGCCTGGAGGGCGATGTGCAGCGCCTATCCACTGCCAACGTTCGTTGGTCTCTGAGCCCCCCCGAAGTGGGAGAAGTATCCCAGTTCGTCAACGTCACCGCCCATGATTTCCCCGGCATCTACGAAGGCGCTATCCACGCTGAGGTCACTATACAGACCGACAATGGGCCGGTGACTCAGGAGGTCAGTGCTACGCTGGTGATTCGCGATGCTCTAGCAAGTGTTCAGATCACGCCCCAGGCGGCTTCGCTGGCCCGTGGAGAGAAAATGCAATTCCAGGCACTAGCCTACGATAGAAACAACGTTATGTTGCCCGATGTCTTCTTCAAGTGGAAGGTAGCCGATCCCGCAGTGGGGAGCATAGACGCCAACGGGCTGTTCATGGCCAAGGGCCTTCCAGGATTGTACTCCGGCGTAGTCCAGGTGCAGGCCCAGCGGTGAGAGTTGAGATAGTAGCATGACTACCCCTTTTTAACCACGCTCATATAAGAGCATGTCCGAGGGGTGTGTGTAGTAGGCCCTCACCAGCCTCCTAAACCCCCTTGAGCCACCGGCCAAAATCTGAGACCAGCTTACTATCCCCCTCGGCCGCTACTCGAGTGGTGGCAATGGCATCGTCGAGTCGAACGCGGCTATACATCAGGAGGGCGAAGGTCTCAGCGTCGCAGCGGAAGGTGACCTTAGCCCGGGTCCTCCCAGCAGCTTCCAATCGAGTCTCACGGCTGTCCACTACGACATCACGCTTGCCTGGGACCGTTCCCACCAACTCGAAGCGATAGCGGACCGGAGTGGACGGTCTGGAGTCTGGCCGCACGAGGAATCCGATGCGTTCCAGGACCACATCGGTCACAACGGGCAGGCTCTTGGCTGACAGGTGTGCCGACGGCTCAAGCCCGGAGCGAATGTCCCACTCGTGGATGGATAGTTCCGCAATTCTCAGGCTCACCAGAGAGCGCACAGGCATAATCCCGGCAGCATGATAGCAGGGCTTATCCCAGTCCTCTGGGCCAAGACCAGCAAGCAGTTGGCAGAACTGGTCATAGCGCTCGCCGAAAGTAGGGAGAAGCTGCTCGCCCAGGCTTTCTCTGAAGGAGATGGTCCTCCGGGCGTTGAACTCCATCCTGGAAGCCCAATCGCTTGCCCCAGCGCCTGGGAGACCCGGTGGTGGTGCTGAGTCCCCCTGCACGCCGCGGGTGATAAACCCCGCGAAAGTTTCAGCACCCAGGGCCAGGTGGGCCACCACGTCGCGCACCTCCCAGCGGTCGCAGGCGCTGGGGTGACTCCATTGCCCCGGAGACAATGTGCTGAGATACTGCTTGAGCCGGTCAGACTCCGAGCGGACCAGCTTAACAAGGTCTTGTGGTGAAGCCATGTTCTCCTCCTTTTTAAAGTAGCCCTGACCTTTATAGCTCTCACCCCCAGCCCCTCTCCCGTCGGGAGAGGGGTGGCCGGAAGCCGGGGTGAGGGTTGACCTTTACGCTCAGCGCAGGTAGCGGTCCATCCAGGCCCTGGCGTGGTTGGCGAAATCGGCACGGTAGCCCTGCTCCGTTACGCTTATCTCAGGATAAATTACGATAGACTTCATCACCCGAATCTTCTCGAATACTGGCATGACCGTCTTCAGGGGGTGCACCGCGTCAACAAGGGCGCTGGCTACCAGTGTGGGACATTCGATGGCATCGACAAGGTTGAGGGTGTCAAAGTAGGCCAGGTTAGCCAGGGCCTGGTCCCGCTCCTTGGGATGGGCAACCAGATAGTCGCGCAGCTCCACGTAGGGCGATGAGGTGATGTCGGCGGCCACAGGGAAGTTGCAAAGCCACGGCACACCAGCAACGGCGGCGGATACTCGATGGTCCAGGGATGCGGTAGCCAGGGTCAGCCCGCCCCCCTGGCTGAAGCCCCATACCCCAATGCGGCTGGTATCTATCTCCGAGCGACTGTGCAGGAAGTCCAGACCCCTTACGCAGTCCATGTAGGCGGCCCGGTAGTAATACTTGTTCTTGTCGGTGACGTTATAGACCAGCCTGGTGCCATGCTCTATCTCCCATTCCTTCAGGCTCTCGCCCTGGCTGCGGGGGTACAGGGACAGGGTGGCATAGCCGTACTGTACCAGATGTACGGGCAGGGGCATTGTACCGCCATATCCAGGGACCTCCATGATGGCGGGCCATCCCCTGGAAGGGGGCGTGCCCGCGGGCACGGTGTACCAGGCCCGGATGCGCTTTCCCCCAAAGCTGGTCATTATCACCTGGTAGACGGTCCGGGTCTTTATCCGTCCCTCCATAGTAAAGACGTCGCTCTCCTCAACTGGTTCTACTTTGGCGTCCATCTCTACCTCGGCCAATGCGGCCTTGGTCTGCTCCCAGAACCTCTTGATCTCCTCTACCGGCATGGTCCACTCTCCTTTCACCCTGAAAGATTGGGACTTATACTTCGACTTCGCTCAGGACGTGTCCCTCCTGAATTCTACATATTCTCTATGGTGAAAACAACCAGTCCCTGAATTGACAGGTTTGCGACCACTGGTAGCTTTAGGCATAGTGGAGTAAAATGTAACCCTGGAGGTTGTCTGTTTTGGTTCATAGTGTTGGAAGCCAGGTTCGTGTTAGATTTGCACCCAGCCCTACCGGTGAGCCCCATGTGGGCAACCTGCGTACAGCCCTGTTTAACTGGCTTTTTGCTCGGCGGCATGGTGGACAGTTCATCTTGCGAGTGGAGGATACGGACAGAGAGAGATACGTCTCGGGTGCTATTGAGGCCATCCTGGATTCTCTGAGATGGCTCGGGCTGGACTGGGACGAGGGCCCGGGCGTGGAAGGGCCTCACGGCCCCTACCTCCAGTCCCAGCGGCTGGAGGTTTACCAGAGAGTTGCCCAGGAGCTGATTGATAAGGGCTACGCCTACCTGTGTCACTGCTCCAGAGAGCGCCTGGAGGAGATACGTCGTGAGCAGCAGAGGAGGAGGTTGCCACCTGCTGGCTACGACCGCCACTGTCGAGACCTGTCCCCCCAGGAGCGTCAGGAGTGTATAGCCCAGGGCATCGTGCCCGTGGTGCGTTTCAAGATGCCCCTCTCAGGCGAGGCCAGTGTTGATGACCTCATTCGTGGGGGGGTCACCTGGCAAAATGAGCTGCTGGATGATTTTGTTCTCCTCAAGTCCGATGGCTACCCTACCTATCACCTCGCCAATGTGGTGGATGACCACCTAATGGAGATAAGCCATGTGATGCGGGCTGAAGAGTGGCTTTCTAGCACACCGCGGCACCTTCACCTTTATCAAGCCCTGGGCTATGAGCCACCCCTGTTCGCCCATCTGCCGATGATCCTGGGCCCCGACCGCTCCAAGCTGTCCAAACGGCACGGGGCCACTTCAATTCTGGAGTATCGAACTGAGGGCTTTCTCCCGGAGGCTATGGTCAACTTCATGGCTCTTCTGGGGTGGTCCCTGGATGACAAGACCGACATCATGTCTCGTGACGTGCTTATAGAGCATTTTTCCATTGAGCGGATAGGAAAAGCGGGTGCCATTTTCGATAAAGAGAAGCTGTCCTGGATGAATGGAATTTACATCCGTCAGCTAAGCCTCGATACGCTGGCAGAGAAAGTGATGCCTTTCCTGGAACGGGACCTCACCGGCGAGATGGCCTCGGTGGATAAAGAGTACCTTAAGCGGGTAGTGCCTCTGGTGCAGGAGCGCCTGAAGACTCTGGCCGACTCTGCCGAGGTGACTGCCTACTTTTTCCAGGATGAGCTATCCTACGACCCACACCTTCTTGTTCAGAAGGATATGGATGTGGACTCCACCCTTAACGCCTTGAGGCGTGCCCTTGATGTCCTGGATAACCTGGCAGACTTCGACGCCCGGTCGCTGGAGGAGGCGCTGCGCTCCACCAGCTCCGAGCTGGGCCTTTCGGGACGGCAGTTCTTCGGCGTCTTGCGCGTGGCTACCACTGGCAGAGTTGCTGCGCCACCTCTGTTCGAGACCATGGAGGTGCTGGGCAGGGTTCGCTGTGTTAGCCGCATTAAGGCGGCAGTCGTGAGATTGGAGAAAGAGCAGAAAGGAACAAGAAGGGAGCCAGGAATATGACCATAGCCCGTTCTACCCCTCCTTCCGACTTTATTCGCGATATTGTTGCGGAAGACCTGAGGACGAACAAATACGGCGGCCGGGTGATGACCAGGTTTCCACCGGAGCCGAATGGCTATCTGCATATTGGACACGCCAAGTCCATCTGCCTGAACTTCGGCGTCGCCGCCGAAAACGGCGGCCTTTGCAATCTGCGGTTCGATGACACCAATCCGACCAAAGAGGACGTTGAATACGTAGAATCCATCAAATCGGATGTCCGATGGCTTGGATTCGATTGGGGAGACCGGGAGTACTATGCATCGGACTACTTTGAACAACTCTATCAGTACGCCGTGCAACTAATCAAAGCTGGCAAAGCGTACGTTTGCGACCTGAGCCCGGAGCAAATCAGAGAGTACCGGGGCACCTTGACAGAGTCAGGCAGGGACAGCCCCTATCGTAGCCGTTCAGTCGAGGAGAACCTGGACCTGTTCCAGCGCATGCAGGCAGGCGAGTTCGAGGAGGGCTCTCGCGTCCTTCGAGCCAAAATTGATATGGCGTCCCCGAACATGAATATGAGAGACCCGGTCATTTACCGCATTCTGCGGGCATCCCACCACAGGACGGGCGATAAGTGGTGCATTTATCCGATGTACGATTTTGCCCATGGCTTCTCAGACTCTATCGAAGGAGTCACCCATTCTATTTGCACTCTGGAGTTTGAAGACCATCGCCCCCTGTACGACTGGCTCATCGAACAACTGGACATCTACCATCCGCAGCAAATCGAGTTCGCCCGCCTCAACGTCAGCCACACCGTACTGAGCAAGCGAAGGCTTCGGGAGCTGGTAGAGGGAGGATACGTCACTGGATGGGACGATCCGCGGATGCCCACGCTGATAGGTATGCGAAGGCGTGGCTATACGCCCGAAGCCATCCGGGACTTCGCCGAGCGCATCGGGGTGGCCAAGTTCAATGGCGTCATAGACATAGCGCTGCTGGAGCATTGTGTCCGAGAGGACTTGAATAAGAGGGCCTTGCGGGTGATGGCCGTGTTGCATCCCCTCCGGGTCGTTATAGATAACTACCCAGAGGGCCAGGTGGAAGAGCTGGAAGCGGTGAATAATCCCGAGGATCCCGGTATGGGGACACGGAAGGTCCCCTTCTCGCGTGTGCTGTACATCGAACGAGACGACTTTCGCGAGGACCCGCCCAAAGATTTCTTCCGGTTGGCTCCTGGCCGTGAGGTGCGGCTGCGATACGCATATATCGTCAAGTGTGTGAATGTGGTCAAAGATAGTACGACTGGTGAAGTGACCGAGTTGCACTGTACCTATGATCCCGACACCAGGGGCGGTGCAGCCCAGAGAGACCGCAGGGTCAGAGGAACGTTACATTGGGTTTCCGCTGCCCACTCGCTCCTGGCCGAAGTGCGCCTTTACGACCATCTCTTCACAAACGAGCACCATGATGATGTAGAGGATGGCTCCGACTACAAGCCCAATTTGAATCCGAACTCGCTGGAGACGTTGAAGTCGTGCCGCGTTGAACCAGGTCTGGCAAGTGCTGAGCCGGGAAGTCGCTACCAGTTCGAGAGGCTGGGTTATTTCTGCGTGGATACTGTTGATTCTGCGCCTGGAGCGCTCGTGTTCAATCGAACGGTATCGTTACGTGATTCATGGGCCAGGATCGAGAGGGCGCAGAGGAAGTAGGTTGCGAGGAGGACTATGCTTGACGATTATTTTCGGCAGTACGGGCTCATCGCCATATTTGCCGTCGTCGCCTTTATCGTTCCCACCAGTATGTTGATGGTCTCCTGGCTCGCCTCCAGGGCGCGCATCCGGCCTCAGAAGCCTGACCCCGTTAAGCTAGATGTCTACGAGTGCGGAATGCAGACCATCGGCGGCAGGTGGGGCCAGTTCAACTTTCGATACTACATGTATGCCCTCCTCTTTGTCATATTCGACGTGGAAGTGATCTTCATCTATCCCTGGGCCGTCCGATTCAACAAGCTGGGCCTATTTGCCCTCATCGAGATGGTGGTGTTTATCCTCATCCTGGTGGTGGGATGGATATACGCCTGGCGAAAACAGGACCTGGAGTGGAGGTGAGCATGGCGACTGAGATCACTGGGGGAGAAGGCCCCCTTTATACCCGCACCTGGAGCCTTGACCGGGAGGAGGGGCAGACGGTGGAGGCCCTGCGCCATACCAATACTCACGCTTTCTCTGAGCCGGTCATTCAGGTGCCTCAGGACCTGGAACGCAACGTGATGGTCACCTCCATAGACGCGCTCCTCAACTGGGGGCGAAAGTCGGCGCTTTGGCCCGTTGCCTTTGGGCTGGCCTGCTGCGCCTTCGAGATGATGGCCAGCGCCATGGGCCGGTTCGATATAGCCCGCTTCGGCATGGAAGCCTTCAGGGCCAGCCCACGCCAGGCTGACCTGATGATTGTAGCTGGCACCGTCACCTGGAAGATGGCCCCGGCCATCCGGCGCATCTATGACCAGATGGGGGAGCCCAAGTGGGTCATCTCTATGGGGGTCTGCGCCACCAGTGGCGGGCCATACTACTCGTGCTATAGCGTGGTGCC
This sequence comes from uncultured Dehalococcoidia bacterium, assembly GCA_964457285.1. GTDB lineage: Bacteria > Chloroflexota > Dehalococcoidia > Lucifugimonadales > JAGWBF01 > CAYWGG01. Next base: position 39,805 of record CAYWGG010000003.1, read on the forward strand.
GGGCGTCAACCATATCGTGCCCGTGGACGTGTACGTGCCCGGTTGCCCTCCTCGGCCCGACGCCCTCCTCTATGGTATCATGCAGTTGCACGAGAAGATAAAGAGGTATAGCCTTCGGAGCAAGGTTGCGGGCCTGTCCGAAGCCGAAGCCCTGAGTGGAGCGAAGGGTCAGCCGAAGGGGGAGTGATGACAAGGGTCCTACCAGCTGAGGAGCTTGCTGTGCGTCTCCGTGAGCGCTACCCCGATGCGGCAGAGCAGTGGGGGGACTCCGGCCTGTGGGTCAAGCCGGAGAGCGTCCTGGAGGTGATGAAGTTCCTCAAAGAGGAGCCTGGGCTTGAGCTAAACTACCTGAACTCCGTCTCGGCAGTGGATTTCATCGAGTATTTCGAGGTGGTCTACCACCTGACCTCCTTCAAGTATAATCACAGCGTCGTCATAAAAGCCAGAGTGTACGGCAGAGAGGACCCGGCTATCCCGTCAGTGGTGAGCGTCTGGCAGGGGGCCGATTTCCAGGAGCGAGAGATATGGGACCTCATGGGTGTTCGCTTCCTGGGCCACCCGAATCTGAAACGCATCATGTTGTGGGAAGGTTTCCTGGGGCATCCGCTGCGTAAGGACTTTCAGGATACGGTGCAGTATTAAAAATTCCCTCACCCCCATCCCCTCTCCTTCTGGGAGAGGGGTGACCGGAGGTTGGGGTTGAGGGTTGGGAGTGTCCATGCCCATCAGGACAGAACCGATAACGGTAAACATCGGCCCCCAGCACCCCAGCACCCACGGGGTCTTCAGGCTACGTGTCACCTTCGATGGGGAGATGATCCTGGACGTGGAGCCCGTCTTCGGCTATCTGCACCGTGGCTCGGAGAAGCTGGCTGAGGAGCGCAACTACGTCCAGATAGTGACCCTCACCGACAGGCTGGACTACGTGGCCTCCATGACCAATAACCAGGCTTACTGCCTGGCCGTGGAGAAGCTGATGGGTATAGAGGTGCCTGAGAGGGGCAAATACCTCCGGGTTATAGCGGCGGAGCTTCAGCGCATCGCCAGCCACCTCGTCGCCATCGGTTTCTTCCTCCAGGACTTGGGTGCTCTTGGCACTCCTCTGATGTACTGCTTTCGCGAACGGGAGCGGATACTTGACCTCTTCGAGATGCTGTGCGGCGCTCGCATAACCGTCAGCTTCATGCGTCCCGGTGGCGTCTATTTCGACACTCCGGAGGACTTCTGGCCCGCCCTCAGACGGTTCCTTGGGGAGATACCCTCTTATATAGGCGAGCTGGAGCAGCTTCTGGTGGAGAACGAGATCATCCTGGTGAGGACCAGGGATGTGGGTATCCTGCCGCTGGAGCGGGCCATAGCCTGCTCTACCAGCGGGCCGATGCTGAGAGGTAGCGGCCTCCGGTGGGACTGGCGCAAGGCTGACCCCTACGATGTGTACGAGCGGGTGGAGTTCGACGTGCCTGTGGGTAGCAGGGGCGACAACCTGGACCGGTTCTGGGTCCGGATGCAGGAGATGCGCCAGAGCCTCCGCATAATAGAGCAGTGTGTGGAGCAGATACCCGAAGGCCCCGTGAGGGCGGAGTTGCCCCTGGTGCTCAGAGCCCCTGCGGGTGCTGAAGCCTATGGCAGGGTCGAGTCCCCCAAGGGGGAGCTGGGCTTCTACCTGGTCAGCGATGGCAGCATAGCGCCCTACCGCTGCAAGATACGCTCTCCGTCCCTGCTGAACCTTACGGTGACTCGTGACCTGCTGGTGGGCTGGAAGCTGGCCGATATGATCGTCACCCTGGGCAGCATTGACATCAACATGGGGGAGGTTGACAGATGAGTTCCATGGCAGAGGCCGACGTGGCAATGCGTATGTTCCAGGACGCCTGGGACCTTCATAGCGAAGCCATGGAAGAGCTAGGGCGCGGCAAGCTCCGCAACGCTGCTGAGAAAGCATGGGGGGCCACCAAGCGGGCTACCGATGCCCTCATCCTGGCCCGGACAGGCGAGAGGCCAGCGACTACAGCCAGCACCACCCGTGAGTTACATAACCTGGCAGAGGTAGACGAACGAGTGGAAGTCCTGGTCGGCCGCTATCATACCCGGGCTAACTACCTGCACGGCCACTGTTTCTATGACGGAATGTGCGAACCAGCAGGTCAAGTAGAGCGGCGCATACGGGAGACCACCGAGTACATCCAGGATGCCCAGGAGTTAGCGAGTATCCAATAAAGTAAAGACTTTATAGGGGAACTTGTAGGAAGGGAAAAGGAAACTGATGAGCTGTGCCCTCGGACCAGATAGCCTCCTCTATAGCAGCGTGCTTTTTCGCCACATATACAACGGAGTAGGGAAAGTCTTCCCAGACCAAATCTGCTGGCTGGACTACTTTATCTCCGGCTTCATCATAATGTTCATCCTGGTGAACGCTGTCCTTCTGGGCGCTGCCATCTTCGTCTGGGCCGAGAGGCGCATCCTGGGCAGGTTCCACAACCGGCTGGGCCCCAACCGCTGGGGGCCCTTCGGCCTCCTCCAGCCCATCGCTGACCTTGTAAAGCTGTTGACCAAAGAAGATCTCATACCTCGTGAGGCGGACAAGCTGGCCTTCACCCTGGTGCCCATAGTAATGGTAATGCCCCTCATCCTGATGCTGGCGGTGGTCCCCTTTGCCAGAAACACCTTCCTGGCCGACCTCAACATAGGTGTCCTGTACATCATAGCGGTGACCTCTGTCAGCACCCTGGGCGTCTTCATGGCTGGCTGGTCTTCGGGCAACAGATATGCTCTGTTCGGGGCTATGAGGGGCGTCGCCATGCTTATAAGCTACGAGGTGCCCACGGTGCTGGCTCTGGTGGGGGTAGTGCTGGCCGCTGGGTCTATGAAGATGACCGATGTTGTCAACGCCCAAACAGTGCCCTTCATTCTCGTTCAGCCCCTGGCCATCTTCATCTTCCTTCTGGGCATCTCGGCGGAACTCAACCGCACCCCCTTTGACCTGGTAGAGGCCGAGTCGGAGCTTATCGCTGGCTACCATATAGAATACAGCTGGACCAAGTTCGCACTCATCCAGGCTGCCGAGTTCGGCGGGGTGCTGGCCGCCTCGGCGGTGATGGCTACCCTGTTCCTGGGCGGCTGGTCCGGCCCCTTCCTCTCGGGCCAGCTAGGGGCCTTCTGGTTC
>CAYWGG010000004.1:0-36912 GCA_964457285.1 uncultured Dehalococcoidia bacterium
GGCGTTTGATTTGGGCTGGACCAGGTAAGTGAGATTAGCACGGTTGAAGCTGGCGAGAAAAGTCTGTACTTGTCTAAGGTCGAGCTGGGCAATAATATCCTCGCGCACTTTTTCTGTGGCGGTCGCGGTGAGGGCGATCACAGGCACACCAGGAAAATCACGCCGCAGACTCTTCAAATTGCGGTAATCTGGACGGAAGTCATGGCCCCACTCTGAAATACAGTGCGCCTCGTCAATAGCCATGAGGCTTACATGGAGGGTTCGTAAGAAGTCTCGGAACCCTGACAGGGCCAGCCTCTCAGGTGCCAGGTAAAGAATTTTGAGCTGGCCTTTTCTTGCCTGAGCCTGTACACGGCGGCTTTCTTCATAGGAGAGGGTGCTGTTAATAAACTCCGCCAAGATGCCGTTGGCTTTGAGTCCGTCAACCTGGTCCTTCATGAGGGCAATAAGCGGGGAAACCACCAGGGTGAGCCCGTCGAAACAGAGTGCTGGCAACTGATAGCACAAGGACTTGCCACTGCCAGTGGGCATCAATACCAGGGTGTCCTTTTGGGAAAGGACGCTGGAGATTATCCCTTCTTGTTGAGGGCGAAAAGAGTCATAGCCAAAGTGGGATTTGAGAAGAGTAAGCATTGGCTTATTATTGCTCATTGGCTTCTCGTTCACCCGTCCTCATTCGCCGGTGGGTTACAATACGTCAATCAAGGCAATGGCTCACCAGGGCAGGCGAGGGGGCGTCACCGCTCAGAGCCTGACAAGCCTGGCGGCCTCGATAAAGTCCAGGGCCCTGATCTGGGCAAGGACATCGGGCGGCGCAGGATCGTCGAGCCCCAGGATCATCATAGCCCGCCCTCTGGGACTCAGCCGCCCTACCTGCATGAAGCTTATGTTTATGTCGTTGCGCCCGCAAATCGTCCCCACAGCGCCTATGGAGCCAGGCCGGTCCTGCTGCTCCACAAAGAGCAGGTAGGGCCCCGTGAGCACCATGTCCAGCCAGTAGTCGTTGATGCGCACGATGTGGACTTCGTTGCGCATAGATGTTCCCGCCACGGTAGTGTCGCCAGCGGTAGTGTTGAGGGTGATGGTAATGAGATTTCCGTACTCCTGGGCCTCTACACTCTTCCACTCCGTAGCCCTCAACCCACGGCGCTGGGCCATGAGGGGCGCATTGCTCAGGTTCACCCGCTCACTGCTCACCGGGGTCAGCAAGCCCATCAGCGCCGCCGATTTCAGCATGGCGGTATCGTGCTGGGCTATCTCACCCTGATAACCGACGTTCACTCCTATAAACTGCCCCTCACTCAGGTAGTTGAGGAGCTTTCCCAGGGTAGAGGCTACAGGCAGATAGGGGGCCACTACGCTATGCACCTCTGGAGGCAGAAATGGCGCGTTGACGGTGTTGTGGGGCGTCTCCCCGCGCAGCACCGCCATAACCTGCTCCGCCGCCTCTATGGCGACCTCCATCTGGGCCTCCCTGGTGGAAGCCCCCAGGTGAGGTGTTACCACTACCCTGGGGTGCTTTACCAGGGAGCTTTCGCCGGGGGGCTCCTGAGCGAAAACGTCCAGCGCCGCCCCTGCGAGCCTCCCCTGGTCAAGGGCCGCAAGCAAGGCTTTCTCGTCAACAAGCTCGCCCCTGGCCACGTTGATCAGGTGTGAGCCTGGTTTCATCAAGGCTAGCTGCCGCACGCCGATCATGTGATGGGTGCTCTCGGTGAGAGGTGTGTGGATGGTCACGAAGTCGGACTGGGCTAACAGCATCTCCAGAGGCACCAGCTCTACTCCTCGGATACGGGCATAGTCGGGGGATACGAAGGGGTCATATGCTACGAGGTGCATGGCGAAACTCTGCGCACGCCTCGCCACCTCCAGTCCCACTCTGCCAAGGCCGATTACGCCCAGGGTCTTGTTGCGGACCTCGATGCCCATGAAGGCGCTGCGGTCCCATCTACCCTGTTTCAAAGACTGGTGAGCCTGGGGCAGGTTGCGGGCCAGGGCAAGCATGAGAGCTATGGTATGTTCGGCCGCAGCCACGGTGTTACCTGCGGGCGCATTCACCACTGCGATGCCCTGGCTGGTGGCGGCATCGAGGTCTATGTTGTCTACTCCGATGCCTGCCCTGGCGATGACCTGGAGTCGTTTGCCCGCCCTGATGACCTCTGAGGTGACCTTGGTCTCACTGCGCACGATCAGCGCATCGTAATCCCCGAGGATCTCTATCAGCTCCTGGGGCTTCAGGCCTCTCTTCAGGTCCACTTCGGCCTGCGCCCTCAGTAGCTCCACACCCTCGGGGGCTATGGGGTCGGTAATCAGTATCCTTGCCATATCTTCACTCATCGCCTTCAGTATCAGATATCAGCGGTCAGCTTTCAGCCATCGGTGTTCAGCTCTCAGCATTGTCATGCTGGACCCGACTGCTGACGGCTGATTGCTGATAGCTGAAAGCCTACCTGAGGCAGTGTAACCTCCAGGGCGTGGAGCACTTCCTGTATGTCGTCTTCTGTTACCTGTCCCATGTGGCCAATGCGGAAAATCTTGCCCTGCAAGGGCCCCTGCCCCCCAGCCAGCACCACGGAGTGCTCTGTACGTAGAAGAGCCGACAGTCTCCCGCCATCCGCACCCTGGGGGACTTTCACCGAGGTTACCGTATCGGAGGCGCAGGCCTCGTGTGCCAGGAGATGGAGGCCCAGAGCCTTGATGCCCTGGCGAGTCATATGAGCGATGCGGGCGTGGCGGCTGAAGACGTTCTCCATGCCCTCCTCAAGGAGCATGTCCAGGGCAACACCCATGCCGTAGAAAAGAGGCAGGTTAGGCGTCCAGGGGGTCTGGCCACGCTCAAGAGAGCGCTGGGCCGATGGGAGGTCGAAATAGAAGCGGGGCATCGTGGCCCTTTCACGGGCCTCCCAGGCAGCCTGGCTGAGGCTTATAAAAGAGAGGCCAGGTGGGACCATCAATCCCTTCTGGGAGGCTGTGCATACCACATCGCAGCGCCACTGGTCCACAGGAAGAGGTATGCAACCCAGGCTGCTTATGGCGTCTACCAGCAGCAGAGCATCGAACTCACCTTTCACGACTTTCGCTATGCTCTCCAGGTCGTTGGTGACGCCCGTGGAGGTCTCGTTATGGGTGACCAGGACTGCTTTTATCTCAGGGTCTTCCCTCAGCGCCCGGCGGATGGAGTCGGGGTCGGCGACAGTGCCCCACTCGAACTCCAGCTTCTTCACGTCGGCCCCGTAGGCCCCGGCCAGCTCGGCGAAGCGGTCGCCGAAGTAGCCCACGCTTACAGCCAGCACTCTGTCCCCTGGAGAGAGGGTGTTCACCACCGCCGCCTCCAGGGAGCCAGTGCCAGAAGCGGTGAGGATATACAGCCGCTCCTGGGTCATGAAGACCTGCTTCAGCTTCTCCGTAACACTAAGGATAAGCTCTTTGAACTCAGGCCCTCGGTGGTTGATCATGGGGCTTCCCATAGCCTCCATCACCTCATCAGGGCATGGAGTGGGGCCTGGAGTTCTGAGGTTCTGCCTGGGGATTTTCACGTTGCCTCCTTGATTTGCCAGCGTAGATGCCGGATTCAGTATGCGATAAAGAGCAGCTCCCTGGGCCGCTCTTTGCTTAGAGCGTACTGATATTGCCTTGTCCTCAACTCTACATTGGGCTTATAGCGTCCTAGCATTTCTGCAAGCTCAGTTTCACTTGGTATTCCCATAGAGTTATAGGATACTACTATGTACCTGGTTCCTTCAAACTTTGCCAAAAGACGTTCAAAAGCAGCGTAGATTCTATGAACATCGGTCCAGGGGGAACGTTGATACATTATAGGCCTGATAGGATTTTCATAACAAATTAGGCCAGGCCATATATTGTATTGAACTATTCCTTCAAGGAAGTGGTAGAAATAGTGATAATCCGGTTTGTCGCCGTGTACAGGGAGATAGGGTGGGTCTATATATACCAAGTCAACAGGTTCGGCGAGTTCCAGATCGAAAACACCTAAATTGAAGACTCTATTGTCCGCCCGGTTGTCAAAAACTAGAGAGTTGTACTCGGAGACAAATTTCCGGAAGTGCTTCACGAAAGGAGCATCCCATGTTGCCTTGTTGCCGAAACTTCTAGGGACGTCCTGGAGTCGCATGTACAGATTCTTTCTATGGAACAAGTTGTATGGCCTTTTGACAAGACACGCCTGGCCCAAAGCTGACAGCGCTATTGACCTCTTATAGGGGTCCGTTAGAAACACTCCGATGTTAGTGATGATGGTATCTAACCATCTATTTTCTTCGGGAAGATAATAAATGTCTGGAAAGGTATCCTCAATAAAGGTAGGATAGTCTATAGCCTGGTGGCGTTCTACGATCATCCGAAATTCGGATTCGGCCAGGGTGGTGGAGTTGTTTTCGACCAATGCTAAAGCCACTTGATAGTTGAACTTAAGTTCGTCGTTGGCAAAAACTCGCTTACCGTGACACTTAGCCAGGTAGCTAAGTACGGCGGTCCCGCTCATACAGTCAAGGAAGTTGGTAAACTCTAGATCCTTGATTTGTTCCCATATCCAGGGGGCTATCTTCCTTTTGCTGCCCCAGTATCGGGTAGAAGGTAGCTTGACACGGGTATCTTCGTCCAGGCTGAGCTGAGCCCCAACCTCTTTAATAACTTTCATGGGTTTCTCTCTCGATAACGGCTTCTCCAATACTCCTCAAATTCAGCTTCAGAGCTAAAGTCTCCTGACCCGACTTTTAACCTATCTATCTCTCTGACTGAGCCTATTGCATTGGTCGTCCCGGTACCAGTATGCCGGGCCGCCATTCTCCACTTCTCTTGAACAATTACCTCCACATTTGATACCAGTTCTTCAGAAGGCTTTCCTGGCATCCAATCGTAAATGAAGCCGACTACCCAATGCTCTGTATATTCCCCATATGGCAAAACACAACCTGCCATTTTTCTATCGGGATGGGCAAAATATCCTGCGTAGCTTCCAAGGGTAAAACCGCTTATACGATTGGGACCGACCCGTCTAGAGGTCTTCATATCTATAGCTATCTTGCGGCTCCCAAGCAGCCCATCAAAGAGGGTGATTTCAGGATATTCCCGTGCCCCTCCTTGAATTTCCTGGCACCTGTAATTCTGCCTTATGAACTCCTTGACCCTTGTTTTGGTAATTTCTTGAAAAAGTCCTGTAATAACCTGCGGAATCTCGGGAATTGGATAGATATTGCCACCAGTATCTATAAAACCTTTTATATTCCAGACAAAGACAGTGAATATACGTGCTAGGTCACGTCCAATGTTAATCTCGTCCATGTATTATCTCACTGGACTTATCCATCTTTCACAATCCTGATAAACCGTCGCCTGCCGATCTTTATTATAGTCCCGTGACGCAATACTATACTTTCTGAACTGATCTTCTGACCATCAACCTCCACAGCCCCCTGACTGATTAGCCGCTTGGCCTCGCTGCGGCTTTTGGCTGCCATGACCTCTACGAGTACATCTGTAAGGAGCACTCGCTGGATTTCAATGTCCACCTTAGGGAGATGGTATTCTTCTACGTTCTCCGGCAACTCCCTCCGCTGCACCACCCGCTCGAAATGCTCCTGGGCCTTCCCGGCCTCCTCCGGCCCGTGGAACTGAGCAGCTATCTCCCTGGCCAGGCGCTTCTTCAGCTCCATAGGGTTCACCAACTGCGCCTCCAGAGCCCGATGCATCTCCTCCAGCTCATTATCTGGAACGTCGGTGAGGTACTCGAAGTACTGCATGATGAGGCTATCCTGAAGGGACATCACCTTGCCGTACATATCCTCGGGGGGATCCTCCACGGCGATGTAGTTCCCCAGACTCTTGCTCATCTTCTGCACGCCGTCGGTGCCCACCAGGATGGGCATGAGGAAACACTGCTGGGGGCGCTGGCCCATCATCCCTTGAAGCTCTCGCCCTACCAATAAGTTAAACTTCTGGTCAGTGCCTCCAAACTCCACGTCGGCGCTTATAGCCACCGAGTCATGGGCCTGGAGCAGGGGGTAGAGAAGCTCAGTGATGGCAATGGGCCTGTGGGCCTCGAATCGCCTGGCGAAGTCCTCCCGGTCCAGGAACTGGGCTACGGTGAACCGGCTGGTGAGGCGTATCACGTCGGCCAGGGTGAACTTGCCGAACCACTCGCTCTGCCAGACGGCCTGGGTGCGCTCCCTATCCACTACCTTGAAGAACTGGCGCATATAGGACTCGGCGTTGGCCCTCACCTCCTCGTGAGTGAGCATAGGGCGAGTGGCCGATCGGCCGCTGGGGTCGCCTATCTGGGCTGTCCAGTCGCCAACGATAAGTATCACCTGGTGTCCTAGCTCCTGGAGCTGGCGCAGCTTCCGTAGTCCCACTACATGGCCCAGGTGGATGTCGGGGCGGCTGGGGTCGAACCCCATCTTCAGGCGCAACGGCTTTCTCTCCTGGAGCAGCCGTACGAACTCCTCCTCCATGATTATCTCGCTCACACCTCGGCGGGTTACTTTATGAAGCGTTCTTTCATCCAACACAGCTTTACCCTCTCTCAGGACTCTGAAGGCCAAAAGGAGACTTTGGCCCTGCGACCAGGCTGGAGAGGACAGCCCGCGTCTGCTCTACATCCAGCTTCATCTGCTCTACAAGGGTCTCTACGGAGGGGAAGGCCCGCTCCGCTCTCAGGCGTCTGGCAAACTCCAGGGTCAGAGGTTTCCCATAGATGTCCCCCTGAAAATCCAGAATAAATGCCTCCACCGTTCGACTATTCACTCCGAAGGTAGGGCGCACACCTATACAGGTGGCTGCCCGGTAACACTGGCCCTCTACTGTAGCCCAGGTGGCATATATACCGTCGGCAGGGATGGCGAGATTGGCGTCCACTGATAGGTTGGCGGTGGGAAAGCCCAGCAATCTGCCTCGGCGGTCACCCTCCACCACCAGGCCCGTAAGGGAGTGCCATCGTCCCAGCATCCGACTGGCGTTCTCCACATCTCCTTGGGCCATCAGGCTGCGTATCACGCTGCTACTTATGACGGCCTTGTCCATCTGTGCGGGTTCCATTGGCCTGACCCAGAACCCCATCCCCTCACCAAGGCGCTTGAGGGCGGGGATATCTCCTTCCCTGCGGTGGCCCAGGGCGAAATCGGGCCCTACTACCAGGCCCTTCATTTTCAAGTAGTCCGAAAGCAAGGCCACGAACTCTGACGCCTTGAGGAGGGAAAGCTCATGGGTGAAATCCACCACGATTACCAGGTCTATACCCTGGCCCTTAAGAAGGGCTACCCGCTCCTCCAGGGTTGTTAAGTAACTTAGTTTTATCCCAGGGTTCAACACCAGCCTGGGATGGTTGCGGAAGGTGAGCACACAAGAGAGGAAGCCACTACTCTCAGCCAGGGCCTTAAGGCGTTGCAGGAGTTGCCGATGGCCCAGGTGAACACCATCAAAGGTCCCGATGGTGAGGACCGTATCTCTGGGAGGAGATACTTTAGCCAGCTCCTGATGAATTGTCATCCTGCCCTTCCCCTCGGCTAGCTCGGGACGGAGTTCACTCAATGAACGGATACAAGTCTGCTATTCGCCTGTTGGTGTGGCAGCAGACCAGCCTGGTAATGTATAAAGGTTTGGTCACCGACGATTTCAGCATATCGTCAGAGCGATGGTAGCACTTACCAGCGCCGCCGTCAACTTACATAAGAGCTCTCAAAGGGCCTCTTGTTGAAGGCAAAGTTGAGTGCCATGAGTCTGGAACCGCAAAAATGCCCAAAAGGTTGTGCCTCAGTAGTATACTTAGGTCGAAAGTCCAGGTTCTGTGAAAGGAGGACGATGCGCAGGAATACTCTTAAGGAGAAGCTGGTCGCAGGCAAGGCAGTTTTTGGTGTCATGATTACCTTTCCTTCCCCGCAGGTTGTGGAGATGCTGGGCCATCTGGGCTTCGACTGGGTGCTGATAGATAACGAGCATGGCTCTATCACTGTGGACAACTCAGAACCTGTGATAGTGGCCTCAGAGCTGACTGGCATAGCGCCCATAGTCAGGCCGGTAGCCAACCGGCCTGAGATTATCGCACCCTTTCTGGACCGAGGGGCCTGGGGTGTGCAGGTGCCCCATGTGAACACTGCCGATGAAGCCAGAGCGGCGGTGGATTCCGTCAAATACTTCCCCCTGGGCCACAGGGGCCTCTTCTCCCGGGGCCGCCCCGCTGAGTATGGCTTCGGCGGCCCTACCAGAGAATACACCCAGGCAGCCAACCGAGAGACTCTGGTGTGTCTCATGATAGAGGAGGTGGAGGCCATAGAAAACCTGGACGATATGGTACAGGTGGAGGGGGTAGATGTGTTCTTTATAGGCTCCGGGGACCTGTCTCAGTCAATGGGCTATCCGGGCGAGCAGACCCACCCGGAGGTGCAGAGGATGATGGAAAGAGGTGTGAAGGTGATACGCGGCGCTGGGAAGACCGCCGGGGTAAGCTGCCCCGATGCCCTGGTGCCCAAGTTCCTGGGGATGGGGGTTCAATACTTCCACAGCAATGTCAACACCCTGCTCCAGACCTCCAGCCAGTCTTATCTCAAGGGTATGCGAGAGGCGGCATCAAAGGCGGGACTATGATGTCAGTCGCGGATGGGAAAGACATATCTTCCTTAGGCCCACTTTAGAACACGAGGGATTCGTCATGCAGGCATCCAGGGACCTCCGAGAACCCACCTATGAGGAACTCAGGCAAGCCTTCAAAGCCGGCTTTCAGTCTATAGACGAAGGAGATACGTTTTACATGGGCTTTTACGCTTATCTGGAGGCGATAGGCTATCGGAGACGCGATGACATAGTGTGTACCTGCCCAGACCTCGGTCAGCACGGCCATCTACCTGAGTGCCGATGGGTCAAGGGCCCGGTAGCTGAGACAGCATCGTAGAGCAGAGCCCGATTCATGTCTGAAGGGTTCTCTCGCTGCCGATTCTGCGCTCCAGAGGCTTTATTAGAGGCGAAGCGACCTCTCAGATAGCTTCACCCTGGCCCTATCCCCCCAGGTGTAAGCTATCAGCAATCAGCCTCCAGCGGTTAGGTCCAGCACGACAATACTGAGAGCTGAACGATGATGGCTGAAAGCTGATAGCTGACTGCTCTGGAACGGTTTTAGGTGTGTGCGCTGACCCCCAGGGCATCCATACCCTTCCTGACACTGGTGAGCAGAGAGGTCACTTCACGCTCCAGATTGCGAAAAGTCTGGACGATATAGGCATCGGCCTCTGCTCGGTTGTTCTTGGACTCAGCTTCGGCGTGCTCCATTAGCTTGTTGGCCTTATGCTCGGCCTCTTCTACAAGCTCCTGGGCCTTGCGCCGGGCTGTCGCCACAAGCTCGTTTTGGTTTAGCCTGGCTGTATACTCATCCTCCGCCTCGCCCCTGACACGCCTGGCGTCCACCTGGGCCTGATTAAGGATGGCGTCCTTTTTGTCAATTATCTCTTGCGCAGCCTTTATATCCTGCGGTATGGACAGGCGTAGCTGCTCCACCAGCTCCATAATCTTGTCCGCATCCACGAGCCTGCTACGAGTGCCGGGCACCTTCGTGCTAGTATTCACCAGGGCATCCAGCTTGTCTATGACGTTCATAATATCCATAATAACAACTCCTTTCATCTATGATGCTGCTACTTTTGTAGCTCCAACTTTCGCTTTACAGCATCTATCACGTGTGGAGGTACAAGACTCGCTACTTCTCCACCCAACCCGATTACCTCTTTCAAAAGACTGGAACTTACGTACTGATACGCCAGGCTAGCCATAAGGCATACCAGCTCTATATCCGGGGCCAGCTGTTTGTTCATATAAGCCATCTCAAACTCATACTCGAAGTCCGAGCCACTACGAAGGCCCCTCACGATTACACTTGCGCCAAGCTGCCGGGCACAGTCCACCACCAGGCCTGTAAACTCTGCAACCTCCACGTTGGGCAGGTGCTCTAAGGCCTTACGAAGGAGGTCTACCCTCTCCTGGGCGGTGAACATAAGGTTTTTAGATGGCGTGGCGTAGACGGCTACCACTACCCGATCGAAGATGGCCGATGCCCGTGTGGCTATATCCACATGACCCAGGGTTACGGGATCGAAGGACCCTGGATATATAGCTGCTACCATTAAGGGCCTCCTTTCTCAAAAAAGTCCACCGTGCTATCGCCGTAACGGTAGCGGCCAACCAGGGACAGGCTTTGGCTTTGCCCTTGAGGGCTCAAGCCCGAGGGGTAACCGCTTTTCAGAGAGAGTCTCTTGGAATGCCCTACCACCACTGTGGCCCCTTCCTCCAGGAGCTTCGACCCTGCAAGGCTATCCAGCACTTCATCCAGAGACGTGAGCTTATAGGGGGGGTCCATGAGCACCAAACCGTAGCGGCCCGCATTGTGCTCGAGAAGGACCAACAACGCCTTATCCACATCCATGCAGTATACCTGGGCCTTATCAGTGAAACCTGTGACTCCCAGATTCTCCCTGATGGCAGCGCACTGACGTGGATGCCGCTCCACGAAATCGGCCCAGCTAGCGCCCCGGCTAAGGGCCTCTATGCCCAGAGAACCGGAGCCTGCGTAAAGGTCTAGCGCCCTGACTGGCTTGAGGTCTAGAGGACCAAGAACATTGAAGATAGCTCCTCGCACCAGCTCTGAGGTCGGACGCGCCTCGGAGATTGTAGCCCCCTTTAACCTTCTCCCTTTAGCGACACCACCTACCACACGCATCGCCACGGCCCGCATTATACTTAAGAGTGGACTTTTTAGTAAAGTAAAAAAACTGCTATTATTTAGCTTTTTTCGCAGGTAGTGGCAGGGACGCAGCACGCTGCGCCCCTGCTGAGACCGAATGAGTATTATCCCGCGGGGTCTAACCGCCCACCCGTTGTCTCCCTTCGGCAGGCTCAGGGCAGACCCTGAATTGCGCGCCATACCTTCTCCGGGGTCAGAGGAGTGTCTATGTGGCGTATACCCAGGACGGACAGGGCGTCCATCACGGCGTTGGCTATGGCGACGGGCGCGGCCACGGTGGGTAGCTCACCTATCCCCTTTACCCCTAGAGGATTTATCGGCGAGGGGGTCTCCACGGTATCCAGTATCAGGTCGGGTAGCTCTTCAGCCATAGGCAGAGCATAATCCAGCAAGCTGCCCGTCAGGGGTTGACCATCCTTGCTGTAGGCCATGTCCTCCGTGAGCGCCTGACCTATTCCCTGGACGATCCCACCATGTATCTGCCCTTCTACTATCATGGGGTTGATGATACGGCCGCAGTCGTGTACTGCTACGTACCGAAGGATTTTTACCTCTCCAGTGGTCCTGTCCACCTCAACCACTACTACATGAGCGCCGAAGGCGTAAGGGTTGCCGGGCAGGGTGAACCTTCCACTGAAGTCTAGTCCGGGCCGGACTCCTGGGGGTAATAGCTCTTCGTTGTTGGCGGCGGAGACTACCTGGGCGAAGGTCATCGCCTGACCAGGGTTCCTGCGGTTGAAGACACGCCCATGCTCGAAGGCAATGTGATCCGCGGGGCACTTCAGCAGGTGAGAGGCTATCTGAGAGAGCTTCTGGCGGGCCTCCTGAAGCACCACGTACAAGGCCGACGCGCCAGCGACGGTGCCTCGGCTCGCCGCTGTGCCTCCGCCGGAAGGGAGGATGGCCGTATCACTGTGTAGTACCTGTACCTCTGACGGACTCACGCCTAGCTCATTGGCCACGACCTGGGCGAAGGCGGTCTCTGACCCTTGGCCGTGGGGGGATACCCCAGTATAGGCGGCGATTTGGCCTGATGGCTCTATTCTTACCTGAGCGTATTCACTCCTCATCTCTCCAGCGCCCCCGGAGGCCTTCACGACGGTAGCCAGACCAACACCAAGGAGGGGCTCATTGGGGCTCCTCTGTCGAGCTCTCTCCCGCCAGCTAGAGTAATCCGCCAACTGCAGGGCACGGTCAAACCCGCGCTCATAGTCCCCGGAGTCGTAGATGAGGCCGGTGGGGGTGGTGTGGGGGAAGGCATCGGGTGGAATGAAGTTCTTCCTCCTCACCTCCACCGGGTCCAGGTTAAGGTCTTTGGCGATCAGGTCTACGGTTCGCTCCATACAGAAAGCGGACTCAGGCCCTCCAGCGCCACGGTAAGCGCCGGTGGGCGGCTTGTTGGTGATTATGCCCAACACTTCGGCGCTCATGGCAGGGATCTTATAGGGTCCTGCGATACGGTGGCCTGCCAGGAGGGGCACCGCCGTCGTGGAAGACACGAAGTAGGCCCCCAGGTCCGCCACAACTCTCACACGCATCCCCAGGATGGAACCGTCGTTCTTCACAGCGGCTTCCACGTCTACGATGTGGCCTCTGCCGTGGAAGGCAAGCATGTTTTCTTGCCGGTCCTCCACCCACTTGATGGGCCTACCCAATCTGAGGGATAGGTAGGGTACGGAGACCTCTTCAGGAAACAAGCATCCCTTTTCACCGAAGCCGCCTCCCACATCGGGAGCTATGACCCGCACCCTATCCTCTGGCCGGTTGAGGAGGTGGGCCAGATGCCTCCATACCTGGTGAGGCTCCTGGGTGGAGTCCCATACAGTCAGCAGGTCCTCCTGGGGCTGGTAGTGGGCGAGTACTCCCCGATTCTCCAGGGGCGCTGGGGCCAGGCGTTGCACATCGTACCTCTGCTGGATGACCCGGTCGGCTTGAGCGAAGGCCCCTTCCAGGTCACCACCTTCACGGTATATCCGCATACCCATGTTCGTGCCCAGCTCCTGGTGTATTGGCGTGGCAGTAGCAGCTTCAAAGGGGTCCATGAGGGGTGGGAGGGGTTCGTAGCCTACCCTTATAAGCTCCGCTGCGTCTCTGGCCAGGTAGCGTTCCTGGGCCACCACCATTGCCACCGCCTGTCCCACATAGCACACCTTGTCTGTAGCCAGAACGGGCTGCTCCCGGCCGTTCAGCTCATCCACCATGCCCCCTGGTGCTGAGGACACCGCCTGGTCTGATATAGCTCTTGTGGGGACAACCTTCACCTCATCGGCCAGGTCTCCCCCGGTGAGCACCGCTACCACGCCGGACATATTGCGGGCCGCGGAAACATCTA
This sequence comes from uncultured Dehalococcoidia bacterium, assembly GCA_964457285.1. Taxonomy (GTDB): domain Bacteria; phylum Chloroflexota; class Dehalococcoidia; order Lucifugimonadales; family JAGWBF01; genus CAYWGG01. Next base: position 13,071 of record CAYWGG010000004.1, read on the forward strand.
TAGAGCGGATGCGTGCGTGAGCGTGGGGACTACGGAGCACGTAGGCGTAGAGCATATCTGGTAGCACGATGTCGTCCACAAAGGAGCCCCCACCCGTCACGAGCCTGGGGTCTTCAAACCGTTTCAAAGGCTGGCCTGAGTAACTCACCATGTTCTCCCTCCATCCCTGTTGGCGTGAGGTGCTAGAAGCCGTCCTTAGCCATTGAAGCACGTCCTCGACGAGATTACCCTTCCCTAACCGTCTCGGACTTGAGCCTTTCGGGTATCTCCTTCGGCAGAACCCTTGAGGCTATGATAGTGCTGGCGACAGGTGCTGTAAAGGCTTTGAGCATACGCCACCACCAAAGAAATGGCGATGCGCGCTCCCTCCGGCCAACGCACGCGAGGTGGGTTGGGGCCATATCCTACAAAGTCGCGCTCCATGTTCATGGGGCCTCCCTCTGCTACGAGATGAGACAAGATAGCCCTCATCCCAGTCTCCTTTCCCATTGGGAGAGGGGTCTGGAGTGAGGGCTATCCCACTTTTGTAAGCTATCAGCTTTCAGCCAGCTTCTGGCATTTAGGTTTGCTACAACCCCGCTGATAGCTGATTACTAGAGGTTCAGGGGGACATCCCCGAGGTCCTTCTCCTTTTCGTAGACCTGGAGGCGGTGGCGTGCAGACTCTGCCACGAAAATCTTGTTTTCCGAATCAACGTTCACCGCCACCGGCCGCCGGAAGCGCCATTCCGGTTCCAGGTTGACCCTCTTGCGCGCCTTGACCATGTCGGGGTTGGCGGCAATATAGGTTTGCGCCCAGGGTGAGGGCTGTTGGGCATCCCCTATCAGAGAGGTGATGAAGGTCCCGTTGGGGGCATAGACCTGGAGCCGGTGGTTGCCCCAGTCAGTCACATAGACATCCCCTTCCGAGTCCACTGCCACACCAGTGGGGTGGTCAAGGCTCCCAACACCGGAGTCGGAGGCGCAGAATTTGCCCAGAAATTCTCCCACTCGGGAGAATTTCTGCACTCTGTGGTTCTTCCAGTCGGCGATATACACGTCGCCCTTACTATCGAGGCATATCCCCCAGGGCATATTAAGCTCCCCGTCGCCAGCGCCGTGCTGGCCCCACTGGCCCAGGAACTTGCCATCTTTGGTGAACCTCTGTACGCGGTGATTGAGGCTGTCCACAACGTAGAGGTTGTCCTCCTGGTCGAAGGCCAGGCCCGCTGGGCCGTTGAACTCACCCTCGCCGCTGCCAGCCTTACCCCACTGGCCCAGAGACTTCCCCTCTTTGTCAAAGATGGTGATCCGATGGAGGCGCTCGTCGGAGACGTACAGGTTCTCGTCCTGGTCCGCGTCAATGGAAACGGGCCAGATAAACTGCCCATCCCCTGCGCCAAAGCCTCCGAACTGGGTGAGGAACTGGTGGTCCAGGGTGCATTTGCTGATCCGCGGGCCAAGAGCTTCCCCATCGCCCCGGCTTAGCGCGTAGAAGACTCCCTTTGAGCACAGGACGAAATCCACAGGGGACCAGAACCCCAGCCCAGACATGCCATACATCCCAATGCAGTGACTATAAGTAAATACCCGCCCTGCTGCGACAGTTGTCAGCATCACTACCCCCTATCGTCAGATTTGTGCTCGCCATCAAGTTTACTGATTAGCATTGCAACACTCATCACTACCACCTGCTGAACATCAGGCAGAAGCATCTTGTACACTTCCCCCACCCTCGGGGGTCCCATAAATGCTCGAAGGCATAGTGACCACACCGACACTTGAGCATGTTGCCCTCCCTAAAGACGACTTCTCGTCCACGCTAGCTGTGCCTCGATGCAGTGGGAAGCGCAACTTCAATGCTCACCGGCGTGCTGCCCAGCAAGTCACTGACATTCATTATCTCTATCCCTAGAGGACAGTCCTCTTCATCGTAGTCAATGATGATATCCTCTTGGTCTAGCAGGGGCTCGCTATGCACTACAGCCCCTTCTCGCAGTCTAAAGTACAGGATGTCACCTTCTGGATCGTAGGTGATCCTCATGGCAAGTCCCCTTCCCAGTATCGCTCGGGTCGCTCTGTGAGGTAGGCATTGACCACCACACGCTCTTCTCCCGACTCTTCATAGAATACACGGAGCAAGGCCCTCTTGCCACGTCTGGGTGAGGTTGCCAAGCTTTGAGCCACACGCCGTCCTTTCTTAGCTGGCAGGTCCTGATCGGGAGAACGCAGGACTACTTCCACCGGTTCCTGAGACAGCCTCCGTTCTTCCATCCGTACCAGGCAATAGGCTGTAAAACGAACGGCTCCTTCATATGACATCTACTATATGAAGTCAAGCTGCTCGAAGTGTCCACCTACGATGGGTGCGGGGTCCAGACCTAGCCACCTCTCCACTACGGTGCTGTAAAAACCACGGAAGTCGTAGTTAGGGGCCAGGTCGCCCTGCTGCAAGTCTTCGGGCTTGAGGGATGGGTACTCGCTGTAATGGCCACCTTTCACCCGGTTGCCGATGACGAAGGCCACCCCGCCAGCGCCGTGGTCGGTGCCCGTGCCGTTGTCGTGAACACGGCGGCCGAACTCGGTGAACAGCATCATGATCAGGTTGTCACCGGCGTCGTGTTCCTTCAGATCATCGAAAAAGTCGCCGATGGCCCTTCCGACGTCAATCCAGAGCTTGTTGTGCATGGGCGTCTGGTTGAAGTGGGTATCGAAGCTGCCGTGCTGGGTGTAAAGGACCTGAGCGCCCAGGTCGGCCAGGTATACCTGAGCGATACTCTTCAGGTATTTAGCTACCGGTGTGTCTGCGTACTCCACCGTGGAGGAGTATTTCTGAGGGGCTATTTTGAGGGCGTCGGCACCCTTTAGCACGTTCTGCCCTGTCTGGGCCAGGTAGTCCATTACAGGCCCCCTCCCTATGGCGGGGGAGTACATGCGCGAGAAGCGCTCCAGCACCTGGGCTCTCTCCTGCTCCTCGGTGATGCCTGGCACTTCACTCAACATCCCATATGACTCGAGGCTGGACACCGAGGTCACGGGCACGCCCCGCAACACCATAGCCCTCGGCAGGCCCTGGCCGAAGTTCACACCCTTCAGCACATTCTCACTTGTGGGGTCCAGGTCACGGATAACCCTGCCGACCCACCCTTCGGTGCCCACTCTATTCGGCTCACAGGTGTGCCAGATGTCCATGGAACGGAAATGGGAACGAGGGGAGTTCTCGTAGCCGATGCCGTGGATGATAGCCATCCTGCCCTCATCCCAGAGCTTCTTCACAGGCCCCATGTTGGGGTGGAAGCCTAGCTCGTCATCAATGGGCAGGACCTTGTCCTCGGGGATGCCCACGTTGGGCCTGTTATCCCTGTAGAGGGGGTTGGTATAGGGGATTACAGTGTTGAGATAGTCGTTGGCCCCCGTTAGTTGCAGGACTACCAACACCGTGTCTTTACCGATAGATGCCATGTTAGCCCTCCTTTCACTGTCGCAGGGGCGTACGGCCGTACTCCCCTACGCATTTGTTATGCGAACTGGTAATCTCTGGAAGCGGCTATCAACGCCAGCATGACTCCTACACGATGTTCAGAGGCGCTGGCTTGACGCTTTGTACCCCAGCGAAGCTCTCCTCCCTCCTCGGCCTGGGCCTGCAACTCGGCCCGGGTATCCTCGCTCACCTGAATGGGCCCAATCAGGTCAAGGCACTGGTCCACAAACTCCGCCGGAGAGAGGTTGCCTCGATCTTTAAGCTGGTTGACGATAGTCCGGATGCCGGGCAAGGTGGTATCGCCCAGAAGTTTGGCAGCGAAGTTTACCCGCCGGACCAGTGCGCCCCCATCTATCCACTCCTGGCCTGTATGCCAGCTCTCCACGCTGGGGGGGTTCAGAAGCTCTTGCCCCTGATAGGCGCACTCGAAGGCAAGCTCCTGGTAGCCGGGCCTGGGGGGGCCGAAGTTGCCTGCCAGGCGTACTGTGCTTATTACCAGCTCAGCGGGGCTCTTCACTCTGGCAAACCTTGCGTTCTTGAAGAAATCGGAGAGGAGCAGGGCCCGCAGCACCGCGCGGATATCGTAGTTGGACTCGTTGTACGCCCGCACCAGGGTTTGAATCGCCTGGGGGTCCTTCGGAGGCGTTATGTTCCAGCTAGGCACCTGGACCTCGTCGGCGACGAAGAAGTTGTACAGATGGCGGGCCAGGAACCTGGCCGTGGCAGGCTGCTGGACGACGATGTTTACTATATCGTCGCCGTTAAAGCGCCCCCTGTGGCCCAGGAAAACCTTCTCGCCGTCGTCGTGGTCTTCTGGCCTGTACTCGAAGCTCCAGTAGAAACGACCCAGGGGGTTGCGCGGTATCTTCTGGCCGATGGTCCAACCGGTGAAAGCCCTGGAGGCTTCCTTTATATCGTCCTCGCTGTAGTTGCCCACGCCCATAGAGAACAGCTCCAGTAGCTCTCGCCCCCAGTTCTCGTTGATTGCCCCCTTGTGGTTGCCGTTGTTGTCCAGCCAGTAGATCATGGCCGGGTTTTTGGCCAACTCAACCAGCAACTCAGGGAATCTGCCCAGCCCGTGGCGTCGGAACATGGCGATCTGTTGTAAAACCTCGGGTGGGTTGTCTATCTTAGAGTTGCCGGTAGCGAACAACTGGTGCCAGAAAAGGCACATCTTCTCCTGAAGGGGACTCCTGGTGTTAATCATTCGGTATACCCAGTTGGTTTGGGCCTGGACCGGCGCCAGGGGCCCTTCCAGATTCGGGAAGTAGCGGTACAGGATGTTCACGTCCACCTCGGGCTGAGTCTCGGGGTGTAACAGCTCTTCCACAGTGGCTTCGTAGCCTTTCGCCACACGGGCCTCAAGCTCCTCGCGGGATGCGCCAAATCCAGCGCGCCGCATCAGATGGGCCATCAGTGCCATATCATCTCGGCCTGGCATTGTTATCCCTCCTTTCTCACCCTGAGTATCAATCGAGTCTTCAAGAAGGCCCGGTCGTCCACTTTGACATCACCACACCGGCCCTGGTAGATATCTACCATTATACCAAGCTACCAGGCCTCATTTCAACCGTAATTTCTCATTCTAGACTTCCTGTAGCCAAACGGGGCACTGTTCCAGACGAGAGTGAGTGTAGTGGTAAGCTCAGGTGGTGTCAATCCCTCCTTGACTCCGAACATCGTCAGCTCCTGATTCAGACTGGTAACTGATCCCTGGCCTACTTGGGCCCTTTGTTCCGAGGGTGGCGTCTGGCGAAGTCGTCGGCGATCTCGTCAAAGGTGCAGAAACTGACACCCGGGTGGGCCAGGATATAGGCAGCCAATCTCTCTAGCATGAGTAGGACCTGGGGGCGACCGCTCACGTCTGGGTGAATCGTCATCGGGAAGACTGCCTCATCGTACTCCCGGTAGACGTAGTCAAACTGGTCCCGCCACATCTGCTCAATATCGCGTGGATTCACAAACCCGTGGCTGTTGGGAGATTTCTTTATGAACATCATCGGAGGCAAATCGTCCAGATACCAGTTGGCCGGTATCTCAACGAGGTCCGTTTCCTTGCCGCGCTCCAGCCTTTTCATCCAGGAATCGGCTGGTTTGGAGAAATCTATCTTAGTCCACCGGTCTCCCGTTCGCACATAGTAGCACTCGAAATCCCTGTGCATCAGGCTGTGGTCATACTTGATCCCGTGCTTGAGCAGGAGGTCGTTGGTGACGTGGCTGAACTCCCACCAGGGCGCTACATAGCCCGTGGGTCGTGTACCAGACACCCTGGCGATCAGTTCGATGCACTTGACCAACACCGCCTCCTCTTGAGCTGGCGTCATGGCTATAGGATTTTCATGGGAATACCCATGCAGGCCAATTTCATGGCCTGCATCCCCTATCATCTTTGTCTGCTCAGGAAATGTCTCGATGGAGTGCCCCGGGATGAACCAGGTCGTTTTTACTCCAAGTTTATCAAAGAGCTTGAGCAGGCGAGGCGTTCCGACCTCCCCTGCAAAGAGCCCTCGCGAAATATCGTCGGGAGAGTCCTCCCCACCGTAAGACCCAAGCCAGCCTGCAACTGCGTCAAGGTCTATTCCAAAAGCACAGAGAATCCGCTTGCCGGCCATACAAATCCTCCCCTCTGAAGTTTGGCACCAGGGCCTCACTCCCTGGTCCACCCCTGGCAAGGGAGGACATGGGAGAGTAGAGCCTGGGATTCGGCACCATGCTCCAGCCTTGATAGGAGCGAGTGTACAGCGCCTCCATAGAGCCGTCAAGCGTCATAACATGTGGCAGGACGACCTCAGCGTACCTCATTGACATCCTGGGAGATAGTCACTAAAGTAGGGGCATGGTATGCTGTACATCTACTTTAAGATAGTCCTACAGTGACAAGGGTTACGTGCACAGTATAGCTTACTAGAGATTGATATGTAATACATTAATGATTTATATATAAATGTATGCAGGAGGTCGCAAGATGGCTACGTTCCTTGACCACACCATCGTACCGGTACGGGACCGAGAAGAGGCTGTCGAGTTCTATACGCGCATATTCGGCTTCGAGTTCCTGGGGGAAGTAGGCCCCTTCCTGGCGGTCCGGGTCAACGACACCTTCAACCTGGACTTCCGAAAGTCCGATGACTTTCGGAGTATCCATTACGCCTTTGCCATGAACCCTGATGAGTTCGAGGGAGCCTTCGCCAGGATCCGTGATTCCGGAATGCCCTACGGGGATGGCCCTTACGACATGGATAATATGAAGGGGCCCGGCATGACAACCGGAGCCAAAGGGTTGGGGAAAGCAGTCTACTTCAAAGACCCCAACGGCCACGTGCTGGAGATCAAGACCTACTGATATGGAACGGCTCGGGGTAGCTTTCTCAAGAGGTCTTGCGCCAACAGAGGTGGTGGAGTGCGTCCGGCTCGCGGAGGAGTTGGGCTATGAGTCAGTGTGGGTAGCAGAGGGGCATGGAGGCGACCAGTTCTCTGTTTTAACTGCCTGTGCCCTGGCTACCAGGACAATCCTCCTGGGTACGAGCATTACCAGCATCTTTGTACGGAGCGCTCCGACCATCGCTATGGCTGCCGCCTGTGTGGACCAGTTCTCTCATGGCAGGTTCATCCTGGGCCTGGGCTCAAGCCACAAAGTTCAGGTAGAGCCAGAGCATGGCCTTGAGTTCTCACAGCCTGTGCAGCGTCTGAAGGAGTGCGTGGAGATTGTCCGCCTGTTGCTGCGGGATGGGGAGGTCTCCTACAAGGGAAGCACCTACAACATCGAGCGCTTCGACCTGTGGTTTGAGCCGCTGCGGAAGGAAGTCCCCATTTACGTGGCGGCGGTGTTCCCCAGGATGCTCCAGATTTGCGGCCAGATCGCCCAGGGCACTTTGTTGACCTGGTGCACCCTGGAGCACGCCACGGCCGCTGCGGAGCACGTCGCCTTGGGTGCCAGGCGTGCGGGGAGAGTCCCAGAAGAGGTGGACGTGGCAACCCTGCTGCCCTGCGCTGTGTCTGGCGACAGAGAGGAAGCTCGAGACTCCATGCGCCTCCCCATTGCAAGCTATGCCGGGTTTTTCCCAAGGTATCGCAGGCTGATGGCCGAAGCCGGGTTCGCCCAGGAGGTGGAGGCGGTGAGTCGAGCCTGGAAGGAAGGTGACAGAGAGCGCGCCCTGGAGCTGGTGCCCACTGGCCTCATAGACAAGATCGCCCTGGCGGGGACACCTGAGGAGTGTCGGCAGAGAATACGTGACTACCGGCGAGCTGGCATCGTTCTGCCCATCATATCGCCGCGTGCGTCAGGTAAGGATGCTAAGAAGCAGGTAATGGAGGCGATCCAGGCTTGTGCGCCCCAGCAGGATGTCATCAAAGTGTAGCAGGTGAAAGGGTCGCCAGACACTCTCCAAGAGTTGAGGGATAAGGATGCTGAATGTCAGTTTGAGTCCGTCCAACCTTTCCATCGGGACGCTCAAGATACACTATGCCTGGGTCATTGTAGCGGTCGCATCCATCATGTGGATGACCAACTCCTCGATCAGATTCGCTACCAGCTTGTTAGTGCCCCACTTGCAGGACTCAGAGCTATTCGGCTGGAGCTACTTTTCCATATCCATCGCCTTCGCCCTGCAATGGATTGTCTCAGCACTCTTTAGCCCCGTGGCGGGTTGGCTGGGAGACCGCTATGGAATCCGCCGTACCATGTTCCTGGGAGCCCTTTTGTTCCTCGCTGGCATGATGCTTACCGGCACCATGACCCATCTGTGGGAATTCTATATTTACTTCGGCATTATACTTGCTTCCTCTATGGCCATCTTCCAGGTGCCACTGGTAGCGTCCGTCACTATATGGTTCAAAAAGTACCTGGGCGTAGCTATGGGGGCTTTGCAAGCATTTCAGGGGTTGGGGACCGCGGTGGCCATTCTCACCATAGCCCTCCTTTTCGACCACTTTGGCCTGAAGTGGACCTTCTGGCTTCCTGGCCTGGTGGGAGGCGCGGTCCTCCTCTTGCTGATCAGATACTTTCATAACGAACCCGGTCAGATAGGTCTAAGACCCTTCGGTGCATCCGCGGATGAGCCTATCCAGAGGTTGCACGAGGGGCCTGTTGCTAAGATAAGGACCAGGGTGTTCCTTCAGCAGGCCCAGCGCAACGGCGCCTTCTGGAACCTGGTCGGTATCCACTTCTGGGGATGCGCGGGACACAACATCATCCTGCTATTCCTGGTCGCTATGGCTGTGGACAGTGGCCTATCTCATGGGATGGCTGCTGGAGTCTATGCCACCCTTACCATCGTCAGCGTTATCACCAGATTTGCAGTCCCCGTGTTGGCGGACCGCATGGGCAGCAAAGGCGTTATGGCCGTTAGTTTCGCTCTGCAAACCTTCCCTGTGCTGATCCTGCTTGTTGCTCAGGATACCTGGACTTTCTACCTCTTTGCCATCATCTTCGGCATGGGTCTGGGAGGCGAGATGAGCGCATTCCCTATCATCAACCGCCAGTACTACGGCAACGCCCCCACGGGCACCGCCTACGGCTGGCAGAACCTGGGAGGAGGACTTGGCATGGCGCTGGGGCCGGTGTTGGGCGGGCTTATCTGGACTATGACGGATGACTACATGGGCGCCGTCATTCTGTCCTTTGTGCTGAGCCTGGCGGGTGTGGTCTCTATCCTGGCGCTGCCCACCACCTCCCGCCTCCTGATCCCTCATTGGGAGGAGTCCTTGCCCCCTGAAGCCCGTTCATCGGCGTCGCCATAGTCAGCGACCAGCCTTCAGCGGGGCTGGCCGCCACTCGAGCTTAGTGAATAGCTGCGGCGGGCGCGGCCGCTCGCTCGTTCACCAGCCGGCCATGGGAGAAACGAGAGATGGAGAAGGGAGCTATCTGGTCGGGGGTCTTTCCGGTGGCGATAAGCTGGGCAATGCCTTTGCCCGCCACAGGCGCCGCCTTGAAGCCCCAGGTGCCCCAGCCGCAGGTGAGGATGAAACCCTTAACCCCTGGCGCCTCACCCATGATAGGCGCGTAGTCGGGGGTCATGTCGCAGAGGCCCGCCCACTGTCGGAGCGCTTTGACTTCCCGCAGACACGGAAAAAGCTCCACTACGTGCTTTGCCAGCTCTTCAAGCATCGACAGGCTGGACTTCATGCTATATGCGGAGTAAGGGTCCACGCCGCCACCCACGACTACCTCTCCCCTGTCGGTCTGGTAGACATAGACATGCAGGTTGGCGGAGGACACGGATATGTCCAGGAAGGGCTTCAAGGGCTCGGTGACAAAAGCCTGGAGGGGATGAGTGGTGATGGGCAGGTCCAGGTCTACCATCTTTGCTATGGTAGAGCACCAGCCAGCGGTGGCGTTGACGACTACCCCGGCCTTGATGTCGCCCCTGGATGTCTGGAGTCCTGTAACCCTACCGTTCTCTCTTTTAATGCCCACCACCTCAGTGTGGGGATGAATCTCAGCACCCGCTCTGCCCACACCTCTGGCGTAACCCCACACTACGGCGTCATGGCGCACTACGCCTGCTGGCGGATGGTACATGGCTGCCATAATGGGCAGGTCTTTTCCTTCACGGAGGTCCATTGCCGGAGCCAGCCTTTTGATCTCCTGGGGGCCAATCAGCCGACTGTCAACCCCAAGTATCCGGTTGAACTCGGTGCGCATACGCAGGCCGAAGACGGCAGAGTCGGTGTGGGCCAGGTCTAAGCGCCCCATCTGGTTGAAGAGGATGTTGTAACCCAGCTCCTGGGAGAGGTGTTCGTAGAGCTTCACGCTCTCGGCAAAGAAGGGTATACCCTGGGGTGTAAGGTAGTTGGCTCGGATTATGGCGGTAGTCCGCCCGCTGCCTCCCCCACCAAGATAGCCCTTGTCCAGAAGGGCGACGTTGGTAATGCCCAGCTTGCCCAGATAGTAAGCAGTGGACAGTCCGTGGACTCCAGCGCCGATGATTACCACGTCGTAGCGGTCCTTCAGGGAGTGCTTCTGCCACATCTTCTCTTTTTTAAATATCTGGAGCAAGGGTCATCCTCCACTGGCTATCTGTTTTAATGCCTCCACGCCAACGGGGGCTATGCCAAGCTCGCGCCCTGCCTCAAGGATAGCCTCCCACATGTACTCGCCGAAGTCGCGGCCAAAGTATGCGTCGTAGCTGAGCAGTCCTCCCAGGTCGCAGCGCACGATTATTGCATATATCTCCGCAACCTGCCCCTGGGCACAGCTCAAGTCGGGAAACCTGCTGGGCGATACATTCAAGTCGGTCAGCCTGGCAAGGAGTTGATTACTGGAAGGCCCAAGGAGGTTAACGGCGGCGTAGCTAGAGGTCATGTCTACCACGTGGGCGCATCCAGAAAGATATTTCTCGATGACCTGGGACACCTGGTCCGCCTCATCTGGCGAGCAAGTGATGAACGCCTCATCATCGGCGAAGCGGCAGACAACCAGCCGACCTGTCCTGAGCCGAAGCCCTGACAAAGGAGAGGCGGCCTCCGGAAATGCCCTTTGCAGCAGGCCACCCACATCCCTTCCCTGGACATAGAACTTGCCAAGGGGACTCACGTCGCAGAAGCCTCCCGCCACACGTACAGACTCCAGTTCCTCCTCAGTAGAGGTGTATCGAGCGGGCCTCTGCCAGCCGAGATAGTCCACCATCGTCGCCCCTAGACTCAGGTGCTGGTGGTGCATGGCGGTCAGCTTGACCGGCTTCCAGGTAACCATCATATCCTCCAACCCTCACCCTGACCTGTGACCGCCTCTCTCCCAAATCCCCCTGAATCCCCCTTTGCCAAAGGGGGTTGGGGGGATTTGGGCCAGGGGTGAGGGCTACTCTCTCAGCCGTCTGCCCTCTGGGTCGTAGAAAGGCGCTGCGATGACCCTGGCCGGCTGCGGCCTACCGTTGACCTGAACATGGACCCTCGTCCCGTCCTCGGAAAGCTCAACCGGCACCCAGGCCAGGCCGAAACCCCGGCCCAGGGTTGGACTCAGTCGAGAGCTGGTGACTCTGCCGACGGGCCTTCCATTGACCACCACGGGGATTCCATCCTCTGGCACGGTCGAGTCCTCCATGAGGAAACCTACCAGCTTATCCCTAAGCCCTCTCGCCTGGACCGCCTCCAACGCGTGCTTGCCAATGAAGTCCTCTTTGTCGAACCGCACTACCCAGGACATATCGCCTTCCAGGGGATTGGATACCATATCGGTATCCTGACCTATGATCATGTGCTTCTTCTCCAAGCGGAGGATACGCTGAGCCTCAACACCAAAGGGCGCGATGCCATACTCCTTTCCGGCCTCCATCAGCGTGTCCCACATATACTCCCCGTACTCTGCGGGAAAATGTATCTCCCAGCCTGTTTCTCCCACGAACCCGATGCGTAACAGCATGGATGGTACTCCAGCCACCTCTCCTCTGGCACACCTCATGTAAGGAAGGGCGGAGGAGGAGAGGTCAATGTCTGTCAGCTTACCCAGGGTATCCCTGGCCCTGGGGCCTGCGACGTTGATGGCGGCATAGGCGGGAGTGACGTTGGTGATGTGGACGCACATGCCCGTTCCAGCCGCCCACAGCTTCAACCACTCCTCCATCAAATCTACGTTCCCCGTCGTCGTGGTGATGAAGTAGTGGTCCTCGGCCAGGCGGGTGACGGTGCCGTCATCCAGGACCATTCCGCTATCCGAGCAGAGGAGGCCATATCGGATGCGGCCCACTGGCAGGCTGGAGAAGATGTGGGTGTAGACCTTGTCCAGGAGGCCAGGGGCATCCTTACCTTGCACATCCAGCTTTCCCAGGGTGCTCACGTCTATGATTCCTACTCGCTGGCGGACCGCAAGGCACTCCTCCGCGGGCGACCCGTAGGAGTGGGGCCTCTTCCAGGGCCCCAGGTCTATCATCCTGGCTCCAAGCTCTCTGTGCTTTCGGTCGAGGGGCGTGCGCTTGATGGGCCTGTGAGATGGGCCAGCCAGCGCCCCCAGCGATACGGGATGTATGGGGGGGCGAGATGTGGTGGTGCCTATCTCTTCGACGCTTCGCTCTGTGCGCTCGGCGCAGATTCCGATAGATGCCTTAAGGCACATCTTGCCCTGACACGGGCCCATGGACAAGGTGCTGTACCGCTTGAGGGTCTGCATCTCATCGAAGCCCTCTGCGATGGCATCGTGCAGGTCCTTCTCGGTAACGTCCTCGCAGACGCAGACGAATCTCTTTTTCCCCTGGCCTGGCGATACCAGCATCGGGCTGGCTCGTAACTGCGCCCTGTAGCGTGCCTCCCTTTCCGCCAGTTGCCTCCGATAGCTCTCGACCTGTTGTCTAGAGGCGGTTGTCTTGTCCAGGTCCAGCAGGCTCAAAGCTGCCTCTAAACCTGCGGTCCGCCCCTGAAGGATAGCCGCCTGAAGGTCGTGAATTCCGGTGACATCGCCGGCAGCATAGATCGAGGGCGTCATCTGGCCTGGAACGGTCTCCTTGAGGGTCTCATCGTAGGCCATTCTGCCGCCCGCCTGGTAGATGAGGGAGGTTGCCGGGTCGAAGCCTGTGGCGACGCATATCAGGTCGCAGCTAAAGCTCCGCTCCCGTTCATCCTCCAGGCTCACCACCACTGCTTCTCTGACATGCTTCCTTCCCTTTGCCTCTTTGATGGTATGGGAGATCAGAATGGGCACCCCCTGGGCCTTCAGCGCCTCTACCTCCCTCAGAGGCCGGGAATCGTCCTGTCGGGCGTCTGCCACAGCCGCTACCTCAATGCCAGCCTGCAGCAACTCCGAGGCTACGACATAGCCCTGGTCGTTGCTGGTGACTACCAGCGCCCTGTGTCCGGGCCTCACGCCATAGAGGTTCGTGAGCCGCCGGATGCCTGTGCTCAGGAACACCCCTGGCAGATCGTTGCCCCGGAACACCAGCGGAACCTCGTGGCATCCGCTGGCGATGATGACCCTCTTGCTACGCAGCTTGACCAGCCGCCTAGCCTGTGCGATCCCAAGGAGGTTCCCCTCGTACAAACCGAAGGCAGTCGCACCAGAAAGCACCTCCAGGCCGGGTGTCCCTTCAGCGCCCTCCGCCAGCCTGCTGGCGATCTCGTATCCTCTCATGCCGGAATAATCGGGTGCTTCCGCATGGGCGCTCACATCGGCCCTCAGGTGCCCCCCAAGGGATAGCTGGTCATCTATCAGGGTAACGCTGGCACCGGCGCGGGCAGCCTCAAAAGCGGCCGAGATACCGGCAGGGCCACCGCCGACCACGGCGACGTCTGTATGCTGGTTGTAGTGCTCGTAGTGTTCGTCGGAGCTTGAGTGGATGTCTATCTTTCCCAAGCCGGCGATGCGCCTTATGATAGGTTCGGCCAGATGCCACACGAACTTTGGCCGGGTAAAGCTCTTGTAGTAGAAGCCTACGGGGAAAGAGATGTCCAACCTGTCCAGTATAGAGAGGGCGTCGTGGTCCAGGGAGGGCCAGGCGTTCTGATGGTACACCCTCATCCCATCGCGAGCTGGCTCGGTGCAGGCGCACACGTTGGGTACGCCATCTACGCTCATCAGACAGTTGGGACATTTGCCAGACACGCACAGGAGGCCACGAGGGCGGTGGTATTTAAAGCTGCGGCTGAAAACCCTGACCCCAGAGGCGTACAGGGCCGAGGCGATGGTGTCTCCTTTATGAGCCTGGATGGGCCTGCCGTCGAAGTAGAAGAGGACACTGGTTGAGCGGTCAACCGCCTGAGAAGGGTGTTGCGGAAGCCTGTGTTCGTTCACGAAGCCGACTCTCCGGGCCAGAACGTCCGTAGGACCTCGTTAGTGCGGGTATCCCGGATGGCGAAAAACCACTTCCGGCAGCCAAATCTGTGATACCACCACTCTCGCTGAAGGCCCGCTTCATTCTTTCGGAAATAAAAGTAGTGGGTCCATTCCTGCTGAGGCGCCTCCTTGCCGGGCCTGGTCAACGCCTCGCCGCCGAAACGGAAGTCCTGTACGCTACGCTCTCCACAGTTGGGGCAGTTGAGGAGAAATGCCATTTTGCACCTAAAACATCGTCAGATACCTGTCCAGTTCCCAACGAGTGACCTGACGGTGGTAGTCCCTCCATTCCTGCCGCTTTAGCTTTATGAAATCGGCTGCGATCGGCCCCAGGGACTCCAGAATCAGCTCGTCCTGCTCCAGCTCATTCAACGCCTCGTAGAGACTCTGGGGGAAAATTCTGATGCCCCTTCGCTGAATCTCATCCAGTCCCAACTCGTACATACTTCCTAGATAGGGCTCGCCGGGGTCGAGCTCCCGATGAATGCCATCGAGGCCAGCGGAGACGTAGGCAGCGAGAGCCAGGTAGGGGTTGCAGCCAGCCGATACGGTCCTGTCTTCCAGGTGGCCCGGCCCGGCGGTGCGGATCATCTGGGTACGGTTGTTGTCACCGTAGGAAACGAAAGCCGGCGTCCAGAGAAACCCGGACCGTGCGCCGAATATCGCGGCGCCCACTTGCAAGCGCTTATAGCAGTTCACTGTGGGAGAGGTTACGCCGCAGGCGGCTGTAGCGTGGGCCATTATCCCACCAATGAAGTAGTACGCCAGCTCTGAAAGGCCGAGCCCTCTCGGGTCGCTTTCATCCAGAAACAGGTTGTCACCACTCCTGGCGTCGGCCAGGTGGTAGTGGATGTGAGCGCCGCTGCCGGTGCGATCGGTGAAGGGTTTGGGCATGTGAGTAGCGATGGCCCCATACTTTTGGGCTAGCTGGCTGGTCATCATCTTGAAGAAAGTGTACCGGTCGGCGGTGGTCAGGGCATCGGCGTAGTGAAAGTTGATCTCGTACTGGCCGTTGGCGTCCTCATGGTCCGACTGATAGCAGTCCCACCCCAACCTGTTCAAGCCTTCCATCATATCCCTGAGATAGCCCATGACGCCAGAGATGCCTTTATAGTCGTAGCAGGCTTTATCTAATGTGTCCAGGTTGCTGGGGTCCCAGATGGCTATAGACCCACCGGCGTTGCGGGTCACCAGGAAGTGCTCCGGCTCTATGCCCACGTTAAAGACGTAGCCCTCCTCCCTCACTCTGCCCAGAACCCGCTTCAGGTTGAGGCGGGAACAGTGCATGTAAGGCGCGTTGTCTACGTAGAGGTCGCTGGCAAACCTGGCTACCCCCTCCAGCCAGGGCAGGGGGGTGTAGGTGTCCAGGTCTATCCTGGCCATCATGTCGTGAGAGTGGGGCCCTTGTCCAAGGCCCCAGACTGCGCCCCCGGCAAACCCTGCGCCTACGTCTATCACGTCGTCGAAGTGGGCGGCCGGCACCATCTTGACCTTGGCAGCGCCATGAATATCCACAAACTGGGTCAAGATATATTCGATTTTATCTTCCTGCATACGTCTGCGTACCGCTTCTCTGGAAGCCATATCGCCCGACAGCTCCTTCCTTATAGGTAGGCGGCCTGAGTGATGGCGGAAGGGGTTACATACCAAATACCTTATTTGTTCCTGCCAGAGGGACACGAGCCATAGCGGAGGCTTCGATGGTCAGGGCCGCCAGGTCCTCGGGCTCCAGGCTATGTACATCTCCCTTGCCAAGGGAGCGAGTCAGCAGGGCCATCTCCATAGTCATGGAGTTGATGAAATTTGCTACCCTCTCCGCCCCTTCCTCGGGGTCCAGCCTTTTCTCTAGCTCCGGGTCCTGCGTGGTTATACCTACTGGACACCTGCCTGTTTGGCAGTGGTGACAGTAGCCAGCCTTAACCCCCACCTCCTTTTCAAAGTCAGCCCCCGGAATCTCCTTGTTGCAGTTGAGGGCGATGAGGGCCGCTATTCCTATAGCCACCGCATCCGCACCCAGGGCGAGAGCCTTGGCAGCGTCCGCGCCGCTCCTTATGCCACCGGAGGCTATGAGAGACACCTTGCCGTATAGCCCCAGCTCCCTCAGAGCCTCTCGCGCCAGCACGATGGCAGGTACGGTGGGAATGCCGCTGTGGTCGAGCAATACCTCCGCCGAGGCGCCAGTCCCGGCTAGCATACTGTCAATGACGATGGCGTCAGCGCCAGCCTTGGCTGCTAGCTTGACGTCGTCGGCGACCCGGCAAGCCCCAAGCTTGACGCTGATGGGGACTCTCCAGTCGGTGGCTTCCCTGAGCTGCTCGATCTTTATGCCCAGGTCGTCGGGCCCAAGCCAGTCGGGGTGCCTGGTGGGGCTACGCTGGTCTATGCCGACGGGCAGGTCGCGCATCTGGGCGATGTGGTCCAGTACCTTGATGCCCATGAGGAGCCCGCCAGTCCCCGGCTTGGCCCCTTGGCCTACAACTATCTCGGCAGCATCCGCTCGCATGAGGTGGTGAGGATTAAATCCGTACCGGCTGGGCAACACCTGGTATATCAGCTTCTGGGCGGCCTCCCTCTCATCCGGCAGCATCCCACCGTCTCCGGTACAGGTGGCCGTGCCTACCTTCGTGGCTGCCCTGGCCAGGGCGACCTTGGCGTTACGGGAAAGGGCGCCATAGCTCATGCCAGTGATATAGATCGGAGTCTCAAGGACCAGAGGCTCCTTTGCAAAGCGGCTACCTATGACGGTCCTGGTGTTGCAACTCTCTCTGTACCCCTCCAGAGGGAACCTGGTGAGGCCCGTGGACAGGAACACCAGGTCGTCGAAGTGGGTGACCTTCTGGAAGGAGCTGAATCCCCTGATCCTGTATCTACCTAGCTCAGCCTTGGCGTGTATATCGTCTATGATCCAGGGAGCCCATATCTGACTGTTGCCCATCACCATTGCATTGGTCCTTTCCCCTTCGTTAGCTCAGGACGGGCCTATATCACACGCTTCTCCAGACGCTCAAGGGAGTCGAAATGGTAGAGTCTCTTGGCTGAAACGATCTTGGTAAAGGCGTACCTGTCCTTGTGTCGCTCCACCCTCTCCCTGCCCTGCCCACCTCGCACACTCTCGATAATGCCATACCGCTCCAGGGTCTCCCATACGCTGATGAGCTCGTCCTCTGTGACTTCTGTTATTTTGGCATCGCTCCCGAGAGAGCCGATCTTCCCCGCTACATAGATCGCGCCTTCGTACATGGAGTCTCCCACCGCTTCCCCCACATCTCCACAGATAATGATCTTCCCCTTCTGCATCATAAAGCCGGTCAAGAACCCCGCGTTGCCTCGGATTATTAGAGAGCCACCCTTCATAGATATGCCGGCCCTTGCGCCGGCGTTGCCGCTCACGAAGACCTCTCCTCCACGAATACTGGAGGCCACCGATGCTCCAGCGTCCCTGGTCAGGACAATTTTCCCGCTCATCAGGTTCTCTCCCAGGGCCCACCCGGCGTTGCCCCTGATGGTAACTTCCGGGCCATCCATGAGGCTGGCAGCGTAGTAACCCACGCTACCCTCTATGGTGATCTTGCAAGGGGCCAGGATGCCCACTGCGATGTTGTGTCGGGCCTGAGGGTTGAGAACCCTGATCTCATCAACACCGTTGCCAGCCAACTCTTTGATCCGGCGGTTGAGATCGGTCGTGCTGAGAGTGGAGGCGTCTAGATCAACCAAGTCCTTACCTCACTCTCCTGGGGTTCCACTCTTTCGATCTCCTCAGCGAAAACACTCCTCAGGGCAACCTCCTCGGAGGCGATAGCTACCACATTATCGGTCTCCGTGAACACCAGGGGTTTTGCCGACCACCTGTCTTTGGCATAGCCCAGGCCATTCTCTGTGGAGGCCAGAAAGGTGAAGGTGCCATCCAGGTCATCCAGGGCATCCTTTAGCCCATCCTCGAGGTCCAGGCCTTTAGCCAACTTGTCTGCCAGATAGACAGCGATCAGCTCCGAGTCGTTTTCGGTCTGGAATCGGTAGCCACGGTCCTCGTACTTACGCTTCAGCTTGTAATAGTTAGTAAGCTGTCCGTTGTGGACCACTGTGACATCCGGAAAGGGGTACGCCCAGAAAGGGTGAGAGTGGTTTATATCCACCTGGCTCTCAGTGGCCATCCTGACGTGGCCGATGCCGTGGGTGCCTCTCAATGAGCCGATGTCGTGCCGTTGATTAACATTCAGTGCGGTACCGATGTCCTTTACGACCTCGGAGACCCTCCCGATGCTGTGAATATGCACACCTCTAGCGTTCATCAGAGCGTCGGCCAGGGCTGCGATGTCTCCTTCGTAGTTGATAGTCAATCGCAGGTACTCATTCCAGGGTTTACTCGACCTGACGACGCCGCCACATTCCACTATCCTCTCTTCTACCCTTGCGAGGAACTCTTCCCATACCTCCCCACTGTCTGTCCATAGTCTCAAAATAAGGTCGTCCTTAGAGCCCTCCCCAGCGATGGTCACCCCGCTGGAATCCTTGCCACGATGCTTCAGAGCGTCCAGCATCTTGATGAGCTCTTCGCCTATTGGGGCAAGGCCCTCTGAGCGGGCTTTTTTATGCATGATTCCGCTGATTCCGCACATAGTTTCGACCCTTCCTCAGCCTCCCTTCTGCCTCCCCACCCTCCTTCAGCGTTTCTGCCGCTTCAGCCCCTAACTATACCACTCGCACTCTGACCCCACAAGATGGCTGGTTCTCTGTTACTGAGCCATGAATAGATTGCTAATCTCTGCCAGGGAAATCCCACCTAACCCCCCTTTGCAAAGGGGGGATGGGGGGATTTGAGCCACTGACCTGGCCCTTAGTCATATTAGCTCTTTGTTCAAGGATCAGTAAGTCGCATTGCAATCCCAAGGTTTTTGCACTGTGTTAATCCCAACGCCCAGGAGATAGAGTTGACTACGGTTCAGGGGCATGGCTATAATGTTTCCGCCGGAGGAGCGACCTTCATTTGAGCCAGGATGCTCGTTTTGGCAAATATCATTTTGTTCTGCTCAAATTTGCTGAGGATAGGGGTGGCCCATGATTGAGATCGGGGTCTTTCACAACGGCGCTTCTGACCTGAAAGCCATCACCACACCCCAGGGTGTGGTTGTCAATGATGGTTCCCTTGGGGAGGTACATCAGAGCTATCAGCGCGTCCTCGTCAGCCAGGTGCGGCAGGGAGTCCTGGCCGAGCGGCTGGGCTTCGACTACTGGTTTATGACGGAGCACCATTTCATGCCGGAGGGGCCTGAGTTCAGCCCCAGCCCTCTGCTGGCGGAGGCTGCCATCGCCGCCCAGACGAGGCGCATCCGCCTGGGGCAGATGGCCAACATCCTCCCCTGGTGGCACCCCATCCGTGTGGCGGAGCAGGCAGCGATGCTGGACGTGATCAGCGGAGGGCGGCTGGAGTTCGGCATCGGTCGTGGCTACCAGCCAAGGGAGGCCGAGGTCTTCGGGCGACCCTACGGAGCGACCATTCAGGACCAGGAGCGGAACCGTGCCTACTATCAGGAGGCCTACGAGATCATTATGAAGGCCTGGACGCAGCCCTCCTTCTCCCACCACGGAGAGTTCTTCTCCATCCCCCCCAGGTATACCAAGTGGCATCACAAGGCCACCATGGCCTACTTCAGCCTACCGCAAGCTGGTCGTAAAGTAGAGGACGTGTTGGAGATCGGCCAGCCCGATATGTACTCCATGGGTAGCCCGGTCATGGCTACGACGACGACCCTGAAAGAGATCAGCGTCTTCCCGCAGCCCGTGCAGAAGCCACATCCCCAGGTGTGGGAGCCTGTGACCAGTGAACGTTCCATCCGATGGGCTGCGCGTCACGCCGTCAACGCCTTCACGGTGCCCGAGCCGACCTCGCGCTTGAAGCGTAACATTGACGTGTACTATGAGGAAGCGGAGAAGACTGGCTGGCCTG
The DNA here is from genome assembly GCA_964457285.1 of uncultured Dehalococcoidia bacterium. Lineage (GTDB taxonomy): Bacteria > Chloroflexota > Dehalococcoidia > Lucifugimonadales > JAGWBF01 > CAYWGG01. Next base: position 33,233 of record CAYWGG010000004.1, read on the forward strand.
ACCGGTTGCAACGGGGCCGATGGAAGTTCGGCTGGGACGGTGAGAAGCACCGGGGCTTCGGCTGCTGCCGCTACGTACACATTCTCCGCCCTGGTCGGCGTGAGCAGCAAGAGTTGCGACGCTATAAAAGCTCTCTGGAGCAACAGTGGGACTACTATGGCCCCTTTGGCTTCGCGCTGGCGCTGACCGATTTAGGTGATCCGATGCCTGACCTGAACGCGAAGATCACCGCCGAGCTGATCATTCAGAAAGGAGTGGCCATTGTTGGCCCCCCGGAGCATGTGATTGAGCAGATCATGCGTATCAAAGATTCCTGCAACTACGAGGACTTCCAGTTCACAGCCTGGTTCGAGGGTGGCGGGTACAAAACTGAGGAGATCGAGGAGCAGATGCAGATTTTTGCCGCCGAGGTCATGCCGGTGCTGCGGCGTGAGTGTGGTGGTGGCCCGGCGCTGCCGGATTCAAAGGTGCAACTTGCGCCAGACCCCGTGCCTGCGGGATTGGTGAGAGAGTCATAGTGATAGAAGGTGTAAGTCGAGGCTAACCTGAAGTGGAAGGGAGGACCGACATGGCAACCAGAGCGCCATTTCTGAGCACCCGGTACGGCGGGTATCACCATCGCCGACTACCTAAGGAGGACGAAGAACTTACCCACGTAGGCCCCGAAACGGCTTGCGGCGAGTACTTCCGCCGTTTCTGGCAGCCAATCATCTTCTCCGATGAGCTAAAGGACCTGCCGGTGCGCGTACGCATCCTGGGCGAGGACCTGGTGGCATTCCGCGACTTCAGCGGCCAGGTGGGCCTGCTGGAGCTGCACTGTTCACACCGCGGCACCTCCCTGGAGTTCGGGTTGATCTCCCAGAAGGGCATAAGGTGCTGCTATCACGGCTGGCTCTTTGGTGCGGATGGGGCCATCCTGGAAACTCCTGGCGAACCTCCGGACAGCACTTTGAAGGACCGCCTGTTCCACGGGGCCTACCCCGTCCACGAGTACAATGGGATCGTGTTTGCCTACATGGGCCCACCCGACAACCGCCCCCCGTTCCCCACCTACGACAGCTTTGTAAGGCCGGGGTACCGCCTTATCCCAGGCAGGAAGTACTTCTATCCCTGCAACTGGCTCCAGATCCTGGAGAACGCCATGGACCCCGTGCACACAGCGTTTCTCCATACTATCGTCAGCGGCTCTCAGTTTACCGACCAGTTCGGCGTGGTGCCTGAGCTGGATTTTACGGAGACGCCCGTTGGCATGATATACATGGCCTCCCGGAGGGTGGGAGATAACATCTGGGTGCGCATGGTTGAAACCGTCTCCCCCAACCTGCAACAGGTCGCCCCCATCTGGGAGGACGGCCAAAAGGAGCATCCCTTCAGTGGGCCAATGATGAGTCGCTGGATCGTGCCAATGGACGATACCAGCACCATGTTTATTGAGTTCAGACATGTTAGCGAGACCGAGGGGGTCACTCCGCCGTGGTGGGGCGACAGAGGATTCATGATTCCGGGCCAGATACCGGAAGAAGGCCAGTCATATCAGGATTTGCAGCGTCAGCCCGGCGACTACGAAGCCCAGGTGAGTCAGCGGCCCATTGCCATTCATGGCCTGGAACACCTGGGAGCCACAGACCGAGGGATTACCATGTTCCGCAGGCAAACCAGGCGCGGCATGCGAGCCGTGCAGGAGGGCCGGGACCCCGACGGCCTCTCTCGGGAAGCTGGAAAGGTCATAGCTACCTATTGCAACGATTCAGTAGTTCATGTCCCTCCAGCCCCAACGCCCGAGGCAGACAAACAGCTCCTACGAGAGACAGGACGTAAACTGGCCGAGCAGTACCTTGCGGAGAGGCCGAAGGAGAGGGGGTAGGGCAGAAGGGAGGCTAAGGAACACCCTCTCGCCGCCTGGCACTAGGCCGACTCCAGGAATCTGACCAGGAGCGCCATAACACTCCTGCGCGGCCTTTATGACCGCAGGCCAGACATGGTCAGAGTTTCTATGGGAAGATGCGGGCCGCTATCAGGTAGTGACTCTCTGCTGTCACGAAGCGAGAGCAGGGAATGCTATTGGAGTTCTGCGCCTGGACGGTTATGAAGGCCTCCGCTCTTCGGAGAGGGCCATCGGTTCGTCGTCCTCCAAGGAGGTCTCCTCGATATAGTTCTTGAACTGCCGTACCTCCTGACATAGCTGGCAGACGCCTCTGCTCACCGGCCCCGCAGCGACCTCGATGACCCAGTAATGGTGGCATAGCCTATTTCTATATTCATCTCTAGACACTGGTATAGAAGTCTGCTCCATCATCTATCATACCTCCCCTGTGAGACGCTACTTCGAGTCTGCGCAGGTTTCTGCTCGAGAGAATGCGTTATAAGCTTAGAGCTGAAAGTTGGCACTTTTCTGTGACGGCCGTCACATTTAACAGTATAAAAGCTATCAGCCATCAGCCAGTGGTTGAAAGCTGACTGCTGATAGCTGAAAGCTCATGAAGCTGAAAGCTCATGAAGTGGGAGGGGGGCCGGGGGTGAGAGCTATGATTGTCCACCGCTATTCAGGCAGGTACTTATCCTCCATCTCCCGGACTCGCTGTGCGCCCAGGATGTTGGCGTTGCTGGCAACTCCCCATTTACTCCGGGGAGCCTGCCGAAGAAAGTCGTCAATAGCCAAGGTGCCCCGCTCCTTGAAATCGTTAAGGAAGTCCCAACTGGCCTGGAGCGCGGCCATAGTGGTAAGGCCAGGATACCATGCCCCTGCGGCCCCTGCCTCTTGTAGCTCCTGAAGGGTAGGGTGTGTTTGAGGTCCGTGGGTAAACAGGGGCAGCACGGGCTCAGGGATGCGCCGGATGGCCTCCTTATTCTCTTCCCAGGACTGCACGTTCGGGGAGATCACATCTGCATGGCCCTCTCGTTTGTACGCCAGGCAGCGCTCCATCACCCCCTCGAAGGTGGCCCCCGGCACCCCCGCGTAGTCGCACCGTGCCACGATAACGAAGTCCGGGTCAAGCTCCATCTTGGCGTCTCTGGCCGCGCTCAGCTTGCCCACCATCTCCTCGATGGAGACGCACTGGCGGCGAGACCCCGACTTGGGAGGGTAGACCTGGTCCTCCAGATGGGCACCGGCCACCCCCGCCCGGATGTACTCCTGTACCGTCCGGTACACCGATATGGCATCGCCGTAGCCCGTGTCCATATCGGCGAACACAGGTATATCCACCGTCATCACAATACGCCTGGCGTTGTCCACCATATCCCTCATGCTTGTTCCACTGTCCGCCCAGCCCAACACGTGGGCTGAGGTGTTGCCACCGGACATATAGAAGGCCTCAAATCCCAGGACCTCCGCCATTTTGGCCCCCATAGGGTTCATTCCACCCGCTAGAACAAAAATTTCCGGCCGCTCAAACAGCTCCTTCAGCCTGGTGGTCATCCGCTTCTTCTCTGGCATGGTGCCTCGCCTCCTTTCATTCGACTGCGCTCAAGGTATGTCTTGCCAACAGGAAAGCCTGACTTGGAGTAGACGGACTCATGATACTCCAGCAGGCTATGGGGTTCAACGGGTCCGAGCCGGATGCGCCGCTTGTATTCTATTGACAGGCACGGAATCACTAATGTATATTGGGGTGACTCTCCTGTTAGGAGAGTTCCTTTACACTCAATGGGGTTTCGATTGTGCTAGATTACGGGGATCG
>CAYWGG010000005.1:0-3750 GCA_964457285.1 uncultured Dehalococcoidia bacterium
GAGCTTGCCAGGAGGCAGAACCTTCAGCTATTCCTCACCACCCACAGCTGGGAGCTTATGACCTACTCTCTGGAGGCCGCCGAGCAGACAGGCGTGGAGCTTGCGATGCACCACGTAAGGCTGAACGATAAAGGTATGTTCGACACGAGGTCCATCCCTCTACCGGACGCTAAGCTCCTTCTCGATATTGGCCATGACATCAGATTAAGTGATAAGTACATAGGTGCCCGGTAGATGCCACCTCTGGTCGTCGAAGGTATAACCGATGCGGTCTTCTTCTGCGGTCTGCTGAGACGCCACCTCTCAGAGGTTCGAGTAAACTTCATGGATCAGCCGGGGAAGCGCAGGATACCTGCATCAGTGACAGGTCTTCAAGCCGATGGGTCGTTGCTGGAGTTTGATTTCAGAAACCAGGACCCTGAGACAGGCGGCGGTAGAGACCGTATACCGGAGGCTGTCAGAGCCCTTATACGCGACATTGGCGTATTACATTTAGCTGTTGCAAAAGACCTGGACGGGAACACCCCAGATATAGTAGTCCGGTCAATAAGAGATGTAGTTCTCAACCTGTTGGGTGGGCCTATAGAGAATGTTAGTGAAGAAAAGTTCCGTATCCAGAATGTAAGACTAGCCAACATTCCTAAAGGCCAGTGGGTTACTGTAGCCGTCATCCCAATGGGCCTCTACGACGACCCTGACCTGAAGGCCCTGGGCATTACCCGCCATGCGATGGAAGACTACTTGATCAAGATGCTTCTGCTGGATGAATCCCTCAGACCTGGCTTGCCCCAATTCCGCCAGCTACTCCTAGACTTACTCAACGTCATCAGAGGAGAGAGCTATAAAGTCTCCATTGATTCCAGCAAGGAATTGTTCCAGCTAGTCAAACCGGTTGTAAAGGTAGCAGGAAACAGGTTTAACGACACGGGAGTGATAAATGCTCTGTTCGACAAAGCCAACTCTGCTATTCTGGAGTCAGTGGTAGCCCCAGTTCGTGGTCAACTGCAACAAGCCGTGGCTCTCTAGCCTACTTCATATCAAGGACTTGCTCTGCCCTGCGTCTATGTTTATGCAGGCTCCGGTGATCATGCTGGCCCGCTCGGAAGCCAGGAAGGCGACCAGGTCACCCACGGGCTCCGGCCAGCCGAACTTCCCCACAGGCAGGTTCCTGGCGATGAACTCCTTGACCACCTCCGGTGACTGCTCCCTGGAAAACCGCTCCCAGGAGCCCCCTGGGTGGAGGATGGAGCCCGGCGCTACGCTGTTGACCAGCACGTTATCTCTGACCAGCTCGACCGCTGCATGCTTCGTCATGGCGATGAGGGCTGCCTTGGCAGCCATATAGTCCGTCGAGGCGCCATACTCCCTGCCCCAGATGGAGGCGATGTTTATAACCCGCCCCCAATGTCGGTCCTTCATCGGGGGGATCGCCAGCTTCATGAGCCTCAGCGCCCCGAACAGGTTGAACTCAAAGCTTGTCTTGAACTGCTCTTCGCTGGTCTCCAGGATAGTGGTGCCACGGCGCCCACCCACGTTGTTCACCAGTATGTCCACAGGCCCCAGCTCGGCGACCACACCGTCATACACCTTTTTTGCCGCTGTGGGCTCCGTCATATCCGCGACGATCCCCGTGGCCGAAACACCCAGAGTGTTCAGTTCCTCCACGGCCTTATCAAGGGTCGCCTGCGTCCTGCCACAGATCGCCACATTAACCCCTTCCCGTGCCAATGCCAGTGCACACATGCGTCCCAACCCTCGGCTCCCGCCCGTCACTATCGCCACTCTGTCCTTTATCCCCAGGTCCATGCTGCAACTCCTTTCTACTCTACTCCATATCCCCCCAGGTATACCCTGTCTTCACGTCCACCTTCAGGGGGACTGACAGCGTGTGTAGCCCGTCCAGGGCGCGGGGCATCTCATGGTACAACGTCTCCTTCAGGGCATCTACCTCCTCCGAGGGCACCTCGAATATAAGCTCATCGTGCACCTGGAGGAGCATCCTGGCCCGAAGGCCCGCCTCCTCCATCCGGCGGTGCACCCGGATCATGGCCAGCTTCATGATGTCGGCGGCCCCGCCCTGGATGGGCATGTTCACCGCGGCCCGCTCCGCTGCCTGCCGCACGTTGTGATTGCTGGCGTTGATGTCGGTCATGTTGCGTCGCCGACCCAGAAAAGTAGCTACGTAGCCTGACTCCCTGACCTGCCGCTTGGTGGACTCGATATACCCCTGGATGCCCGGGTACTTGGTGAAGTAGGTCTCGATGAACCTCTGGCCCTCCTCGGGGCTGAACTCTGTCTGCTGAGAGATGCCATAGGGCGACAGGCCGTAGATGACGCCGAAGTTGAGCACCTTAGCGATACGCCGCATGTCGGGGGTGACCTGGCCTATGGGCGCATCGTACATCAGGGAGGCAGTGGCCGAGTGGATGTCTTCTCCCCTCAAGAACGCCTCCACCAGCCCCCTGTCCTGGGAGAGATGGGCTAGCACCCGTAGCTCTATCTGGGAGTAGTCGGCGGAGAGGAGAAGCCAGTCCGGTGCGTTCTCCGCTACGAAGGCCTTCCTCACCTGCCTGCCCAGCTCGGTGCGCACCGGGATGTTCTGGAGGTTCGGGTCGCTGCTGGAGACCCTGCCAGTGGCCGCGCCTGTCTGGTTGTAGCTGGTGTGGAGCCTGCTGGTGTGGGGGTTCACCATCTGTGGCAGGGCGTCCACGTAGGTGGACTTGAGCTTGGATAGCTGGCGGTACTCCAGAATCTTATCTATCACCGGGTGCAGGCCTTTGAGGGCCTCGAGGGCGTTGGCGTCGGTGGTGTAGCCGGTCTTGGTGCGCTTGGTCCTGGGAAGGTGAAGCTCGTTGAAGAGGAGGTCGCTTAGCTGCTGGGGCGAGTTGAGGTTGACCACATGCCCCACCAGGTCGTATATGTTTACCTCCAACTGGTTCAACTGCTGGTTCAGGTCACGGGACATCTCGTGGAGCGCCCCTGCATCAAGGGCCACTCCGTTACGTTGCATGGCGACCAGGACGGGCACCAGGGGCATCTCCACCCCGGAAAACAGGTCCAAGAACCCCTCCCGGCGCAAGTCTTCCTCCAGAATCCTGCGCAGGCGGCCCGCCATGTCGGCATCGCTGGAAGCGTAATGCGTCGCCTTTTCTATGGGCACCTGGTCCATAGTTACCTGCGCCCTGCCCGTACCGATGAGGTCTGTGATGGGGGTCATCTCTATGTTCAGGATGTCCAGGGACAGGTTCTTCAGACCCAGCGCCTTCCTGCCCAGGAGATGGGCGGCGATCATAGTGTCGAAGTCCAGGTTCTTGACCGTAATGCCGTAGTTGCTTATCACGGTGAGGTCGTAGTTTCCATTGTGGGCCGCCTTAGCTATCTTGGGCTCCTCCAGGATAGGCTTCAGCTTCGCCAGCGCCTCCTCCAGAGGAAGCTGAGGGCCATCCCTGTGGCCCACGGGCACATACCAGGCCCGCCCCGGAACGGTAGAGAAGCTCAGGCCCACCAGGTCAGCCCGCATCGGGTCGGTGCTGGTGGTCTCCGTGTCGAAGGTGAAGCTCCTGGCGCTGGAAAGCTCCCTCAACATATCCTCCAGCTTTTCCTGGCTGTCCACCGACTGGTAGCTATAGCCCTCACTTCCATCCCCTCTCCCACTGGTGGGAGAGGGGAGCAAGGGGTGAGGGCCTCTCGTGGGAGAGGGGCCGCGGGTGAGGGCGGGGAGTTCGGGCACCCTGGACACGATCCTGAAGA
>CAYWGG010000005.1:3760-35001 GCA_964457285.1 uncultured Dehalococcoidia bacterium
CAGCTTTTCCTGGCTGTCCACCGACTGGTAGCTGTAACCCTCACCCTGTCCTACAGTCGAAGCCCTCACCCCCGTCCCCTCCTCCCCTGGGAGAGGGGAGTGAGGGATGAGGGCGGGGGGTTCGGGCACCCTGGATACGATTCTGAAGAACTCCAGCTCCCGGAAGAGGTCTACGACGTCCTTTCGGTCGTACCTCCAGAAGCGGCATGTTTCCATGTCCAGCTCTACAGGCACATCCCTTACGATGGTGGTAAGCATCCTTCCCTGAAACGCCCGCTCCCTGTTGGACAGGAGAGATTCACGGACCCTGGGGGGCGTCACCTTGTCTATGTTTTCGTAGATGCCCTCAAGATTGCCGAACTCCAGCAGGAGCCTGGCCGCTGTCTTGTCCCCTATGCCCGGGACACCCGGGATGTTGTCGGAAGGGTCACCCTTGAGGGCCTTCAGGTCGGGCTGGTGCGCCGGAGTCAGCCCGCTGTAGCGGGACCGTATCTCGTTCTCGTCGTAAACCTTCTGGTCCTGGATGCTATAGTGGAGGGCCACCCGCACCCAGGGGGAGACTAGCTGGAAGGTGTCCGTGTCTCCCGTGAGGATGACCGTCTCCATGCGCTGCACTTCGGCTTTTCGGCAGAGGGTGCCCAGAATGTCGTCGGCCTCAAAGCCCTCCACCTCGAAGATGGGTACCTTGAAGGCTTGCATAAGCTGCCTCACGCGATCGAACTGAGGGCGTAGCTCGGGGGGGGCCTCTGGCCTCTGGGCCTTGTACTCATGGTACTGAAGGTGGCGGAAGGTAGGCGTGGGCAGGTCGAAGGCGATAGCGCAGTGGCTAGGAGTCCACTCCTGGACCGCTTTCAGGAAGGTGTTGGCGAACCCGAAGACCGCCGTAATGTCCTCGCCAGTCTTCCTCACCGAGAGGTGTTGCCGTACGCTGATAGCGTGCCACGACCTGTGTACCAGGGCATGGCCGTCTATGAGCATCAGTAGGGGCTTCTCCCTCGGCAGCAACATGGGCAATGTTCCTTCTTTGGCTGTGACCATGACTCACCAGCTTCCTTTGCGTTAAATGCTTCTCATGCATTATACAATACTGTGTATGGGACTGCCCCTGGCGGCGTGGGCCACGGACTCTCAGTTTGCTGGCTTCTCTTGTAACGTCCTCTCGCTAGCGCCTTTTCCGAGTCTTTCCTTGAGCACGAGCAAGGCAGTATAATAGCGGCATATCAACCTCTGTGGTGAAGGATCGAGTCCCAAATGCTGCTCCAAGCCGAAAGTATCCTTCTGACTCTCCATCTACGTCCCGCCATTAACCTGACAGAGGAGCAGTTTTTCGAGTTCTGCCAGCTTAACCGGGATTTACGGATTGAGCGCACTGCGGAGGGAGACTTGCTCATTATGCCACCAGAGGGATTTGAAACAGGTAAGCGAAATGCAGACCTGACCATTGATCTAGGGGTTTGGGCAAGGCGAGATGGTTCTGGGCTTGTCACTGGTTCCTCGGCCGGCTTCACGCTCCCCAATGGCGCTGTGCGCGCTCCGGATGCAGCCTGGGTCAGACGGTCCCGCCTGGAGGCTATGACGCCGGAGCAGAGGAGGAGATTTATTCCCCTTTGCCCTGATTTCGTTATAGAGCTGCGCTCCCCCACCGACAGCTTGAGTTTCTTGCAGGCCAAGATGCAGGAGTACGTTGACAACGGGGCGCAGCTGGGATGGCTGATTGACCCGGACCAGAGGAGGGCCTACGTCTATCGCCCAGATAGACAGGTAGAGCTTCTGGAAAATCCGTCGGAGATTTCCGGCGATCCAGTGCTTCCTGGGTTTACCCTCAATCTCCAGAGAATCTGGGAGACGGGCCTTTAAAGTGCCTGATAGAAAAGGCTGGGATGGCAGTCTCGCCAGGGCTGAGATAGGTTAGCGGAAGGAGGCGGTCCTCATGGCTATACGCACGAAGGCAACTTTTCTGGGTGGGCTGGTTGACCTGGAAGCCGGGCTCATCAGCCGCGAGATATTCGTGAACGATGAGGTCTACCAGCAGGAGCAAGTCTTCACGCGAGCCTGGCTTTTCGTCGGCCACGAGAGCCAGGTGCCCAAGCCAGGGGACTACTTCGTCTCCAGCATGGGAGAGGAGTCGGTCATCCTCTGCCGCTGATACGGCCTCTCCAATGATGACGCCCGATACATTGAGCAAGAGCTAAAAGAGATGCTGTGACTATGCACATTCCACAGAGAAATAGGCTTCTCCCCGTCGAAAAACACAGAGAACTCGCAGCCCAGTTCACTGTAGTTATGATAATGACACCTTGGTCTATGGTCTCAAAGGTGCAGGCCAGCGATTCCGTAGGATGCGCAAAAGAATTAATGGCACAGGATAGTTTCGACCAGCTTGGTGTACAGAACCAAGGGCACTTTGGTTTGGTGAGAGATACTTCGTTTACGGGCCTCGATGAACAGGCTCTTATCACTGATATGATCGAGTGGTACGAACCATCTGGGGCTATTACCAATAATTGCCAACTCATAGATGGGCTGAACTTCCTCATTGAAACGCCATCCCGACTGGTTACAGATAATGGTGAGGTTGTCGGCTTGGTGCACCGCTCTGATTTCAACAAACAGGCAGTTCGCACCTACTTGTACCTCTGGTTATCAGCCCTTGAGATGGGACTTGCTGAATTCATACGGAGGGAGATTCCGGACCACGATGACTGGATTCCGCTGCTGAGTGACCCTAGACAGGTAAACGTGGCTGGTAACCTTTACCTTGCTCAAAGGAAGAAGGCTGAGCTAGTAGCTACAGAATATCTTGATCTGTCTGACCTAGTGGGTGTGGTCACCAAGGCGAGTGGGCTCGATAAGGAGATGTGGAGAATACTGGGATACAACTCAAAAAGCCAGTGGAGCGAAGCGACAGGCCCCTTAGTGACCTTGAGGAACTGCATTATGCACCCGGTCCGAACCCTCGTGTCCGATTCCGACAGCGTCAAAAGATTGGTGGATTGTGACGCCAAATTGAAGGTCTTGGTGTGTAAGCGCAGAGATTACCTCTTCCAGACCCAGGGGATTGAGAGTAAAATTTGAATCAAGGCGGTTTCCTCGCCACAAGCACATAGATTAGATAAGGAGGCGAAGATGGCAAGCATAACACAGTTGGGGTATCTCGGCCTAAGCGTAAGCGACGTAGACCAGTGGGAGCAGTTTGCGACGCAAGTGCTGGGGCTCCAGGTCAACGAGCGTGATGACGATGGGTCTCTCTTCCTGAGGATGGACGAGTACCATCATCGCTTCACCGTGCATCCCGGTGGCAAAGACGACATAGCCTACGTCGGATGGGAGGTAACAGGTGAGGCGGAGTTGCGGGCAATAGCCGACCAGCTCGGGGCGGCCGGCGTAGCGGTGCGACAGGGCACCCAGGCTGATATAGAGGCACGACGCGTAGTAGGGCTCATCAAGTACGAGGACCCCAACGGCGTGCCATCGGAGGTCTTCTATGGCCCACTGATGAGTTTTGGGCGACCCTTCAATTCCCCGCGGCCCATCTCAGGGTTCATCACCGCCGAGCAAGGCTTGGGCCATATAGTCCTGTACGTGAACGATGCGGATGAGAGCGTACGCTTCTACCGCGACGTGCTGGGTATGCGAATCAGCGACTTCGTCCAGATTAAGATGGCTTCAGGGCAACGGAGCATGGCCTTCTTCCACTGCAACCCACGCCATCACACTCTGGCCCTGATGGCGGCGAAAGCGCCGAAGCGCCTGAACCACTTCATGCTTCAGCTGAAGTCCATTGATGATGTGGGCTCCACGTATGATCTGTGTCAGGACCAGGGCATACCCATTGTGCGAGGCATGGGCCGCCATACCAACGACCACATGGTATCCTTCTACCTGCGCACCCCGTCGGGGTTCGACGTGGAGTATGGATGGGGAGCGCGAGTCGTGGATGATAGCACCTGGCACGTCCAGTTGCACACCAGCGGCAGTATATGGGGCCACCGACCTCCCGCAACTCAGCCTGTGCAGCAGCCAGTTGGAGCCCGCAGGTAAGTTGGAGTTTAGCTTTCAGGAATCAGGGCTCTTCATGGTAGAGTGCGAAATTATCCCCTCACCTCGGCCTTTGGCCACCCCTCTCCCAGCGGGAGAGGGGACGGGGATGAGGGCCTTTACACATCCTGAAAGCTGACTGCTGATAGCTGAGAGCTTGTCAGAAAAGGGGGCTGTCCGATGCAGCTTGGCTTCATTGGGACTGGTACTATGGGCAACCCGATGGCCCGATGCCTGCTCGAAGGGGGCCATCGGGTTGCTGTATATGACATCCGGCGTGAAGCCACCACCAACCTCTGCGAGATGGGCGCACACTGGGCGGATGGTCCTCGCGCCGTGGCCGAGGCGAGCGAGGTGGTGTTTACGTCTCTACCCGGCCCGGCGGAGGTGGAGAAGGTCGTGCTCAACCCGGCAGATGGCATCCTCACCGGGCTGAGGCCTGGTAATGCCTACATAGACATGACCACCAACTCGCCGACTGTGTTCCGCAGGATAGCAGAGGCGTGCCGTGCGCGTGGCATTGAGGTGCTTGATGCTCCGGTGAGCGGCCGCCCTCCCAACATGACCATTATGGTCGGCGGCGACGAAGCGGTCTTCGCTAGGCACCGACACCTTCTTGAATGTATGGGGAAGAACGTCTTCTACGTGGGGGGCACGGCCACCGGCTGCATCGCCAAGCTGGTGAGCCAGTATCTGGGCTACTCTAACTTCATCGCAGCCGCAGAGGGGCTGCTCATCGGTGCCAAGGCTGGCATAGACCTTAACGTCCTTGCACAGATCATTCCCGTGAGTGCTGGAGCCAGCAGGACTTTTGAAAACCTTCCCCGCTCCGTGTTCAGTGGCGAGTTTATCTCTGCTGGTACGCTGGACATCGTGGCTAAAGACATAAACCTGGCCTGCGAGTTGGCGCGCGATGTACAAGCGCCTGCCCGCATTGGTGTGGTCGTGGATGACGTGTTCAAGCGCGCCCAGGCCCAGGGGTTGGGGCAGAGCGGCTTCCCCGCAGTGGTGCAAATACTGGAGCAGATGGCGGGCACAGAGCTACGGGCACCCAGGTCAAAGTAGGGCCGATTCCGTGCGAGAGGTCACAATTCACCGGGTCAGATTGCACTTCCCTCGGTGTGAAGTCCCCAGCTTTCTAGCTGTCTTTACCAGTTAAGGAGATCGAGGGCCATGACCGAACGGACCTCAGATATAGCCCATCTCCTCCTCAAAGATGAGATCGAGAGGTTCCTCTACGAAGAGGCAGAGATCCTGGACGGGCGCCGCTTCCAGGAGTGGCTGGGCCTGCTCACGGAGGATGTGCGCTACTGGATGCCTATGCAGAGGAACGTCAAGTTCGGGGAGCTGGAGCGAGAGCTTACCCGAGAAGGCCAGGACATCAACTGGTTTGATGAGGGCAAAGATACCCTCACTCGGCGGGTTAGTCAGATCCTCACGGGAATTCACTGGGCCGAGGAGCCCCTCTCCCGGATCTGTCATATAGTCTCCAACGTTCAGCTCCTCCAGGCCACGCCTTCTACATCGGACCCATCGGAGGTAACTGTCAAAAGCCGTTTCATAATCTATCGAAATCGGGTAGAGACGGAGACGGATTTTCTTGTGGGAAAGCGTGAGGACGTACTGCGGAAGCTAAATGGGCAGTGGAAGATTGCCCGGCGTAAAATCATCCTCGATCAGAACGTGTTGCAGGCGAAGAACTTGACCTTTTTCTTCTAGCGAGAGTGTCCGGAGGGTGCTGGCAATGAACCGTATCGTAAATCTGATTTCCCTTGAGACCGGTGCCAGGATAGGTTTGGTCAGTGGAGCCACAGCAGAGGTCATATCGAACCCCCGAGATGGAGTCTGGGTCTTCGTCCGTTACCTGTCCTCGCCTGACGATCCCTCACAGGTGGGGGCGGAGGACATGGTGTTCGCGCAGGATGTAGTTGAGGTGCTGGAGACGCTCTGAGGGCCCCGCCTCCAGGGCCGGATTGAAGTGGCTTTCTTATCTTCTCTTTACCGGAGGTAATATGGCAACAGCACATCCCCCTCTCCAGCCGCCAGGAGAGTACGGCCCTGAAGAGTTCTATGAAGAGGGTTCCCAGGAGTCCGCCGCCAGCTTCTACGCCGACTCGCTGCACATCTTCAGCAGCCTCTACAGCAGCGTCCTCTTTTTTGGCGAGCTTCAGGAGGACCGGGAGCCCATCTTGAGGGCGAAGATCAAGGTTAGCCCTCAGATGCTCAAAGCGATCTGCTTGCTGGCCCGCAAGCACGTCCGGGAGTACGAAAACGCCGTGGGGCCTATAGCCCTGCCACGCCAGATGTTAGAGGCATGGGAAATCAAGGATGAGAAAGTATGACCGACGATTTCGCTCTTACCACCTCTACCTCACCCGAGGGGTGGGACTGGAGGATGCTGGATACAAGCCGTCCCCGCAGGGCCTTGGAGCATATAACCCATAGTGAGATAACGCCGGTAATCGTAGACAGCCTTGGGCCTGGGGATAGGTCACAGGACGTAGATAGCGGCCAGGAGGTAGCTTCATCGCCCCGCTCACAGCCGCCTGTCACTCAGTGGACAGTGACCAGAGACATCCCCATCCTTGTGGTAGACAGCCTGGACGCCTACTGGGCTTTCGAGAGGGTCCTCAACAAGCTGCACGGCTTCGGCAGGACAAAAGAGGATGCCAAAAGTGACCTTGCGGCCAGGCTGGGGAGCCACTTCCAGCTACTAAGCTCCCTGGAATCGCCCCGAATGGCCCCCATTTTGAGGCTGGAGTTGGAGTTCCTCAGAGCTGTCATGAGACCCGTCGGGGCCCCAGGCCAGTGACGGCTGGGGCCCCGACGGCGCCTCTGAAGGTGTGTGACAGCCTCTCAGATGGCCCACCCACCTGCTAGATGCCCGCCTCTGCCTCTATGCGCTCATACTCCTTCCGCAACATAGAGCCAGATTCGGCTTCTACCTCGGCGAACCACTTGAGCAGGGATCGGGTGGACTGGTCTACTGTCTCGTCAGCGATGGCCGCATCAATCTTCTCTCCCCTGGTGGGACCTCGCTGCTGCTCCCGCTGCCGCCTCTGCCTGGCCTGGCTATACCTGAGCTTCTCGATGTCAGGCAGCTCTGAGCAGTTCATCAGCAAACGCTCGTGGTAGTTCGGGTCATCGTTGTCTTCCCAGGTGCAGCCCAGCTCTTCCACGCGACGTCTGAAGATCTCGTAATGGCTGGTCTCCCGCCGGGCCACAAAATTGAGGCAGGCTTTCAATTGAGGGTCCTGACTCTTGTCGGCCCAGGCTTTCAGAAAGACACCAGCACGCCTCTCTCCAGAGGTGATCTCGTTGAGCAGGTCCAGGTAGTGCGGCTGGTTCTCTTTGACAGTTGACATAACGCCATTCTCCTTTCCTTTGGCATTTCCATGCCAAGGCTGTGTTATTTGGGAAAACCCTCATCATTATACACGCAACGGGACTGCCTGGCGAATTTGGATGTGCGTCACTTTTTTGGCCCGCCATCTTTGGCGGGCGTCGGAAATCCCCCCTAACCCCCCTTTGCTAAAGGGGGGAGCCAGTTCTTGCCCCCCTTTCGTAAAGGGGGGATGGGGGGATTTAGCTGCTACTTCAAAGTGAGTCATCTCTAGCTGACCCAAAACTTTGACGCACACCCGGCGAATTGCCTCTCTGAGCACCCTTGACGGGGACTCGCCTTGACGCTATGATACCCTCAAACCTAACAGAAAGGACTCATCCTGGAGAAAGGAGTCAGACATGGTAGCTCAGCAGGAGCGATATAGCGTCGGCGGGGTTCTCATGCCACAGCCCTTTAAGATTCGGAGGCTTGGGCACTTTGGGTTCAACGTCGCAAGAACGCAAGAGTGCGTCACCTTCTACAATGGCCTCCTGGGCTTTAAGATATCCGATATCCTGGATTTCAAGACAATACCGGGCCTGGGAGAGGCCCTGAAGGGTATCCCTGATGGAAGGGGCTATTTCCTCCACCATGGCGGCGACCATCACGCCTTCGTCCTCTTCAATGGTGAGGCGATGAAGGCGTTGATGGGTTCTAGTGGGGGAGAAAGCGATGTGACCATCAACCAGATCACCTGGCAGACTGGCTCCCTTGCCGAGGTGGTAAACGGCGCCCACTACTTCCGAGAGAAGGAGGTGCCTATCTGGCGCATCGGCCGGGATATGCCAGGCAGCAACTGGCACGTCTACGTCTATGACCCCGACGGCCACGTCAACGAGCTGTATTATGGCATCGAGCAGGTGGGATGGACTGCCCAGAGCAAACCCAGAGAGATGTACTATCGTGGGTTCCATGAAGAGCCCAGCCTTCCCCAGATCTCTGAACAGACTGAGCTAGAGGAGGCCATCCAGAAGGGCATTGACGTCAACTCCGGGTATAGCTACACGGAGACACTGCCAGCCAGGTACGACGTGGAGGGAGTGCTGCTGCCCAGGCCCTTCAAGATAACCAGGATCGGCCCGGTTAACCTCTTCGTGAAGGATATCGAGAAGTCGGTGGAGTTCTACACCAACATCCTGGGGTTCAGGATAACGGAGGAGGTCAGCCATCGGGGGCGGAAGGTAGTCTTTCTGAGGAATGGGACGGAGCACCACAGCCTGGGGCTCTTCCCCAAGGCGCTGCGCCAGGAGTTGGGATTGAGCAGCCACACCACCTGCATGTCCTTTGGAGTTGAGGTAGGCAGCTATGAACAGCTAAGGAACGCTGTGGCTTTCCTGAGAGAGAATGGCGTGGCCTTCAGGGACATCCCCTCAGAGTTGCACCCCGGCATTGACTACGCCGCCTACGCCGTTGACCCCGAGGGGCATTGCATACAGCTCTACTACTACATGGAGCAGATAGGCTGGGATGGCAAGCCACGGCCCAAGAGCTTGCGCCGCCGAGCCTCGGCAGGAGAGTGGCCGGAGGCGCTGGAGCCGCTGTCGGACACCTATGTGGACCAGACCTTCCAGGGGCCCCTGGGGTAGAGCATGTGTGAAAACGATACTTCACCCCGAAGGGTGAAGTATATGTCTCACCCTTATCCAGATTAAGAAAAATACTATTACAGGAGTGGCCTGTCTGTAGGGGCGAACGGCCGTTCGCCCCTACACTGTTGACAGAGCGTGGCTCAGGCCCTGAGCTACTGCGGTACATCAGGGATTTATGAGCTAAGCTGTAGACTGGCAGTAACGGACTGGCCCTCAGATGTGCGGGAGCAACTCTCCTGAAGACCTTAGTCCCTTCTGCGGGGAGGGAAGCTGTCTGCGTCGAAGGCCTCACCATTTAAGGTGGTGGAGTCCTCAAAGGGTACCGGGTTTGCTACCGCAGCCCTGACCCAGCAGCCGTTGCGGGCGTTCCTCAGCACCGATGCTACCCTGGCCTTATCATCGGGAGACTCGATCTCATAGCTGGTCACTACCTTAGGGCAGCCCGCTTTGATGGTCTCGGCAAGCACGGAGCCACTGATGTCCAGGTGGACGGCGATATGGGCGCGGACCTTGGTTATATTGACCTTCATTAGATGGGAGTACCTCCCAATCTGGGTCATCTCTCAAAAGAGGATAGAGGCTGCAAAATAGATCAAAGGCGGCGGTGCCGAGTTATCGCCACCTACGATGGGTGGCTCATCGCAGTAAACTGTGTAACCACCGAATTCCTTAAAATCCGCCCGCTTGCGCATACGCTCCAGTGCTTCAGCGTCTAATTCTACAACCATACTGCGGGAGCTGGTTCCGGGGAGAAAGGGGTCGTAGTTTGGTTCTGGCCTGGATGAGGAAGTCGCCATCTTTACCTCCTGTGAAACCCATGTAGGCGGAAGTTTACCACGTCCAGAGGAGTGTGACAAGAGTCAAAGGTCGGTGTTACTGAACCAGGTATAAATAAACCTTTCGTGTTCGGAACACGCTAATGAAAGGCCATTGACAACTCCTGAAGTATTATACTAACATGGGCTCGGCTCCCTTTGTCTAACCGAAGGCCGAGGCTCGTTAGCAGCGCAGGCAGGTAGGCATCAGTAAGAGCGCCACACCTGTCGAAGGTTAGGCTGAGAGGTAAAGCTTTTTGGAGGTGTGATTACCATGATACCACGCCAGTTCCTTCGGCCTAAGATATTAGCCTTTATTCCGCTCCTGTTACTCCTGTTCATAGCAATATCCTGTGGAGGAGAGGAAGAGACTCCAAGACCTGTGCCCACCACCACCCCCGTGCCGCAACCTACACCAGTAGCTACACCGACACCCCGGTCTATAGTCACACCAGTGGCTACACCTACGCCTACATCTACCCCTGCTCCCAGAGCTGAGGAGCCTCGGGGAAAGCTGGTTATATCCCAACACTGGGTTACGCCATCCCAACATCTGGACCCCCAGGAGAACCTGCCCATCATCACCCAGTTTTCGCATCAATATGCTCTCCATGATGCACTTGCGAAGAACCTTCATGGACAGGCATCTTTACCGAGCCTGGCTGAGAGCTACGAGATTAGCCCCGACATGACCAGCGCCACTTTTGTCTTGCGCAAGGGTACTAAATTCCATAACCTGGAACCCATAACCGCTGAGGATGTGAAATGGAACTACGAAAACTATAGAGGCGCCCTCTCTGACGTTCTAAAAAGCAAGACAGATCGGGTCGAGCTGCTAGACGACCGGACCGTTCGCTTTCACTTTAAAGGGCCTTTCCTGGATTTCGGATGGCTCTATACTACCATGGCCACCGGGTCTGGTTGGATAGTGCCTGCCAAGTACTACCAGCAGGTTGGAAAAGATGGATTCAAGGCGAAGCCCGTGGGGGCCGGGCCATACAAGCTGGTACGGCAGGAGGCGGGTGTAGCAATGGACTACGAAGCCTTTACTGAGTACTGGCGCACCACGCCCAAGACGAAAACTATTAACATGCGGATGGTGCTGGATGGGGCTACTCGCCTGGCTATGATCAAGACGCAAGAGACGGACATCATCTACTTTGTGAACCAGACCCCAGGGCATCTAGAGGAGGTAATGAAGGACCCCAAGCTAACGGTTGTACCTAACCTTACATCTCCCTTCTTTATAGAGTTTCCTGGTTGGCAAGACCCCAAGAGCCCCTTCCATGACGTGAGGGTCCGCGAGGCGGTGAGCCTGGCCCTGGACCGGCGAGCCCTTACCCAGGCTGAGACTGGTGGCTATGGCCCTGTTAGCGGCAACTGGATACCCGCTGAGTGGCTGGATGCTATTGAGTGGCCTGAGTTGCCATATGACCTGGCTAAAGCTAAGGAGCTAATGGCTCAAGCTGGCTATCGAGATGGTATCACTGTGGACAGCCTTACACCCTTTGTCTCAAATTCTCTGGGGGAGCGAGTCATTGGCCAGCTCAGGGAGGTCGGGATAAAGACCAAGTTACAGCCCATGGAACCGGCTGCAATGCTGGTCAAGCTGGGACAGGGAGCGACGGCCTGGCCCGGCACTCAAATGATCATCTCAATCGCCTATTTGCCAGGCAACTGGTATTCCTATGTCAAGCCTTGGGTCACGTGTAAAGGCGTCTCCTCCCGCACATGCGTGCCCGAGATAGAGGCTTGGGTGGAACAGTATGAGAAATCTGTTGACGTCCGAGAGCGCCAGGAGGTGGCAAAGAAGACCCAAACGTACATTCTGGAGAATTATCTCCTCTTGCCCCTCTACAGGAACGCATTTATCACGGTCTTTGGGCCCAGGATAGCTAACAAATGGCAGGAAATCTTCATGAATATCCCCCAATACGCTTTCCTGGGTCCCTATGAGGACGTACGGATGAAGGAGTAGATGCGGCAGTTTATTGTAAGGCGTGCAGTATACAGTGTCATAACCCTGTTCCTCTTGAGCATTACTATATTTGTAGCCATCAGGGTGACGGGAGGTGACCCAGCACAGGTGATGGCAGGACCGGGGGCACGAGCCGAAGATGTTGCGCGCCTGAGGGACGAATGGGGTCTGGACCGCTCCTGGCCTGCTCAATACTTCAGCTTCATGAGCAATGTGTTCACAGGTGAGCTGGGTAAGTCATTTAACTACGGAATCCCGGTGCGGAAGCTGTACTTTGACCGCCTTCCCAACTCCCTGCAACTAGCTCTTGCCGCCAGTATCGTTTCCATACTCGTTGGTATCCCTGCTGGCATCATCTCGGCCGTCAAGGTAAATAGCTGGTGGGACCAGATAGGAAAGATAGTCGCATTACTGGGGCTCGCTATTCCTAGTTTCTGGCTAGGGCTACTCCTTATGCTCCTCTTCTCTGTGTGGTTAGGGTGGTTGCCGACCTCGGGAAAAGGGGACTTACGGCACATCATTATGCCAGCCCTCGCTCTGGGGTGGTTCTTTGCCGCCTCTCTCCTTCGCCTTACCCGTTCCAGTATGCTTGAGGTGATGGGCAGCGAGTATATTAAGCTGACCCGGCTAAAGGGCATGCCTGAGCATATAGTCATCGTTAAACACGCCTTCAGGAATGCGTTGATCCCGGTCCTGACGCTGTTGGGGCTCAACCTGATGTTCATGGTCAATGTGGCAGTAGTTATCGAGGTGATTTTTGCATGGCCTGGGATCGGCTCCCTTCTTTACGGCGCTATCTTACAGCGCGACTTCCCACTGGTCCAGGGTGTGGTGATTATGGCCGGTCTGATGATTGTTGGTGTAAATCTGATTGTAGACATCCTCTACGCCTATGTAGACCCGAGGATTCGGCTGACAAGGTAGGTAGACTATGGCGACCATACCTGCTGTTAGCATAGCCAATATTGCACGTGTTGCGGGTGCTCTGAGACAGCGAGCCAAGCTGCTACAAGGAGCCCCGCTGCTGGCGGTGTTCATCCTTACAGTTCTGGTAGTGGCTGCTATTTTCGCCGACTTGCTGGCCCCCCATCACCCGGAGATACCAGTAAAGGGGGCAAAAATCCTGGCGCCACCCTTCTGGATGGAAGGGGGAAGCGCAAGCACGCCCCTGGGTACTGACTATCAAGGCCGTGATGTGCTAAGCCGCATTATTTTTGGCACGAGGGTCTCTCTTATTGTGGGCATTACCGGCACGTTGGTGGCCGGTAGCATTGGGGCTATACTAGGGATCACGGCCGGCTATCTGGGGAAATGGTTTGACCAGGTAATCATGCGCGTGACCGATGCCTGGATGGCGATGCCAGCGCTGATCTTCGCTATTTTCCTGGCAGCTATGCTGGGTCCCAGCATGTGGAACATTGTCATAGCGCTGGGAGTGGTTTACTGGACTAACTATGCAAGGCTAATAAGAGGCGAAGTTCTGAGTTTGAGGGAGCGAGAATTCGTCAAGCTGGCTGAGGTGGCTGGTGCCAGCAAGCTCAGGATTATGGTCCGCCACATCCTGCCCAACGTGATGAGCACCATCATGGTGCTAGCCAGCCTGACGGTGGGGGTAGTCATTATCGCTGAGGCAGCCTTGAGCTTCCTGGGACTTGGCGTGCCGCCTCCTCAGCCCGCGTGGGGCCTTATGCTTGCGGAGGCCAGGGCTACTCTTATAGTAGGCAAATGGTGGCTCACCGTATTCCCCGGCCTGTGTATAGTGCTGGTGGTGCTCGCTTCCCAGCTCTTTGGAGACTGGCTACGGGTGCGCATGGACCCCCAGCTACGTAATCGCTAAAGTGGAGCGCTCTGATGTCAACTCCTCTCTTGAGGGTCTCCGACCTGCGGACCTACTTCATCAGTTTCCGCGGCCAACGTGTAGTGAAAGCGGTGGATGGAGTGAGCTTCACCCTGGAGCAGGGCGAGACCCTGGGCCTGGTGGGCGAGTCCGGCTGTGGCAAGACCACCACCTGCCACTCCATTTTCCGTGTCCTGCCACCGGCGGGCCAGATAATCGGTGGCAGCATCGAACTCGAAGGAGAAGACCTGCTGACGAAAAGCCCAGGAGAGATGCGCGGGATCCGGGGGCGCGATATAGCCATGATCCTTCAGGACCCTATGGCTTCCCTGGACCCGCTATTCACCATCTCTGACCAGGTGTCTGAGCCAGCGTACTTCCATCGAGGTCTGAGGCGTAGGGCTCTCAAGGAGCGAGTGACGGAGCTGCTGCATGCGGTGCGTATACCCTCGCCAGCGATAAGGATGCGGGAGTATCCCCACCAGATGAGTGGGGGAATGAGGCAGCGTATTGTGGGAGCCATCGCCCTTGCGGGTGGGCCCAAGCTCATCGTTGCCGACGAGCCCACCACCAATCTGGACGTTACCATCCAGCTCCAGTACCTTAACCTTCTGAGGGATCTGCAGAAGGAGACTGGCGTGGCCCTGATTTTCGTGACCCACAACCTGGGTATTGTAGCTAAAATGTGCGATAAGGTCGCCGTGATGTACGCGGGCAAGATCGTGGAGCAGGGGTCGGTGCGGGAGATTTACAACAGCCCCGAGCACCCTTACACGGAGGCCCTCCTCAAATCAATACCCAGGCTTGGGGACAAGGCCCCCCTGTACGTCATCCCTGGGCAGCCTCCGGACCTGGCCAGCCTGCCTCCTGGGTGCGCTTTCTATCCCCGGTGCCCCCACGTCATGGAGAGATGTATTGCTGAAGAACCAGAGGACGTCTCTTTCGCTAATGGTCATCCCGCTAAATGCTGGTTGCCATTTTCATCCCGGACATCGGACCTGGTCTCTGGAGAACCTGACCTTCAACAAGACAAGGCCCGACCCTCAAGGTAAAAAAGGGGGAACGTAGTGGCCGACTATCTGCTGGAAGCGCGTGAGCTGAAAAAATACTTTCCAGTGACCTCGGGCCTGCTGGGGCGGATGAAAGGGTGGGTCAAGGCGGTAGATGACGTGAGCTTTGGCATTGGACATGGGGAGACCCTGGGTCTGGTGGGGGAGTCAGGCTGTGGCAAGACTACCACAGCCAAGCTTGTCCTGGCCCAGGAGGAGGCCACCGCCGGGTCTATCCAGTTCCAGGGAAGGGAGATAAATACCCTTCATGGGAAAGACCTGATGGAGTACAGGAAGTCGGTCCAGGTGGTATTCCAGGACCCTTACAGTTCCCTCAGCCCCCGCCTGCGAGTGGGGGAGATTATAGCTGAGCCCCTGGAGATCCACACCAGGCTATCTCGCCAGGCCATCAGGGCGAGGGTAGGGGAAGTCCTGGAGCTGGTGGGCCTTCAACCCGATGCAGCTCGCCTCTTCCCCCATGAGTTCAGCGGTGGGCAACGACAGCGTATTGCTATCGCCAGGGCCCTGGCCACCAGTGCCCAGCTTGTTGTGCTGGATGAGCCTGTCTCCGCCCTGGACGTATCCATCCGCGCCCACATCCTCTCTCTGCTGGAGGACCTCCAGCGAGCCCTGGGAGTGAGCTACCTTTTCATCGGCCACGACCTGGCGGCAGTAGCCCACATCAGCCATCGTATTGCGGTGATGTATCTTGGGAAGATAGTGGAGATGGCGGAGAGCCTGGAGCTATGTAACAACCCCATGCACCCCTATACTCAGGCCCTCTTTGCCGCCTCTCTCCCCTCCCATCCAGACGATAAGAAGGAGGAAATAGTCCTCATGGGTGAAGTTCCCAGTGCCCTCAATCCTCCTTCGGGCTGTCGGTTCCACCCCCGCTGCCCCCAGGCCATGCCCCACTGCTCCGGAGAGGAGCCGGTCCTGAAGGAAACGGCCCCCAACCACTGGGTAGCGTGCTACCTGTATTGACCTGACAGCTGTGGAGTGTGAGATGAAGATTTGCTCCCTTTTGCCCAGCGGCACCGAGATAGCTTTCGCTTTAGGCCTTGGGGACCAGGTAGTGGGAGTAACAGACCTCTGTGACTATCCTCCCGAGGCTAGAACAAAGTATGTAGTAAGCCGCAGCCTTGTGGATACTTCCGTGCTTACCAGCGCAGAGGTAGAGCAGAAGATGAGAGAGTTCGCGGAGGCTGGCAAAAGCACCTACGAGATTGATACCCAGTGGCTCTACCATAACAACCCGGACGTGATCCTCACTCAGGACTTGTGTTATATCTGCGATGTGGACGCCAGCCAGGTCTTTGAAGCGGTGGCTGTCTTCAAGACCCAGCCCAGGGTCCTGGTACTGAGCCCCAGGACTCTGGGCGAGATTTTCGCCAGCATCATAGAGGTGGGTCAAGTGGCAGAGGTCAGGGCCAGGGCCGAGGAGCTGGTAGGCCAGCTACGCAGCAGAGTAGACGCCATAGCCAGCCAGGCTGCCAGGGCCGCTTATAGGCCACGGGTCTTTTCTCTGGAGGGGATAGGCCCGCTGGTAGCTGGGGGCCACTGGATACCGGAGATGAAGACACTTGCGGGGGGAAGGGACGAGATGTTCAGCCCTGGCTGCTCGGCGTTACGCCTTAGTTGGGACCAGGTAGTGAGCTACGACCCAGAAATCCTCATTCTTACCTTGTGCTCCTCTGACTTGAGCAGAAGCCTGAAGGAGATACACTGGCTGGCGAGGCAAGAGGGCTGGTGGGACCTGCTGGCGGTGAGGGCCGGCCAGGTTTATATGATAGACCATATCTATTTCAGCAGGCCCGGGCCGCGAGTGGTTAAAGGGGTGGAAATACTGGCCCAGATTCTCCATCCTGAAATCTTTACCGGCCTGATACCCCCTGATAAGGCGATGAAGCTTGATCCTTCGGCGGATAAAGGCTGTGCACCCGAAGCCCTCGCCAGTTGCTTTCGCCCTTACCCATCTCGCTGAGTGGGTGTCTAAAGCTGTAGATGTCCATCGGGCGATTATGGTATAATCTCTCAAGCAAGCTTTGGAGACCTCAATCATCCTTCCAGGGGAAGGATAAGTATGTTCAAACTTGCAGTTCTAACCGTTAGCACATCTGGCTACCACGGCCAGCGAGAGGACACCAGTGGCAAGGTCATCCAGGAGATGCTGGCCTCGCCCGACTACGAGTGTCTGCGGTATGAGGTGGTCTCCGACGAGAGGGAGATGATAGCCGACAGGCTGATAAGATGGGCCGATCAAGACCAGGTAGACCTGATCGTGACCACCGGTGGCACCGGCATGGCGGCTAGCGATGTGACTCCCGAAGCCTGCCTCTCGGTGATAGAGAAAGAGGTCCCCGGCCTGGCAGAGGCCATGAGGTCTCGGACCCTGGAAAAGACCCCTATGGCCATGATCAGCCGTTCCGTGGCGGGTATCAGGGGCCGCACTCTCATCGTGACCCTACCTGGCAGCCCCAGGGGGGTCAGGGAATGCCTGGAGGTGATACTGCCCGTTCTGCCTCATGCCCTGGAACTGCTCAGAGGCGAAGCCCTGGGGCATCCTACTCAGCCCGATGCTCCACATCATAGGGGCCCAGCAGGAGGACACCACCGTACCTCGTAGAGGCCATGTATTCCCCACCTTCCCTTTACGTTCGGCTTGCCTTACTCACTGAGCCATGCGTATACATATTCTCACTCTTTTCCCATCCATGTTTGAAGGGCCTTTTCACCAGAGCGTCATCAAGCGGGCTATAGAGAAGGAGCTTGTTCACATACGAATACGGGACATCCGAGACTATACTCACGACAGCCATCATACTGCTGATGACTATCAGCATGGTGGAGGGCCGGGCATGGTGATGAAACCTGAGCCCGTTTTTGAAGCTGTAGAGGACGCCCTTTCTCGCTACTCCCAGGAGGAGCAACGGCAGGTGCCCATCATACTCCTGTCTCCCCAGGGCCGACTTCTCCACCAGAAGATAGCCGAGGAGTTGGCCCGGAAGCCAGGCATGGTACTGATTTGCGGCCACTACGAAGGGGTGGATGAGCGGATAAGGGAGGGCCTGGCCACCGATGAGATCAGCATAGGCGACTACGTGCTTACCGGTGGTGAGCTGGCAGCTATGGTCCTGGTGGACGCGGTAGTGCGCCTCATACCTGGGGTCGTGGGTTCGGCTGAGAGCGTGAAAGGCGACTCCATAACCTCTGGCCTTCTGCAACACCCCCTTTACACCCGGCCCCCAGTATACCGCAACCTTGAAGTCCCGCCTGTTCTGCTGTCGGGGAACCATAGTGAGATAGCCCGGTGGCGCAGACAGCAAGCCCTGCTCAGGACCCTGAAACGGCGTCCCGACTTACTGGAGATGACCGAGCTTACAAGGGATGACCTGGAGTTCCTTCAGTCCCACGGTTACAGGCGAAGCTGATTTCTTGGCAGAATGGGACTATCGCTCCCTTGTCTCAACAGCCTGGCGTGTATAGAATGTAACAAGCTGAAAGCATTGCACCCGTCCTGAAGGGCCTGCCCTGAGCGGAGCGAAGGGGCAGCCGAAGGGTCTGGTGAGGATTGAAATAAGTAAATAAACAAACAGGAAAGGATAGCTATGGACGCCCAGTCTTTAATCCCCGTGAAGCCGACCCCCCAAGTCCAGGATTTCGGCCCTGGAGATACTGTCCGGGTCAGTTTCCGCGTAAGGGAAGGTGAGCGGGAAAGGGTTCAATCCTTTCAGGGGGTAGTGATAAAAAAGCGAGGGGGAGGGCCCGGCGCTACCTTTACAGTACGGCGCGTGACCTATGGTGTAGGCGTCGAGCGCACCTTCCCCTTTCAGTCACCGCTACTGGAGTCGGTAGAGATAGTAAGGCAAGGAGACGTGCGAAGGGCCAAGCTGTATTATCTCCGCGGCTTGTCGGGCAGGGCAGCCCGTATTAAAGAGAGACGCCAACCTGGCAGGAGGCCCCAGGAGTAATCCTCGCTGAGTTGCTAAGCTGGGCATATTATGAGATACACTGAGGTGGCCGTTGACGCGCCTATCGGCCACGATAAGACTCTGTCCTACAGCATACCTCCCTGGTTGGACATTCAGCCTGGCCAGATGGTATGGGTGCCTCTTGGGTCAAGGCCAGTCCAGGGAATAGTATTTCAGCTTGCGGACCGGCCGCAGGTAGATGTCACCAGGGACGTGTTGTCATCGGTGGAGCCATCTCCTCTCATCAGTGACCTGGGCCTTAAGCTGGCCAGGTGGATCAGCCGCTACTATCTATCGCCCCTGTTCGATTCCGTGGCCCTCATGCTGCCCCCAGGTTTTGAAAGCCGCGTGCGGTCCTATGTCCGAGTGACTCCCCACCAGGAGGGCGTCCCTCCTGGACTGAGCTCCATCGAGAGGGAGACCCTGGAGTATCTTGCTAGCCGGGGAGAAGTCGGGGAGAGGGAGATAGCGAGGGCCCTGGGCAGGGATGGCGAAAGGGAGCTTCATCGGCTGTTGAGAAAGGGGCTGCTACAGCGCCGATGGGAGTTGCCCAGGCCGAAAGTGTCCCATAAATACGACTGCTATATCCGGCCTGCTGGTCAGGCGGCAGGGCAGGTTGGAGACAAAGCCCCCAGGCAAACGGCCCTGTATAGGGCTCTGACCCTCTCTGAGAAGCCCATTCCCCTTTCCCTTGTGAGCAAAGAGTATGGCATGGGGGTGGTATCTGGTCTGCTGGCGAAGGGGCTGCTAGCCCTGGAATGGATAAGGGTGGAAAGGGAGCCAGCCTTGCAACGCCAGCGCGAGACTGAGGCTGGGTTCGACATAATCTTGACTCCTGAACAAGAGCGCGCCCTATCGGAGATTGCTGCCGCACTAGAGGGCAAGCCAGGCGCTCCAGGTGCGTTTCTCCTTCATGGGGTTACCGGCAGTGGCAAAACGGAGGTGTACCTTAGGGCGCTGGAACGTTGTGTGACGATGGGTAGAAAGGGCATCTTCCTGGTGCCGGAAATAGCCCTCACGCCACAGACAGTACACCGCCTCAACGCCAGGTTTCCCGGAAGGGTAGCCCTGTTGCACAGCGGCCTCTCTCTCGGCGAGCAGTTCGACCAGTGGTGGAAGGTAAAGGATGGGGACTACGATGTGGTAGCGGGGCCACGAAGTGCCCTCTTTGCACCCCTGCCCGACCTGGGCCTGATAGTTGTGGATGAGGAGCACGAGTGGACCTACAAGCAGCAGGATATTACACCTCGTTACCATGCCCGTGAGGTGTCCTTGCAGCTCGGTGAGCTTGCCGGAGCGGTTGTGGTGATGGGCACCGCCACCCCCGACGTGGTGACATACTACAGGGCGAACAGAGGGGAGTACCGGCTTTTGGAGCTGCCGCGGAGGATTGCCTTCACCCCTAGCCCCTCTCCCACCAGTGGGTGCCCTCACCCCCATCCCCTCGCCCACGAGTTGGAGAGGGGAGTAAAGAGTGAGGGGCGGCTGGCCCAGGTAGAGGTCTGTGATATGAGGCAGGAGTTGAAGGAGGGCAACAGGAGCATCTTTAGCCGGGCCCTGGCCACAGCCCTTAGCCAGTGTATAGAAAGGGAGGAACAGGCGGTACTCTTCCTCAATCGCCGTGGCACCGCCACCCTAGTACAATGCCGGGACTGTGGCTTTGTGGTACGTTGCCGGCGGTGCTCCGTAACCATGACCTACCATGCAGCAGATATGCGCCTTCTCTGCCACCAATGCAACCGACGGTCTCCTGTCCCCAGAGGCTGCTCCCAGTGCCGTAGCTCGAGGATAAGGTATCTAGGGCTGGGGACGCAGCGGGTGATGGAGGAGCTCAAGGGGCTGCTCCCCGATACTGCTGCTCTGAGGTGGGATAGAGATACGGCTCATGTCTCCCAGGACCACGAGAGCATAATGGGGCGGTTCCTCCGTGGAGAGGCGCAGGTTCTGGTAGGCACTCAGATGGTGGCCAAGGGGTTACACATACCCAACGTGAGCCTGGTGGGAGTGGTCCTCGCTGACATCGGTCTGAACCTGCCCGACTTTCGTGCGGGTGAGCGGGCCTTTCAGCTCCTCTGCCAGGTAGCGGGACGGGCCGGCAGGGGCCCATCGCCTGGGAAGGTGATTATACAGACCTACAACCCTACCAGCTACCCGGTTGAGGCCGCAGCAGCGCAGGACTACAGGCTTCTCTACATCAGGGAGATACAGTTCCGCCAGCAGCAAGGGACCCCCCCCTTCAGCCGCCTCATCCACATGACGTATCTTCACACCAACGCTGGGGCCTGCCAGCGAGAGGCCGAGAGGATGGGGCGTGCGCTACGCCAGACCGCCTACTCCTCAGGCCTGACCGATGTGGAGGTAGTGGGGCCCGCTCCCGCTTTTCCAGAGCGGGTCCGAGGTAGATACAGATGGCATGTTATCCTGCGGGGCTGGAACCTCCATTCCTTTCTGGAGGACGTGACCATACCCCAGGGTTGGACTGTAGACGTGGACCCAGTTACTGTGCTCTAGTACTCTGGAAACGAAAATAGGGTTAGAGCCCTATTTTCACAGCACCCTGGAGTCTTGTTGACGGACGCTCCACGAGGTGGGTATAGTAGGCGTGCTGGGTGAGTTGTCCTCCCAGTACGCTGTGTGAAAGGGTGCAAAGATGTACGCTTTGATCTTAGCAGGGGGCAGAGGAGAGCGGCTTCGCCCACTGACGGACACTGTCCCCAAGCCGATGGTTCCTCTCTGTGGAAAGCCCATCCTCTGGCACCAGGTGCAGTGGCTAAAGCGGAGCGGAGTAACGGACATCATCTTCCTTGCAGGCTACCGCTGGGAGGCCATCAAGGAGTTCTTCGGCGATGGAAGCGATTATGGCATCCATGCCTACTATAGCGTCGAGGAAACGCCCTTGGGGAGAGGGGGAGCCATTCGCAAAGGTATATCCCTCGTCCCCAGGAGGGAAAGGCAAGTAGTCGTCACCAATGGCGACGTTATCACTGCCGAAAGCCTCGGTGACCTCGTGGACAGATTTCGTAGGAATCAGGAGACTAATCCAGACCACCAGGCCACCATCATGGTGGTGCCGTTCCCCAACACCTACGGTGTGGTAGACGTAAACCGCCAGGACGACGTGGAGGGCTTTCGGGAGAAGGTGGACCTTCCCTACTGGATAAACGCCGGAGTTTATGTCTTTTCCCGCCAGATTGAGGGACGCTTGCCTGACCTGGGAGATCACGAGAGCTCCACCTTCCCGGCACTGGCGGCCGAGGGAAAGCTGGCCGCCCTTCGCTCAAGGGCCTTCTGGCGTAGCGTGGACTCCTTTAAGGACCTCCGTGAGGCCGAGGACCGCCTGAGAGAGGGTGTGTGAAAGTACCCCACTCTAATCCCTCTAACTCCATCCCGCCAGGGCAGGGAGAAAGGGTCAGAACCCTTGGGGCAAAATCTGCCCGGAGCTAAAGGCGGTCCAGGAGCCGTTCTGGTAAGCGATCACTCTGCCGGGGCCCAATACCCTCCAGCTACCAGGGGTCCCAAAGCAACACGTCCTGGCGTCAATTCCCAACACCTTCAGTTCTGGCGGTACTGTCCTGGCTAGCTCCTGGGCAACCCTGGCCGGGTCGCTGCGCTCATGGTGGGGCAACACGGCTATCCCCTCAGCGATTCCGAGCCCCTGGACCCATTCACGCGAGGAGGGCCGCCTCATCATGGAGCCCATCACCATTGCCCCCGCACTCGACCCCCCTACTATCGCTCCCGCGTTTAGCTCTCTTTGCAGGCAATCAAGCAGCTTTGACCCTTGCAGGGTCTCCAGCAGATGGTCTGGGCTGCCACCGGTAAAGTAGATTACCGAGGCTCCAGAGACCGCCTTGATCAACTCCTCATCGCTGGCCTGCTCCTGGTCCAGGACCATAAGCTCTGAGGCAACGGCCCCGAGGCGCGCGAAATGCCTGACACCATCGGAGGCAGCCTTTTCTGGGCCCGAGAAGGCGGCTGCCGTAGGCAAGACCAACACTCTCGCTGGCCTCTTGCCGGTAGCTTCCAGGATAAAACTGTCCATCTCCTCACAACGAAGGCGAAACTCCTCTCCTCCTGCAAGGACTATCTGTCCTGGCATACCTTCACCTCTTTCCCTAAGCTATCAGCCTTCAGCTAGCAACTGATAGCTGACTGCTTTTAAAAATATGACTTCTATTCTACCAGACGTAGCTCTCCGGGCCGTAATCCCTGGCTCATCACGGTAATGTGTGAAAGCCCTCACTCCCAGCCCCTCTCCCAATGGGAGAGGGGTGGCTGGAGGCCAGGGTGAGGGGATAAGACCGCACAAAACAGTGAAGAACCGTAAACCGTAACACCCTTTTAACAAGATAGTAATTCTTGTGAAACAATTCACAACTACTATAATGGCAAGATTATCTCATATCCCAGGTGGAGCAGGCTCGAAATGAAAGAGATCATTGCTATTATCCGGCCGGAGAAGTGGCAGGCCACCCGAGAGGCTGCCAAAGCTTTAGGGTTCCAGGAGGTCACCCACCATCGGGTCCTGGGCCGAGGACGTCAGCGTGGACTCCGCTATCTGAGACCATTATCGGGTGGTGAGGAGGCGGGTATACCGTATTTGCCCAAGCGGATGGTGGTCTGGATGGTCCAGGATGAACAAGTTAATGCACTGGTCACGGCCATCTTTCGGACCAATCAAACGGGCAACTACGGAGATGGCAAAATCTTTGTCTGCCCTCTGGAAGGCGTTTCTGGGACCGGTGAGGGCATAGAGGGGAAATGTTAGCATGGCCAGGCGAGAGGGGATCAATTATCCCAAGTTCAAAGACCAGTTCGCAGTCATGGATTTCGAGGCCGACCCTATGCCGGTCCTTTCCCTTTTTCCCATGCCACCTGAGCGCCCCATTGAGAAATGGCAAACCACGTTAACCGATGTGATGGGCCAGCGCAAGCTCATAGGCTGGCCTGAGCTTGAGAAACTGCCCCGGGTCCGGGAGAAAACCCCTCTAGTGTGCCAGATCTTCAACTGGGTAGAGGAGCCGGAAGTGGAAGGGGTGCGTCTGGTAGATGTGCTGGACGCCACAGGTATTGATGCCCCCGAGGGGGGGTACTTTGTCTTCTACTCAGCCGATGGCCTGTATTTTGAAAGTTTACCGAGGTCTATGGCACGGGACCCGAGGGTGCTCCTGGTCTTCGGCCTCAATGACCAGGCCCTCCCCCATCAACACGGAGGCCCTCTGAGGTTGTGGGTGCCCTTCTTGCAGGGTTACAAGAGCGTGAAGTGGGTCCATCTGATCCGTGCCTATCGGAAAGACCCGCTGGGGATCAAAAGGCTTCTTGGCCAGAGCCGCACGGCAGTGTTGGGTGCCAATGGCCAGGAGAAGGCCAGCGTAGTAGTAGCTCGGCCTGGCAATGGGGAGAGCCTCCTTGAGATTTAGCCAGATTCATCTGCCACAGAGACGCAGAGACACAGAGGCCCTCACCCTCAGTCCCTCTCCCACTGGGAGAGGGATGTCCACAGGACAGGGTGAGGGGCCGTGCCTCGGTGTCTCTACGGCTAGCAAGGGACATCTACCTACCCTCATAGCCTCGTTCTTCCATTTCGACCTGAGCTTTATGCTCTGGGTATTGCTGGGGGCCCTTGGCATATACATTGCCGAGAGTGTTGGGATGAGTCCTGGTGAAAAAGGTCTGCTAGTGGCAGTCCCCATCCTCAGCGGCTCACTGCTACGCGTACCGCTGGGCCTCCTCAGCGACCGTATTGGCGGCAAGCGAATAGGCGTTGCTTTATTGGTTTTCCTTTTCCTGCCCCTCACGTTGGGTTGGCAGGCTGGAGACAACCTGCCTGTGCTGTTGGGCGTTGGGCTGCTGTTGGGGGTGGCAGGAGCTTCCTTCGCGGTGGCCCTGCCTCTAGCCAGCCGCTGGTATCCACCGGAGCGTCAGGGCCTGGTGATGGGTATCGCCGCAGCGGGCAACAGCGGCACCGTCATCGCCAACCTTCTGGCACCCCGCTTGGCCGGTGTGGTGGGCTGGCACAACGTTCTGGGGCTGGCGATGCTGCCCCTGGCCCTTGTGCTGGTAGCCTTCCTCCTGATGGCCAGGGACAGCCCGGGCCGCCCTGAGGGAGGGCAAATCCCCCCATCCCCCCTTTCTCAAAGGGGGGCGAGGGGGGATTACCTGGCAGCCCTGAAGCGAGGTGACCTCTGGTGGTTTTGCCTGTTTTACAGCGTCACCTTTGGCGGCTACGTGGGGCTGAGCAGCTTCCTGCCAATCTTCCTTCGGGACCAGTACCAGGTCAGCCCGGCAACGGCAGGGTATCTTACGGCTGTTGCCGCTTTTGCGGGCAGTGGGGCTCGCCCCGTCGGAGGGTATCTGGCAGACCGGTTCGGAGGGATGAGGGTGCTTTCGGTGCTACTGTTAGGCATCGGTGCTACCTACATTTTGAGCGCTCAGTTACTGGCTATTGGGGTAATGACGGGACTTACCTTTGCCTTGATGGCATGTCTGGGCATGGGCAATGGCGCTGTGTTCCAGCTCGTGCCACAGCGTTTTCGTAACCAGATCGGTATAGCCACCGGAGTAGTGGGTGCCATTGGGGGACTGGGGGGCTTCTTCCTGCCGACCTTGATGGGAAATATCAAGCAGGCAAGTGGCTCCTTCGGACCAGGGTTTTTGGTGCTGGGCCTGATCGCCTTTGGGGTTTGTATCTTGCTGCTGGTACTGGCAATGACCCAACGTAGCTGGCGCTCGTTCTGGCTAGCGCCCCTGAGAGCTAAGGCAGCGCCCTCTTACCCTGCACATACGGGACGTGTGCTAATGGCGCCTTATCTTCAGATCTAAAGAGACCTTCATTTCGCCCTCTCCCTGGCAAAGAGAGAATATAGGGAAGGTAGAGGAAGCATACCATGAGGCCAGGCAATAACCCCATTGAACGATACAAAGCAGAAAAGGATGGCCTCGACATCCTTGAGGAGATCGAGGAGCTGGCAGTCCAACATGGGGGTTGGGAGACAATGGACCCCGGAGACCGAGAGCGCCTCAAGTGGATTGGCACCTTCTTCCGCAAGCCGACCCCAGGCCAGTTCATGATGCGCATCCGCATTACCAACGGCCAGGCTACCTCAGCTCAGCTACACACTCTGGCCCACATCGCCCGCCGCCTGGGCAACGGCATCCTGGACTTGACGACTCGCCAGCAGATTCAGCTGAGGGCTGTTGAGATTAAGGACGTGTCCCAGATTATGCAATCACTCCCAGAGGTAGACCTCTCATCCTTCCAGACTGGTATGGACAATGTCCGAAACGTCAACTGCTGCCCCCTGGCCGGGCTAACGCCCAAGGAGCTTTTTGACGCCTCGCCAGTAGGTGCTGAATACACCGGCATCTTCTTGAAAAACAGGGCCTTCACCAACTTGCCCCGCAAGTTCAATGTAACCATCACCGGCTGCCTGGAAAACTGCACCCACAGTGAGTCGCAGGATATTGGCATGACACCGGCGGTCCGGCAGTCCGATGGGAAGTCGGGCTTCAATGTGGCGGTGGGTGGCAAAATGGGGTCCGGAGGTATGACAGTAGCCCAACCCCTGGATGTCTTCGTCGAACCACAGGAAGCTGCTCGCCTGGCCGCCGAAATCACTCTCCTCTTTCGGGACGAAGGCTTTAGAGAGCAACGGACCAAGGCCCGCCTCGCCTTTCTCATTGAGGCCTGGGGGATTGAGCGCTTCAGGGCCACCCTAGAGGAGCGATGGGGCCGACCGCTAGAGAAGGCCCAGGAGGATGTACGCCTTCCCCGCAAGACCGACCACCTGGGTATTAATCCTCAGAAGCAAGCGGGCCTCCTTTCGGTGGGTCTCTGCGTTCCCACGGGACGCGTTACCAGTGAAAAGCTGGAGGAGTTGGCGCGCCTTGCCGAGGTGTACGGCGATGGGCATATCCGTCTCACCACGAGCCAAAATGCCATCCTCACCAACGTACCCGAAGTGAAATTGAAGGGTCTCCTGGCGGAACCGCTCCTGAAGGAGTTTTCTCCCGATCCCCACCCATTCATCAGGGGACTGATAACTTGCACTGGGGTGGACTACTGTAACCTGGCCTTGATTGAGACCAAGGGAGTTGGTAACCGCCTTACCAAGGCCCTAGCCAAGCAGTTCCCCGAGACACCCCCAATCACGATGCATTGGTCTGGGTGCCCTGCTGGCTGTGGCAACCACCAGGCTGCTGACATCGGCTTCCAGGGGGCCAAGGCTAGAATCAACGGGCGAATAGTGGATGCTGTGAGCATCTTTGTGGGAGGGCGGACCGGTACAGACCCCAGACCCGGGGTGAAAATCATGGAGCTGGTCCCGGTGGATATGCTGGAGGAGATTCTTCCTGTCCTTATGAGGAACCTGGAAGTGCTTAAGATGGTTCAGAGGGATCATGAGGCCGAGGAGCGAGTCTTGATGGTCCCTGCCCTTTCTTGACGACTCAATGGTTCCACAGGCCACCATGAGAGGTGGCAAGGAGGATTTGACCGATGAAGATGATTAGAGCCGTGGTAAGGCCAGAGAGGGAAGAGGTCGTTGCCTCTGCCCTGGCAAAAGCCAGCTTTGCTGCGCTTACCAAGTGGGAGGTCGTCGGGCGAGGCAAACAGCAGGGTATCCAGGTAGGAAGCCAGATTTACAACGAGCTTGCCAAGTCCATGATTCTCGTTGTGGTAAATGATGATCAGGTGGATTCAGTTCTCCAAATTATTCACGATAGTGCCTTCACAGGCTACCCCGGTGATGGCAAGATTTTTGTTACCCCGGTAGAAACTGCCTACACCGTTCGTACGGGAAAGGCAGAGCTCTAGGTCCTCGGGCCTTCTCGACAAAGTGTGAAACGGTCCCTCATCCCGGTCCTTGGGCACGCTCAGGGCACCCCTCTCCCAGAGGGAAGGGGCCGGGGTGCGAGCTTTCACACATGCTTGACACTCAGATAAACAGGACTTAGCATGGCAATTAACACTGCATGACTGGGTCAGAGCTACCATGCGCGTGTATGTTCTGGATCGAGGCCCTCAAGCCCGAAGGATGTAGAGCTAGCTGTGAGTGCCAGGAAGATGCGGGTCTTGTTTCTGACGCCTTACTTCAGGCCCTATCTGGGAGGTATAGAGCGGGCTATTGAAGGACTGGCCTTTGAGTACCTGGCATCGCCCCAGGTGGAAGCTGTGAGCGTCCTCACAGGGAAGTACGCCTTCCCCAGAGTCCCTCATCCCGACTGGGCCGACAGGGAAGTCACCCCTCAGGGGATCACCATCTTACGCCTGTCCAGCTTCCCTCTCAAATCCCTCCCTCTCTACTCCGTCCCCCTGGTCTGGTTCCCACCCACTCAGATACGGCGGTACATATACGAGTTCGACCCCACGGTAATCCACTTCGTGGGCGACGGTTGGTTCTGGGGGCATATATGGTCCTGGGTGTGGGCGCGCAACAGGGCCAGGCTGGTGTTTACTCCCTCCTTTCACACCCTACCCTGGAACCGGCAATGGTTCCGCCTCTTTAACATCCCGCTGTGCCAGGTGGTAGACAATGTGGTGGCGCTGACCGAGCTAGAGCGGAAGCGAGTGCAGAAGGCTTACCTGATACCGGAGAGGAAACTGTCTGTTATTGGCTGGGGTGTGAAGGCCCCAAGCATGGCAAGAGTGGAACGGAGAGTGTGCGAGGGAGGCGAGGTAGGGAAAGGGCGGAGCGACACGACGCCCGGGCAGGTGGCGCAAGTCCTCTGCGTAGGGAGGCTGGGTGACCACAAGGGTCAGGCATGGTTGCTAGAGGCCTACCAGCAAGCCAGGCCGCACTTCCAGCGCCCCGCTCGGCTTGTGCTGGTAGGCAGGGACGAAGGCAAAGAGGCCGAGATTCGGGACCTGGTGCGGACCCGGGGCCTGGAGGAGGAAGTGGTTATCACCGGCGAGGTCAGCGACCAGGAGCTGGAGCGCTGGTATTTGGAGAGCGACATCTTTGCCCTGTTCTCTAAGTACGAGGCATTCGGATTGGCTTTCTTTGAGGCTATGGCCTGCGGCCTTCCAGTGCTCACTCACGATGTGGGCGCTAACCGAGAGCTTTTGACCAGGGGCTCTGTGGTAGTGCCTGCTTTCCACAGGGATGCCGCAGCCGACGAGCTTGTCCGGCTGGTCAACGACGATGGCTGGCGTGGGAGCCTGGGAGCTGAGGGCAGGGAATACGCTCTGGATAAGTTTACATGGCCGGTGGTAGCCGGACGCTATCTTGAGCTATACCAATCGTAGAGCTGATAGCTGAGTGCTGACAGCTCTCCCAAAAGCTAATAGCTGCTGGCTGATCTCTGACCTCTAGTGAGGAGGGAGTATGGATAGAGAGGCGTTGGAGTCTGGGGCGCGAAAGATTCTCCTGGGCAACCTGCGCCGAGGCAGGGCTGACTGGAACGGGAAAGAGTATACCTTCGTGTGTCCGTCACTGCGGAGCTACCCTTTTCAGTGGTTCTGGGACTCCTGCTTCCACGCCATCGCCCTTATCCACCTCGATAAAGAGCTGGCAGTGGCCGAACTCCGCACTCTCTTGAGCGCAGCTCTGCCCTCTGGTTTCATCCCTCACCTCACCTTCTGGGAGCTGGAGAAGCGGGACAATTTCCTGAGCCGCAATCTGGTGGGCCGCACCTCTCCTTACTACAGCTCCACCATACAACCCCCCATCCTCGCCTACGCCGCGGAGCGAGTGTACCAGGCCACCGGCGACGAGGCTTTTTTGAGCGACGCCATCCCGACGCTCGAATCCTACTACCGATGGCTCAAGGAGAACCGCGACCCCGATGACGATGGGCTCCTTGCCATCCTCCAACCAGAAGAGTCGGGTATAGACTGTTCACCCAAGTACGACGAGGACCTCCATCTGGAGGAGCTTACCAACGAGGGCTTTATAACTCAGTTGATGAAGCTATACGAGGCTTACGAGCCTCTGCGGGGCGACGACCGGCGGGTACTCCAGGCCGACCTCTTTAACTTCGAGGACGTGCTTTTTAACTCCATCTACATCTTCGGCCTGCGGGCCCTGATCAGGCTGCTGGAAGGCAGGGGTGAAGATAGCAGCGAGTTCGTCAAAGAGGCGGACAAGGCTCAGGACGCCCTGATACGCAAGTGCTGGGACGAGGAGGTGGGGGCCTTCTTCGACCTGTCAGGGGCCGCAGAGCGCTCGGTCAAGGTAATAACTATCAGCTCGCTGATGCCCCTGATACTGGAGGACTTGCCCCGGCCTATCGTCCGCCGCCTGGTAGAGGGGCTGCTCACCTCGCCAGACCACTTCTGGCTGCCTTACCCGGTGCCTTCGGTGTCAGCGTCGGAGCCCAAGTTCATGCCGGGGAACCCTCAGGGTTTCATATGGCGTGGACCCACCTGGATGAACACCAACTGGTTCCTCAGCCATGCCCTGCGGCGACACGGCTACCCCGAGATTGCCGACGAGATAGTAGCCAAAAGCCATGAGCTGATCGGGCGTGGTGGATTCAGGGAATACTACAACCCTTACAGCGGCGCGCCCTATGGCGCGCGGGACTTCGGGTGGTCCACCATTATCCTGGACATGTAAGGTTGTACAGAGTCTACAGAGGCTCCTTACGCTGCCTGTTCTTTGAGCTCAGCCAGGGCCTCTGAGGCAGTCAAGACTCGAAAAGGGAGTCCTTGAATCTCCTCTAGAAAGTCTCGATTCTCAGAGACCAACACTCTTATGTTCAGGACTTCTACGTGGGCAGCCACGACCGCATCTCCCAGCTTGCAGCCCAGGTCCAGATATTTCTGGATTTGCTCATCTCTTACCCTTTCCCATTGAACGTCAATTCGGTCTGGGTAGCGGCTCAGCAATCGAAATAGATCGTGCAACTCCTCATTGGTAAGGTTGGCCTGGAGTTCTCGAAGTATCTGGCGGGGCAGACATACACGAAGTCGTGGCAGTTGATCAAGCAATTCTGCACAAGCTGAACGGTCTGGCTGCCTGCGCAGTCCAAAAATCCACACGTTGCTATCTAACACTACCCGTTCAGAGCCGATAGTCATCTGCGGCTATCTTCTCCCGCATCTGCTTCAAGCCAGCCAGCACTTCCTCGGCTTTCTGGCCTAACTTTCCTTCCTGGGCAAGGCGCTCTCGATAGCGGTTGGATAGCTCCTTCAGACCCTTCCGAAAGTTCAGTTCAGATACCTTGTTAAGTAAAGCCTCCTGCTGTTCAGGGTCGAGAGCCGCGATTCTCTCTGCCAGCTCCTCAATTAGTGATGTCATAGCGGGTCTACCTCAATATAACGGTCGCACTCCTTATGCTCTCTTCAAAATCCCTAAAAAGCGCTGTACTACACCATCGGGGTTTTCAAAACACTCGCTAGCTTGGAGGAATGCAGGCGAAAAGCCTGCCAGGGCCATCCCTATACCCAGTCTGACGATGATGTCAATGCAGCCAGGATACAGGGCCGTACATGCTGGGCAGGTTGCCGTTGGTCGTTGCCGGAGCCTTATACGTCTATCCGGTATACATGAGCAGCAGTGTCATGGAACATAGCGGCGCGTTCGGCAGCCGAGTAGCCCTTGGACAACCGTTTGAAGGCGTTATACATCACGTTGT
>CAYWGG010000006.1:0-29723 GCA_964457285.1 uncultured Dehalococcoidia bacterium
ACGCTTAGGCGATATACTCCCCAAAGAAGAGGTCATCATGTCCAGGTTCGGCCCCACCATCGGCACTTACCTTGGCCCCGGAGCATTGGGCGTAGGTCTGATGTCCGCTCGCTAGCGCGTACACCCCCCTTCGTGATAGACTTGCCTCTGAGATGACTTCCAGAGATACCTCAGCCCGACCCCAGCCTTCGGCCCAGGAGACCTCAGCCCGAAGGGTAGACGCCTTCCGAAAGATGCTGAAGCTGGAGGAGAGCAAAGGCTATAACGACACCGCCGTGATCGGTGGTCTGGACCGCTTTCTGAAGCTCGGAGCTTCAGACATCATCGCAGCAGTAGGCGGTGGCGATGATGGAGAGCTTTTGAGCGTATCCTACAGCAGCATGAGCCCTTCCGAGCGTCAGGAATGGGTGAGGCGCTGCCTGGCCAGGCTGGAAAGTGGGGAGTTCCCTCGCCCCTTGCTCCCCTCTCCCCCACAAAGGGGGGAGGAGGAAGGGCTGTTTCCTCCCCTTTCGATGGGGGAAGGTCAGGATGGGGGTGCTCTCACCTCCTCTCCACGAGCAAAAAGCCTCCCTAAGAGGCCCATTCCCCCTGGCCTTACCCTGGAGTCGCCCGTTGACCGGCTGAGGGGGGTGG
This sequence comes from uncultured Dehalococcoidia bacterium, assembly GCA_964457285.1. GTDB lineage: Bacteria > Chloroflexota > Dehalococcoidia > Lucifugimonadales > JAGWBF01 > CAYWGG01. The sequence continues at coordinate 634 of CAYWGG010000006.1, forward strand.
ATGTAAAGCTCTCTGCCAGGCTGCGTCGGCTGGGCGTGTCCACTATCTATGATTTGCTTTACCTCTTTCCCAGGCATCACAACGACTTCTCTAAAGTAGCCAGAGTCTCTGAGCTGGCGCCGGGGGAGGAGCGGACCATAGTAGCCACCGTCTGGGAGGCCAGGGAGACTACCCTGGGACAGCAGGGCAAACTCAAGGCTACCGAGGCTGTGGTGAGCGACGAGACGGGCAACATAAGGGTAATCTGGTTCGGCCAGCCCTACGTAGCCAGGGTACTGAAGCCCAACTCCAGGGTAGCCCTAAGCGGCCGGGTGGAGGTTTACAGGGGCCAGGTGCAACTCCAGTCTCCGGAGTTTGAGATACTGGACAGGCAGGAGAGCCTGATCCACACGGGCAGGCTCGTACCTGTGTATCCCCTCACCGAAGGCCTCACCCCTCGCAGGCTGCGGAGCATCGTCTGGCAGGCCCTTGAGCAGTGGGCTCCCTGGATAGAAGAGTTCCTCCCTGAAGATATAAGAGCAAAGGCCAGGCTTGGCCTGAGACTGCGGAAAGGGCTGATGACACTGCCCGAGGCCATCATGCAGGCCCATTACCCCGATGACCTCCCTTCCCTGGAATTGGCCCGGAAGCGCCTGGCCTTCGATGAGTTCTTCCTCCTGCAAATGGCGGTACTCATGCGCCGCAAGAGCTGGCAGGAGGCAGTCCAGGGAGTACCAGTCCGGGCCGACCCCAAAGCCCTGGAGAGCTTCCTTACCTCCCTGCCCTTCAGCCTCACCACAGCCCAGGAGCGGTGCATCAGAGAGGTCCTGGCCGATATGAAGCGCGGCACTCCTCCCATGAACCGCCTCCTCCAGGGAGAGGTGGGCAGTGGGAAGACGGTGGTCGCCCTGACGGCGCTGCTGGCGGCGGCCACCAGCGGCTATCAGGGTTCCATAATGGTCCCAACGGAAGTCCTTGCGGAGCAGCATTTTACCACCGTATCCCGGCTGTTGGGGAGCCTTGCCCATCCCCTACAGAGGGAAAACCTCATCACGGTGTACCTGGACCCTGCTCCAAGACCCATCTCGGTGGGGCTGATCACGGGTAGCACCAGAACGTCTGTAAAACGGGAGCTACAGAGGCTGGCGTCTGAGGGGACGCTGGACATCCTCATAGGGACCCACGCCCTCATTCAGGAGGGGGTAGAGATGCCACGGCTTGCCCTTGCGGTGGTAGACGAGCAGCACCGCTTCGGGGTAATGCAGCGGGCAGCCTTACGGCAGAAAGGTGATGTGAGCCCCCACGTGCTGGTCATGTCCGCCACACCCATACCCAGGACTCTTGCCCTCACCCTTTACGGCGACCTGGACATATCTACCATAGACCAACTCCCTCCAGGAAGGCAGCAAGTCCTGACCCGCCACGTGCCTCCGGAGCGGCGGGGGGCGGCCTATGGATTTGTGCGAAAGGAGGTCAAGAGTGGGCGACAGGCCTTCGTCATCTGCCCCCTGATCGAGGAGTCGGAAGCGGTGGAGGCCAGGGCTGCTACAGAGGAGTACGAGCGCCTTTCTACTGAAGTCTTTCCTGACCTGAGGCTGGGCCTGCTTCACGGCAGGATGGGGTCGCGGGACAAAGAGGAGGTCATGGGTCGGTTCCGCGACGGTGAGATAGACATACTGGTATCCACGGCGGTGGTGGAGGTAGGTATAGATGTGCCCAACGCCACCGTCATGCTGGTGGAGGGTGCCCACCGATTCGGGCTGTCCCAGCTGCACCAGTTCCGGGGGCGGGTGGGCCGAGGAGAGCACAAGAGCTACTGCCTCCTTCTGTCCGAGTATTCTACCCAGGAGGCCAGGGAGCGCCTCTCGGCGGTGGAGCGTATACACGATGGCTTCCAGCTTGCCGAGGTGGACCTGAGCCTGCGGGGGCCTGGGGACTTCTTCGGCACCCGCCAGAGCGGGCTTCCCGACCTGCGGGTGGCCCGCCTCTCGGACCAAGACCTGCTCAAGGTAGCCAGGGAGGAGGCGGCGGAGCTTCTTCGGGATGACCCGGGTCTTCAGAAACCCTCCCATGCGCCCCTTGCTAAGGAGGTATCCCGCTTCCTGGGCCGGGTGAGGGACGAGGTAAGCTAGTCTACTTCCAACGGCGTCCTGATCATAAGTCTCGGCCATCTCGATGAGCAACCCACGCTATGACGGTTGTTTACCAGCGAAGACAGTGGTTCGAGTCCCGCATAGCTCCCTGCTCCGGCGGACAAGACTGCGAGGTCTACGGCTTCTTATATATTATTCTCGCCTCAAAGACCTGAGGATGCAACAACCTTGCGATCTCTTCCAGCCGATCGATAACACTGAGCAGCGTTAGGTCCCCAACCCGATAGACCCTCCCCTGTTTGACAGCATCCAGTTGGCCCCAACTTGGCCTGCTGGACATTCCCAGCGGATCGGACCTCAACAAGATAACCTCCGGATTTCTCTTCAAATACTCGTCGATTGATTCATCCTTAACCAACTTCTCCACCGCGGTTTTGTCTTCAGGGTTAGCTCCAAAGATATTCACCCCGCCAGCCAGGTCGATCAGCTCGTTAAGAGGCTCGCGTTCCCTCACTGGAACACCAGGGTCCTCCGGCCGAGGTGGCAAAGCAAAGGCTCGGATGAAAAGGACCCTAACTCTAGGCAGATTTTTCACCTTATCTAAGACAGCCTTCTGTCGCTGCTGGTATCCAGCCACGATCTCTTGCGCTCTGTTCGATGAGCCAACGATCTCTCCCAAGAGAAGGATACTTCTTTGTGCACCTGTCACGCCCACCATATCCACAGAGGCGTTGATGCATACCATCAAGATTCCATTCTTTTCCAGGCCCAGCAGAGGACATGCTGCAGGAACAGGGGTGCCCGTAGGGGTCCGAACCCAGATTCGGGTATCGGTAACAACGAGGTCTGGCCGTAGGGCAGCTACAGCGTCTGGATCGATCCCAACCCTTGGGCTGATGGCGTCTCCCAAGGGGTACGGTTCTCCTAGTCGAGAAACAGGGCCTACACCTGGAGGCAAGGTAGAGAAATCATCGACTCCAACGATCTTCGAGGCCACGCCTAGCGCAACCAAGGCGCCTGTCACATCGGGTCCAATAGACACTACTCTAAGGGGCACCGCTCGAAGAGTTACCGCTCTACCAGCATCATCTGTGAAGGTGCCTGAGCTAGGGGTCGGCGTGGGTATTGGCGTAGGGATTGGTGAAGGTGTTAACGTGGAAGTAGGGATCAGTATAGTAGATGGGCTGGGTGTTGGCGTAGGCATGGGCAGCGGCGTATCTGTCACTTGATGACAAGCTGAAACAACAAGCACGAGTCCGACAGCCAGCAGCACAAAAGGCCTGGAGAGCGCCAGCTTCTTCATCTTCCTTGTGTCTCCAGCCGGAATTTTGCCAGTTAAGTGACTGCCACATTCATTCAGATGCCTACTGGATTGATTCAATCTATCACTCTTGGATTTGCACCAGGCGATCCCTCACCCCAGGACCTCATCGGCCGCCAGCACTACATCGGGGAAAGCCTGTATGGACAGGCTCTCCCCTCGGCCGACTCTACGCACCTCCTGGTATCCCTCCGGAGTAGGCTTTCGGTGCACCTCAATGACCTCCTCAGCCAGGACAGTCAGCCAGACCTCGGGGATGCCATACCGGGCATAGAGGGGCAGCTTTATCTCTCGGTCGTAGTCCTCCGATGTGTAGGCCACTTCCACCACCAGCAGCGTGTCCTCAGGCCTGGGATGAGCATCGGCGTAGAAATCGGGGCGCGGCCTGAGGAGGGCCAGGTCTGGTTGGGGCTCCGAGCGCTCTCCCAGCCTTACAGGGCCCTGGACTCGGATTACGACGCGCTGCCTTCCCAGGCTCTCCGAGAAGACTCGGTTAAGGCGGTCTACCTGGGCCTGGTGGCGGCTACTGATGGGGGCCATCTCCACTATCTCTCCTTCTATCAGCTCTATCCGGTCATCCTCGTGAAGTATCCCGACCTCGGCCATCTGATAATACTCCTCTACCGTGAAGAGTCGTTTGACGAGCTGAACGGGCATACCGCACCTCCTGTCTGTCTCAATTGTGCCCCCGTAGCCTGGCCCTGTCAATGAAGTAGGGGCACAGCATGCTGTGCCCCTACTCGTCCCGTTGGCAATCCAGAAGCCCGTTGACGCAGGCCGTAGCCTGGAGTAGAATGCCCCCATAGCAAGTCCTCCAGCAGGTAGCCAGTAGCAGTACGTTGGTTGAAATGTAACGATATGAGGAGGAGTATGTTCAAATACGTTCATCATGTCCACTATGTGGTGCGCAACCGGGATGAGATGGTGGCCTACATGGAAAAGAGCTTCGGCCTGAAGCCAGAGAGGCTGGACCACCACCAGGACCGGGGTATGAAGGACGCTCTGTACCGCGTGGGTCAGACCCTCATCGAGATCACCGAGCCCACCAAGCCCGACAGCGACATCGCCAGGCACTTGCAGAAAAATGGGCCAGGGGTCTACCATGTGTCCTTTGCCGTGGACAACATCCAGCAGGTAGCCAGGGGCCTGCTGGCGAAGGGCAACCGGATGCGGGGCGAGGATGGCGTTACTCAGAGCCCCCGCGGCTACCTGGCCGCCAACATCAACCAGGAAGACTCCCTGGACATCTGGTTCCAGATGTCCGAGGACCCGAAGTAGACCCATAGCACAATAGCAAACATATGAGAGGGTGATATACCAATCGTGGCAGCTACTATTCGAGACCTGATAGCGGAAAAAGTTCAGCGAGCGGTGGAAGAGGCCCGCAAAGAAGGCGTCCTCCGCCTTGATACCTTGCCGCCCATCGCCGTGGAGCACCCCTCCAACCCTCAGCATGGAGACTTCGCCACCAGCCTCCCCCTCAGGCTGGCCCGCGCCACCCGCATAAACCCTATGAAGATTGCCGAGGAGCTGGCGAAACTCATTGCCCCTGACGCGGAGGTGGAACAAGTCTGGGTGGCGGCGCCAGGCTTCATCAACTTTCGTCTTCGAGATGAGTGGCTCATAAGGCAGGTGGAGGCCATCTGCCAAGCTGGGCAGGACTATGGCGCTCTCCAGATAGGTTCAGGCCAGAGGGTCATAGTCGAGTACGTGAGCGTGAACCCCACCGGGCCGGTGCACGTGGGCCATACCAGGGGCGCTGTGCTGGGAAGCACCCTGTCCAGGGTCCTGGAGGCTGCCGGTTACTCGGTGACCCGTGAGTACTACATCAACGACGCTGGCAGCCAGATGGAGGCTTTCTACGGCTCTATCTACGCCCGCTACAAGCAGGCCCTGGGCCAGGAGGCAGAGCTTCCCCCCGGAGGCTATGTGGGCTCCTACGTTACCGACCTGGCCCGGGAGATCGTGGCCCAGGAAGGTGACCGTTTCCTGTCCATGAGCCAGGAGGATGTGTTGCGTGAACTGGGCAGGATAGGGCGGGAAAAGATGGTCCAGCTCATAAGGGAGGACCTGCGCCACATACGAGTGGAGTTCGACAACTGGTTCAGCGAAGGGAGCCTCTACCAGAGCGGCGAGTACGAGAATGCCATAAATATACTGCGTCAGGGGGACTACATTTCAGAGCGTGAGGGTGCCCAGTGGTTTACCTCGACGGCCCTGGGCGAGGACAAGGATAACGTGGTGGTACGTTCCACAGGCGCTCCCACCTACTTTGCCTCGGACATCGCCTACCACCACAACAAGCTCCTTCAGCGGGGCTACGACCAGGCTATAAACATCTGGGGGGCTGACCACCAGGGCCATGTGCCCCGGATGAAGGCCGCCGTCGCCGCCCTGGGCGTAGACCCCAGGCGGCTTACCATCATGATCGCACAGATGGTGACCCTCAAGCGCGGCCAGGAAGTGGTCAGGGTGTCCAAGCGCGCCGGGGAGTTCATTACCCTGCGAGAGATGGTGGATGAGGTTGGCGCTGACGCCTGCCGATACTTCTTCCTGGCCCGCACCCCCGCAACCCAGATGGAGTTCGACCTGGAGCTGGCTAAAAAGGAGTCGTCGGAAAACCCGGTGTACTACGTCCAGTACGGCTATGCCCGGATCGGTGGCATCCTTAACCTCGCCAGGGAGAGGGGTATAGACTGGAGCGGCGGCAATATGTCTCTACTCAGGGACGCTAACGAGCTAGCTTTAATACGCAAGATGGTGCAGCTACCAGAGCTGGTGGAGAGCATGGCCCGGAACCTGGAACCCCACCACCTGCCCCACTACGCCCTGGAGCTGGCGACCGCTTTCCACTGGTTCTACGAGAACTGCCGCGTCCTCTCCAGCGACCCCGCTGACTACCCACTTACTCTGGCGCGGCTGAAGCTGGTGGAGGCGGCGCAGATAGCCCTTTCCAGGACCCTCTACCTCATGGACATGGAGGCCCCGAAGCGGATGTGATGAAATGTTCTGGCACCGACTTTTTTGCTATTGTTGCTCTCCCTGTTCTTCTTCAACTTTGAACATGACAGGGGGTTGCTGAGGGGTAGGTGATGGTCCATATATAGGTGAAGGTCCATATAAAGGTAAATGGACTCTTGGGTCTATGTCCTGAGGATTAAACAGTAACCCAGGTCTTTTGACTGTGAACCAGACTACTACAAACATCACTATCAGTGTAATAGCAGAGGTCACCCCCACTATCATCCACACCAATACGTGTTGTAATCCCGGCTGTGAGTCTAATGGCACCAGAGCAGCAACAGCCATCCCGTCCAGAAGTGCCATCAATGCTCCCAGAGCGCCAAGAGGGCTGCGAATCAGTAGCATCTAGCACCAGTTCTTTGTTGGGATATAGATGAACGACTCTACACAGGGAATATAGATGACTGGGGTCTACTACGCCTGAACCTGAGCCGTTTTGGGCACTACGATCTGGTTTTTACCATCTACTGAAATATCCAGTTGTATCAGCCAATTAGTCCCGAGGTCCTGGATGATTTTCCCAGGCACCGACATGGAGGAACCTCTAGCTATGTCTATTGTTCCGGAGAGAATTGCGTCACTGATTGTGACTGTGACACGGTCTCCAACGCTTGCCATGGCGCACTCCCTTAGTGAACTACCCTTATCATATGATTATAATACAAATGTACGACTCTGGTTCACTGGACGTTCACTACCACAGAAGGTGTATCCAGCTCTACTACCCCTTTTTCAGGGTCTACAGGTATGCCCTCGCCAGTCTCGATCAAGTCTTCCACGTAAAGTTCGACGGCCTCCTCGACATTTATCAACGCCTCCTCACGGGTATGGCCCCAGGTGTGGCAACCCTTCAGAGCAGGGCAGTAAGCGTGGTAAGCCTTCCTGCCATCTTCGAAAGCGTCTTCCTGGATAACGACAGTGAAAATGTAAGATTTCGCCTTCTAAACCCCCATGATATGATACCCAGCATCCACGGGGATCATCGAACCGGTCACGCCACTGGAGAGATCGCTGCACAGGAATAACGCCGCTTTCGCCACCTCCTCCAGGGTGATGTTACGTTTCAGTGGGGCCTTCTCTGCGTGGAGCCTCTTCATATCCAGGAAGCCGGGAATGCCCCGGGCTGCCAGAGTCTCCAGAGGCCCCGCGGAGATGGCATTTACACGTATATTCCGCTTCCCATACTCCGCCGCAAGCTGTCGGACCTCGTTTTCCAGGGCCGCCTTGGCCGTCCCCATGATGTTATAGCCAGGGAAGACTCGCTCCGAAGCCTGAAAGGTCATGGTTACGATGCTTCCTCCACCGTTTATTTCCATGAGGGAGGCAGCGTGGCGGGCCAGGGGGAGCAGCGAGTAGGTGCTGATGTCCAGGGCCATGCGGAAGCTCTCTCTGCCGGTCCTGGAGAAGTCACCTCCCAGGTCCTCTCTGCTGGCGTAGGCTATGCTGTGGACCAGGAAGTCCAAGCCGCCGAACCCCTGGTCAACCGCTTTGAATACCGAGTCTATCTGCTTATCGCTGGTCACGTCACACTCCAGCAACAGGGTGCCCTCCAGGGTCTCGGCCAGTTTCGAGACCCGCTCCCTGAGCCTCTCGTTCTGGTAAGCGAGGGCGAGCTGCGCCCCCGCTCGGCTGAGGATTTGGGCGATGGCCCAGGCGATGCTGCGGTTGTTGGCGACTCCGAAGATGAGTCCCTTTTTCCCGCCCAGGTCTATCTGGTACACCAGGGGCCTCCTTTATTCCAGAGAAGCTATATACTGATAGAAAGGCTGTCCTCCAGGCACTACCTCCACGTCCACACCGGGGTTGCTCTCTCGTAGCTGGGCAGCCGCTTCCCTGGCCTGGTCTTCCTGTATATCTCCACCCCAGTACAGAGTCACCAGTTGGCCCCTGACAGGCTCCCCTTTCATCAAGGTCTGCTGGAGAGCTGAGAGGGCTGAGTCTCCCGTGGCCACCAGCTCGCCCTCCAGGAGGCCGATGTACTGACCCTCCTTCATAGCCATTCCCCCCAGGGTAGTCGAGCGCACCGCCCTCGTTACCTCTATGGTCTTCACTGCGGCAAGGGCCTTCTCCATAGACTCCAGGTTAGTAGCCAGAGGGCCTTCGGGGTTGAAGGCCAGAAGCGCAGCCACGCCCTGGGGCAACGTGCAGGAGGGAACGACGTGCAGCTTTATCGGAGAGCCCTCATCCCCTTTCCTTCTCCCACCGACCTCACCCCTTACTCCCCTCTCCCACTGGGAGAGGGGCTGGGGATGAGGTCCGAGGGTCGGGGTGAGGGAGATGGCAGCAGCCTGCCGGGCGGCCGGTATGATGTTGGAATTATTGGGCAGCAGAATTACGTCACCTGCTCCCGTGTCCCTGGCAGCATTCAACAGCTCCTGGGTGCTGGGGTTCATGGTCTGCCCGCCGACGACGATGGCCGCACAGCCCAGCCCCTTGAACAGCCTGATAAACCCTTCTCCCCAGGTCACGGCGACTACTGCCAGACTGGTATCACGAGGCACCCCGTGTCGCTCCTCCCTTTCCCTACCCCAATCCCCACGCACGCTTTCGATTGTACTATCGTCTGAGTGTGGCCCCGCCGCCTGGCTAACGAAACGCCGATGGGGGGGCAGGGCAGGGGAAGAAGGGAGGCTGCGGTGAAGGGCGACGAACTCCTGGTGTTGCCGGTCCATATCGGTTATGCTCACCTGGCTGATGATGCCCAGGGAGACAGCGTAGCTTATCACCGGACCCGGGTCATGAGCATGAACGTGGACCTTTACCAGACTCTCGTTTCCTACCACCACAGTGGACTCGGCCATAGAGGATAGCTGTTCTCTGGCCTTGTCTACGTCCAGCCCCTGGCCTTGCTCTGTCCGATGAATAAGGAACTGGGTGCAGTAGCCATAAAGCGCGTCCTCAGTAGCGGCCAGGTACTCTTCCTGCACCTTGAGCTGGCTCCAGGTCCCATCTATGGCTCCACCAGAGGAAAGGGGCACACATATCTCAAGCTCAGCGTCCAGGTCTTCTCCGGCCAGGTAACGCCAGGCGCCCTCAAGGAGGGTCACAATCCCCTGGCCGCCCGCATCCACGACGCCAGCCTCCCACAGCGCTGGAAGCTGAAGAGGCGTCCTGGAGAGGGCCTCTTTTGCCGCTTCCAGGGCAGTCCGCCATACCGATAGCACATCTCTGTAGCCCCCGCGGCTCCCGATATGTCGGGATGCCGCCAGAGATAGCTCCCGTATTACCGTGAGCATGGTGCCATCTACGGGTTTGCTCACCGAGCTAAAGGCTGCCCTGGAAGCCAACTGAAATGCCTGGGCCAGGTCTTCGCCGGTGAGGTTATCCTTTCCCCGAAGACCTTGGGCCAGGCCGTGGAAAAACTGGGAGAGGATTACACCGCTATTGCCTCTGGCACCCAGGAGGGCGCCATGGGCCATAGCAGCCGCGACTGCTCCCGCCGAGAAGTCTGAGGAGCGCGCGGCTTCCTCATTTACCGAACGCATGGTGAGGAGCATGTTGGTGCCCGTGTCCCCGTCGGGCACGGGGAAGACGTTGAGGGCGTTTATGGCGTCCCTTTGCCTCTCCAGGCAATAGATAGCTGCCTCAAAGGCTTTCCGCAAATCAGCCCCGTCCAGCAGGGTCGAGTCGTATCTGGCCCCTGCTACCTCATTGGGCCCATGACCCACGGATGGCCCTCCCGTCGGACCGCTCACGATCAACGCCTCCCTTGCCAGCGCCTTCGAGCTATGGTATCCTAAACACCTGGATTCTACAGAAAGTATATACGGCAGTCAAACGTGAACGATAGCTATGAAATGTGAAGTCTGTGGCAAAATCGGCGTGTCGGGCAATAACGTGAGCCATTCCAAGCGGCGCACCAAGACCCGGTTCATGCCCAACGTACATAAGCTGACCCTGCCCATGAACGGGGAGGTCCAGAAGGTCAAAATCTGTACCCGCTGTTTGAGGAGTCGGCACAAGCTCCCCAGGGCTTAGGGGTGGGTGTCGTGTCCCGTCATCAAGGCCATCACATCACGACTGGTTACAGCGCCTAGAAGCTCCCCTGTTTGAGGCTCAACCACAGGGACCACAGAGAGCCAGTGCTCTGCCATGTATTCCAGTACATCATCCAGAGAGTCATCTGGATAGGCATGGGGGTGATGGTGCCTGACCAGTTCGCCAACGGTTAGCGCCGACCTTTTTTCGTTAGGAACAGACCGCAGGTGCTGGAGTGAGAAGATACCCGCAAGCTGGCGCTCTCCTCTAACGATTACGTAATCCTGCTGTTCAGGTACTACCCACTGCTCCATAAAGTCTCTGACTGACAGCCCTGCCTGGGCAAACCGTCTGTTCGTGTCCAGGAAATCTTTCACCACCACGTTGTCCATCGCATACCGAGCGTAGGAAGGGGGGATTGAGCCTGGCAGTGTAGGTTCGCGGGCTGCCTTGGCACGGTTGATGACAGAGCCAATCACCGGCGGCATCACGAAGATGAAGACTATCATGATGATAGTGATCAGAGAGAACACATCCGGTGTGATTGCTCCTATATCTAGCATGACCAATAGCAAGGCTATCTCAGCTACGCCTTTGGCCATGAGTCCCGATGCGATAGCAAACGGATTGGTGAGTCGAGAAACCAGCGGCCCTAGCAGTGAGCCAGCAAACTTGCCCAGCGCAGCCGCCAACACAATGGCCAGTATGGTGAAGCCAGGTAGCTCTGTGAAAGATAAGTCAAGATGCAGGCCCACTGAAGCGAAGAACAAGGGTATAAATAGCCCGTTGGCCAGGCTGCGTATACCAGGCATAACCTCTGAACTCAGACGATGGGGTAGCTCGGAGAGGGCTATGCCAAATAGCAATGCACCCAGAGAGCCGTGTAGCCCAATCTGTTCTGCACCCCATACCGTCAGAAACAGTACCCCCACCAGCATCGCAAAAGCCAACTGTGATGCGCCAAGCCATCGCCTCAGCCTGATCAGGACAGGCGGAAATAGGCGTGACGCCAGAATCCATGCGACGACGGCGAATCCAGCAATCTGGGCCAGAAGCACAACTACCTTCAAAGGGCCAAGCTCACCATCGCCCTCCAGGTCTTGCAGCATGAAGCCAACTAACAGCAGACCCAGCAGCTCGACTATTACCACGGTGGTGAAGATTTCTAGCCCCAAGGGCTCCTTCAGATGGCCCAGGTCGCTCAATACCTTTGCAGTTACGCCGAGGCTAGAGAGAGAAAGCACCCCTGAGAGGGCTAAAGCGTTGGTGGTGGGGAAGTCCATCACGTAACGGGTGACCGCAAAGCTGGCAGCAAGGGGCGTCAGAAAAGCTATCATCGCCGCCAGGAAGAATCTACCTCGAAGGGTTGCCACGAAGCCAGATATGTCTATCTCGTCAACACCGAGGAGGAAGAACAGGAAGATGACACCCACGCCGAAGAAGAGCTTAAGCTCCTCGCTGGGCTCCACCACCCCTAGCGCTGGGCCCAGGATAATGCCGGCAAGCACGTAGGCTGCCAGTGCGCTTTGACGCAGCCGGACAGCAAGCCCCTCTGCGATTTTTGCCACAATGAGGAGTAAGGCTATGGAGAGAAGAGCATGTTCCATAGGGCTTCAACCTGCTAGCGATGGGTGAGTTAAATAAGCCCTAATCTTCTGAGGTCCTCTTCGGTCCAGTGAGTTCCCCTGAGCACATTGCGCAAGGTTCCTATGGGAAGAGTATCCCCGGAATGGTGGTAGTGTATGACTACTCTTCGACCATCAGGATGACGATAAACCCGGCCAGCCCCTTTTGTGCGGCGGTAAGTGAAGCCATCTCGTTCCAGTGCCTGGATGATTTCTCGAACCGGAGTGTTACGAAGCTGTTGGGTGAGATTGAATGGAAGCATTAAAGCTTACAGAGTAATAGCGACGACTGGAGCTTCTATGACCTCTATCCCTTTCCTGGGGATTTCATCTCCAGCCTCTATCATATCTTCAATGTATGCTTCAGTCGCATCTTTTAAAGCATCAACAGCTTCTTGTTGGCTGTATCCCCAGGCGGCACAGCCGGGCAAGGCATCAATCCAGGCACTCCAGCGGCCATCTTCGTCCTGTTCTAGCTCTACTCTAAAGATGTAGGTCTTCACTTAGCCACACCCTTCTTCCTTAATTTTTAAGGCCCAGTGACTCCCTTAATACTATCCCTCAGCCTTTTCATGGCGGCCTCCACCGACTCCGCCTTGTTGAAGATGGCCGAGCCCGCTACCAGGATAGTGGCCCCTGCCCTCACCGCCGCCGGGGCGGTATCTGCGTTTATGCCTCCATCAACCTGAATCTCGGCCCTGTGTCCCCCCTCCTCCAGCAGCCGCTTCAACCTGGTCACCTTGCCCAGGGTCTCGGGTATTAGCCTCTGGCCCGCAAAGCCGGGGTTCACCGTGCCCACCAGGGCTATATCCACGTAATACAGTACCTCCTCCATAGCAGCCAGAGGCGTGGAAGGATTTATGGCTATGCCCACCTGTAGCCCTTCGTCTTTGACCTGGTGTATCAGCCGGTGCATGTGCAGAGACGACTCGCTGTGGACGATGATGTGGTCGGCGCCCGCTTTGATAAAATCAGGGATGAACCGGTCCGGCTCCTCAATCATGAGGTGAACGTTCAGTGGCAGGCGAGTAGAGGCGCGTATCGCCTCCACCACCACTGGCCCAAAGGTGATGTTGGGGACAAAGTGGCCGTCCATCACGTCTATATGGATATAGTCGGCCCCTGCTCTGGCAACCTCCGCCACCTGCTCTCCCAGGCGGCTGAAGTCCGCTGAGAGAATGGATGGGGCTAACTTTATTCCGGGAACGGTCATCTTTCTCCTCCTTCCCTCACCCTGTCCTGCGGACATCCCTCTCCCACTGGGAGAGGGACTGAGGGTGAGGGTCTTCTGATGCATCTTCCAAAAGCCGTCTGGCCTGTTTCAGCGCCTCCTCCACCCGCCGGGGTGCTGTGCCCCCTTCAAGGTCGCGGGCGGCTACCGAGGCCTCGGGTGTTATGCTGTAGACATCTTCGTCGAAGCGCGGCGAGAAACGCCTGTACTCGTCAATGGTAAGCTGATGGAGACCTTTGCCCTGGGAAATGGCGTAGCGGCACAGGGCCGACACGCTTCCGTGAGCTTCCCGAAAAGGCACGCCTTTTTTCATTACCAGATAGTCCGCCAGGTCTGTAGCCAGCATGTAGCTGTCGGCCGCCTGGGCGAGGCGCTCGGTATCCACTTTCAGGGTCGCTATCATGCCAGCGAACACCTCCAGAGTCGTCAGGAGGGTATCTATGGTGTCGAAAGTGCCCTCCTTGTCCTCCTGCAAGTCCCGGTTGTAGGTGAGGGGCAGGCCCTTGAGCACCGTCAGGATACCCATGAGGTTGCCGTACACGCGGCCTGTCTTACCACGGGCCAGCTCGGCGAAATCAGGGTTGCGCTTCTGGGGCATGATGCTGCTGCCGGTAGTGTAGTCATCAGCCAGCCGGATGAAGCCAAACTCCTGCGATGACCACAGGACCAGCTCCTCCGCCAGGCGGGAGAGGTGCATCATACAGATGGCCGCGCAGGCGTGGTACTCAACGATGAAGTCCCGGTCGGAGACGGCGTCCATGCTGTTGGGGCTTACCCTGGAGAAGCCCAGCTCCCTGGCCAGGAACTCTCTGTCCGTGGGGTAGGGCACCCCAGCCAGGGCTCCGCTGCCCAGGGGGAGGATATCGGCGCGGCGGTAGCAGTCCTGGAAGCGAGAGCGGTCCCGCTCCAGCATGTGAAAGTAGGCCAGCATGTGATGGGCGAACAGGACGGGTTGCGCCCTCTGTAAATGGGTGTAGCCGGGCATCACCACGCCCTTATTGGCCTCGGCCAGGTCCAGAAGGGCGTTCTGGAGGCCACGGATGCCTTTGACGGCGTCCTGTATGGCCTCTTTGAGGTACATCCTCATGTCCAGAGCTACCTGGTCGTTGCGGGAGCGCCCCGTGTGGAGCTTCCCCGCTACCTCCGGGCCTGTCTTCTCGTGGAGGCGGGCCTCCACGTTCATGTGGATGTCCTCTAAACCGTCGTTCCAGGGAAAGGCGCCACTCCGTATCTCCTCACGGATGGAGGCCAGGCCCATGATGATAAGCTCGGCCTCTTTATCTGATATGATCCCTTGCTTTGCCAGCATCCGGGCATGGGCTATGGAGCCAGCGATGTCCTGCCGATACAGTCGCCGGTCGTAGTGGATGGAGACGGTGTAGTTATTCATTTTGCTGCTACCTGTAGGCTTCGCTGCGATGGCCTACATCCTGTACTATGAGTGTGCGAGTCGCTCGGTCAATTTCATAAACAACCCGATAACTACCTACTCGCAGCCTGTAGAAGCCTCTCAATGTTCCAGTCAAAGGCTGAGGCGTGACCTCCTCGAAATGCTCTGCCAGCCATCTTAACTTGTCCTGTACTCGTCTGGCTATTACAGAGTCAAGTTGTTCCAATGCCTCGACAGCACCGAGTCTGAATTGAAGGCTATAAGGCACGTGACACCTACAGGCCGAGGCGTTTTTCTACTTCCTCAAGGGAATAAAGCTTCTCCTTCCCACTCCGTACGGCTTCCCGCGAGGCCAGGAGCTTGGCTACGAACTCCTCTTTGAACTCCAGCCCCTCGTCGGGGTCGCCGAAAAAGTCCAGCAGCGCCTCGTCCATAGCTATGTATGCGTAGGTCTTGATAAGCTCCTTCAGCTCCCCCACCGTTAGCTCCGATACCTTCATGCTGTCAGATACCCTCATGCTGGCCTCCTGTACCATACCTACAGCAGCAAAATCTCCTCCAAACGATTCATCTCTCCTGTAGCAGGGTTCACCTGGTAGCCCAAGGCCTCCAGTGCAGTCACTCCCAGGATGGGAGCATCATCTTCCTCACCGAAGACCGCAGTAATGCCGGCGGAATCCTGCTGGTATTTAACGGTCAAGGTACCCGTCTCCCGCTCGATTATTCCACCGAAACCTTTGAACCTCCGCCTGCCATCAGGGAGTACCCCAAGGCGAGCTAGTATGTCCCTGGGTATGACGCTAAGAATGGCCCCGGTGTCCACCAGCATCTCCATCTCCTGGCAGCGCTCTCGCTGAGTAGGGTTGCAAATCAATACCCTTGCATATACGAATCCCACGTCTTCGCCTTTCTTCCGTATGTACATCACACCTCCTTACCCCTGAGCCACCCTACCCTCATTATACTCTTGCAGGGGGAAGGCGGGCCTCCCCCCTACTCCTCCCCCTGCACCTGGGCCTGGGTGCGCACGGGCAGGCCGTAGATAGCGATGAACCCCTCCGAGGAGCGGTGGTCGAATTTATCTCCGCGGTTGTAAGTGGCTAGCTCGTAGCTGTAGAGGGCATGGGGGGACTTTCTACCCACGACGGTGCAGTTGCCATTGTGCAGCCTTACCCGGACCGTACCACTTACGTGGCGCTGAGTGCTCTGTATGTAGGCATCCAGGTCACGGCGGTGTTGGGTATACCAGAGGCCGTTGTAGACCACGTCGGCGTACTCCTGGGCAATTCGCGCTTTCAGGCGAAGCTGCTCCTTGCTCAAAGTCATGGCCTCCAGGGCCTTGTGAGTGGCGTGGAGCACTATGGCGGCAGGGGCCTCATAGACCTCCCTGGACTTTATCCCTACCAGCCTGTTCTCTATGTGGTCAATCCTGCCCACGCCGTGCTCCCCGGCCTGGTGGTTGAGGAGCCTGACGAGGTCTACGCCTGCCACTTCCTCTCCATCCAGAGAGGCGGGCAGGCCCTGCTGGAAGCCTATTTCTAGATATGCGGGCTCTGAAGGTGTAGCGCCGATAGACCTAGTCCAGGCGAAGGCGGCTTCTGAGGGCTCGTGCCACGGGTCTTCCAGGTCACCAGCTTCAATGCTCCTGCCCCACAGGTTCTCGTCCACAGAGTAGGGGCCCTTGCCCAGGGGCACAGGTATGTTATGCTTTCGGGCGTACTCTACCTCCTCATCGCGGCTCATGCCCCACTCCCGGATAGGGGCGATGACCTTGAGGTCAGGGGCCAGGGCTGATACACCCACATCAAAGCGGACCTGGTCGTTGCCCTTGCCGGTGCAGCCGTGGGCTATAGCGTAGGCCCCTTCTTTGCGGGCTGCTTCTACCAGGTAGCGGACTATGAGGGGGCGGCCAAGGGCTGTGGCAAGGGGGTACTGCTCCTCATAAATGGCGCCGGCCCGAAGGGCAGGGGAGATAAAGTCCTTGTAGAAAGCCTCTTTTCCATCTACCGTCAGGGCGCTTACGGCCCCGATCTGAAGGGCGCGCTGCCTTATCTCCTCCAGATTGACCATACCCAAGTCTATGGTGAGGGTGACTACCTCGGCCTCGTATCTCTCCTGGAGCCATCGGATGGCCACCGAGGTGTCCAGCCCGCCGCTGTATGCAAGAACGATTTTGTTTTCGCTCATGACTATCTCCTTATCTGCTCTTGATGGACTGTCGAATCTTCTCAAGCAGAGGTTCTATTTCTGCCAGAGCCTGTTTTACTTCCTCAATAGTTGGTGGGGGAGGTGGTGGTAGTGGCGGTGCCTCCTCCTCATCTTCGTCAGTGGGATAACGTACCTCAATGTACCATCCGGTTATTTTTTTACACACCTCTACGAATCGCCGGAATTCGTCATCAAACCTTATAGCTTCATTCAGCAACTTCTCCAGGTCATGGACACGCTGAAGACGCCACCCGTTGCGGATGAGGTAAGCTTTCAGGTATTTTTCCACGGCTTGCTGGAGGTGGAAAGCAGAGGGTTCTGCCAGGTCCGGGTCCTCTAAGCCCATAGATAACATTCTCATATCTCTGCCTGCCTTCCTCAGCCACTCGCCAGCTCTTCTCAACCGTCTCTCTTCAGTGGTCATCTTGCTTCCTTTGATAATTTGTTCAATGTCTAGAGGAGGCGCCTGTGGAGACTCATAGAGTACCTTCCCACGCTGGATTATCTCAATATAAAAGTCGTCCTCTAGCTCCAGGCGCGCCCGAAGCTGAGCGGGCGTCCTTAGCTTAATATCCAGTGTGGGTAGAGAACGGCGCAGGTCGCCAATAATGTTCTCCACACGACGATACTCATCCCAGTAGGACTTCCATGAAGTATCTTTTACGATGAGCAGGTCCAGGTCGCTGCCCTCGTGGGGCTGGCCGTAGGCGTAGGAGCCGAAAAGGATTATCCTCTCGGGCTGGTACTCCTGCACTAGCCTTTGCACGATCCCATGTATGGCGCGCTGCACCATAGAGGTCTCCAAAGGGCCTGGGCGTATCTCAACTGGCTCAAGGCTCCAATAGCTCACCATATCCTACTCCTGGAAAGCTCCCAGGATTTTATCAACGAGAGGTCCGACCTGCTCAAGGGATGCCCTGACTTCTTGATGGGTTAGCTCCCTGCGCCTATCAGGGTAACGGTCGTCAACATAGTATTTGGTCACCTCTTCGCAGACGCGGTGAAAAGCCTCAAAGGTAGGGTCGTATACTATGGCATCGTTCAACAACTCTGACAAGTTATGGGTACGCTTCAGCCGCCAGCCCCTGAACATGAGGTACGCTTTTAGATACTTCTCCACGGCCTGCTGAAGGAGCATTCCAGCAACGTTAGCAGAAAGTCCTTGCTCCAGTAGGGACTCCGCCGCCTGGAGGTCCTCCAGGGCCACGGAGAGCCAGCTTCGGGCGTAAGGCGTGCTGTCACTGACCATAGGGTACTCTCCCTTTTCGCCGTACAGGAAGATGCCCTTAAACACAACCTCCTGGTAAAACTGATTTCCCCGGCGCAGCTCCATGTCCAGCTCGGAAGGGGTCAATACAAAAAGGTCAATGCTGATGCCGTGTCGAATAGGGGCGATGATCTGGGATACCGTTGACCTCCGCTCCCTTGCTTCCTCGGTCGTGTCCTTGATGACCAGCAGGTCTAAATCGCTACCCTCGTGGGGCTGGCCGTAGGCGTAGGAGCCGAAAAGGATTATCTTCTCGGGCTGGTACTCCTGCGCCAGCCTGTCAACGATTTGGACGAGGGCTTTTTTGATTTTTCTGTTCACGACAATGGCTCTAGTGCAAGTATAGGCTTACGGGCCAGAAGACGATAGAAGGGGCTGAGGCGAAGCCAACCTAAAACGGATAGTCGCCAACCCAGTGGACGAAAGGCAACCTCTGCTGAACGGCTTCATACAACTGGCGGTCGGCAGTCCAAAGCTCGGCCCCTAGGGCCTCGGCAAGGCTTACATAGGAACTGTCGTAAACCGAAAGTCCATAGTCTAAGGCTATTTGATACATGCGGTCTAGGGGTGGCAGTCGTAGAGCAATATCAGCTATCACGAAGTTGCGTAATGCTTCCTCACCCTGGACCCGTGCTAGTCTCCCCCGTCTGACGGCACTAGCAAGGCCATTAGTCACTTCGTAAATGAACAGACTTGGCGCAAAGAGGAGAAGGGCTCCTCTTACGAGAAAATCGTCCCTTAGAGCTAACGCCTGTCCCATATATTCCTCATCATTGAGTTGCCATTTCAAGGCAACGGAGGCATCTATCACGGCAGGCTTAGAAGGGTGAGAGAGAGCTGTCATCGGCGCCGCCCCTCACGCACCAGCTCACTGGTGGAAACACCAATGGATCCAATAGCCTTGCGTAATTCGTCCATGCGACAGGCTAGCTCAACTCCTCTGGAACCTCCCTGTAAGAGAGATTCCAGAAACATGCGTATTGTGACCACCATGCTCCCAGCTTCTTCGTGAGGGAACACATGGATAGCCCGCTCGCCCTCGTAGACCAGTAGCGCTGGGACGCCCTTTCCGAAGAAGGAGGCAGAAGAGCTATTGGTGCCAAAGGTCTTGCGGATGCGATAGCGGTTGCTGACCGATGCCACTATGGCCGCTCCATAAGCCTTTCCCATCTGCAAGGGAGTCCACTGGGAGACATCAACGACTTCAACATCTATGCCACACTCTTTTTTCACACGCGTGAGTAACCCCCAAATCGTGAGGGGGTCAAACCCCTTGTTCTCGTGGACATCCATTACATCTCCCTCAGCATAGTAAAGGACAAAACGCACAATGCACCCCCTTTGTCGCCGGTGACTACTACCAACATCTACCACCTTACCCCTACCACCACTTGTTTTAAGGAGTGATTCTCTCTTGGTCAAGAGGCTTGGAGAGGTTCAGAGCTTCTTCAGCGCCGCCTCCAGGCGGGCGACAGCGCCGTCTACCTCTTCGGCGGTGACGGTAAGGGGTGGCATGAACCTTATGGTGTTGGGCCTCACCGGGTTGAGGAGCAGGCCCTCCTGGTTGCAGAGGGAAATGACTCTACCGGATATGTTGTCGTTGAACTCCATAGCCACCAGCAACCCCTTGCCCCTCACGTCGGTGGCGGAGGCGAAGCGGGACTTCAGGTCGTTGAGGGCCTGCATCAGCCTTTCGCCCATAGCCCTGGCGTTGGAGGCTATATCGTTTTCTACGATGTACTTGCTCGAGGCGTAGGCGGCGGCCGTGGTGAGGGCGTTGCCTCCGAAGGTGGAGCCGTGGTCGCCAGGTTCCAGGGCCATGCAGTAGTCCTTGGACATGAAGGCCCCTATGGGCACTCCACCTCCGAGGCCTTTAGCCAGGGCCATCACATCAGGCTCAACGCCATACTGCTGGTATCCGAAAAGGGTGCCCAGGCGACCCATGCCCGTCTGGACTTCGTCCAGGACCAGGAGCAGCCCCTGGCTGTCGCACCACTCTCTGACCCTTTTCAGATAATCGTCTGCGGGTATATTCACTCCACCCTCTCCCTGGACAGGCTCCAGCATCACGGCGGCGGTGCGGTCATTGGTGGCCTCCATGATGGCCTCCACGTCATTGTATGGCACATAGACAAAGCCCGGTATTAAGGGTGAAAAAGGCTCGTGGTAGTGGGGCTGGCCCGTGGCTGCCACCGCAGTCAGGGTGCGCCCGTGAAAGGAGTTATAGGCGGTTATTATCTCATAGGCGCCGTTACGGTTCTTTTTGCCGTACTTCCTGGCAAGCTTTATGGTCCCTTCCACGGCCTCGGCGCCGCTGTTGCCGAAGAAGACCTTGTCAAGGCAGCTATTCTCCACCAGGAGCTGGGCCAGTAAGAGCTGGGGCGTTGTGTAGAACTGGTTGGAGGTCTGCAAGAGGGTGGCCGCCTGCTCTACTATGGCGCGGGTGATGGCCGGGTGACAGTGGCCCAGGTTGTTGACAGCCCATCCTGAGGTGAAGTCCAGGTACTCCTTCCCATTAACATCCCAGACCTGGGTCCCCTGCCCTCGAACGATGACTACAGGCTGCCGCCTCACGGTAAACATGTAGTACCGCTTCTCCATCTCCATCCAGTCCATCTGATGGGTGCTCCCTCGTGTACTCACTGAACTACCTCCTTTAGTGCTCTGTTCGCTAAATGTTATGGCATATTCCTCACCCTCCCCCCGAATCCCCCCTTGGCAAAGGGGGGTAGGGGGGATTTGGGGACACCCCAAACCCCGGCGAGGGCTTTGCCCCCTGCACCCCCAGTTTTTTGGCTCTTCGGACTTTTATGTGGTAGGCCCTCACCCCCGGCCCTCTCCCACCGGTGGGAGAGGGGTGGCCCTGAGCCTGCTGAAGGGCCGGGGTGAGGGGTTAATACCACACGAAACCCTGAAGAACCGGACTTATCGAACACGCTCTCAGCCAGTTTCGGGTAGGGGCGAACCTGTGTGTTCGCCCAACGCAGGGCAGGCTCCGCAGGTCTGCCCCTACAAACCACGAATGTTTTTCTGAACATCTATAGCTCTAGGGACTCCCCTCAGCCTGCTGAAGGGTCTCGTTTATTCTCTTGAGGGCCTCTTCCAGGGTATCCAGACTTTTTCTCAGCCCTTCTACCGCATCCTCGATACTGCTGATCTCCTGCCGCACCTCCTCAAGCGTTGGGCTTGGGGTCGGAAGGGAGGATGCTGGAGTTTGCCCAGGCGTGCCAGTGGGGGGACGCTCTGCCACCCTGATAGGGGCAGCCCCTCCCAGTAGGGCGCTCATGCTCTGGGAAAGGGTATCCGCCATGACCACACTATGAGCGTCGGCCACGATGACTTTTTTGAGCTCTGGGAGTGGTAATGCTTGGGCCCGGATGTAGAGGGGCTCTACGTAGAGGAGCGAACCGTCCATAGGTATGGCTATCAGATGCCCTCGGATACACAGCTTGCCCTCGGGGCAGAGCAGGCTCAGCTCTCTGCCTATCTTCTCATCACTGGTAATGCGCCCCTCGACCTGCTCAGGGCCATCTACCTGGCTGTCCTTGGGGAAGCGGAAGATCACCAGCTTGCCATAGTTATCCCCATCATTGCGGGCTGCCATCCACCCCACCATATTCTTCCTCTCCTCACCGCCAGGGGTGAAAGGCAAGAGCAGAACGTACTCCTCCGTCTTCTCACCGGGCAGCTTCATGATGATATAGTAGGGTTCTACTTCCTGAGTGTTTGTAGGGGTGTCCAGGACCTCCTTGGCGCGGGCCCAGAGGTCCTCACGCAAGAAGAACTCTTTGGGGTCCCGCATGTGGTAGCGCAAATTTATCTCTGCTTGGGCCTTGAACAGGTCAGTGGGATACCGTATGTGCTCTCTAAGGGATGGATGCAGGTTGTCTATCTCATCGAAGTCCTTGAATAGGTCGGGGAAGGCGCGACGGTAAATCTGTATCAGTGGATCATCCGGGTCTATGACCAGGAAATGCACCGAGCCGTTATAGGCATCTACCACCACTTTGACGCTGTTGCGGATATAGTTCAAATCCTCCTCGAAGTAGGCGGAGTAGGCGTAGCGGTCGGTAACGGTATAGGCGTCCTGAATCCACCACAGCCTTCCATCGGCGCCCACTACCAGGTAGGGGTCTGAATCCAGCCGCAGAAAGGGAGCTATCGTGCTCACCCGTTCGCGTATCTGACGCCTGTACTCGATCCTGCTCTCGGAGGTAATCTGCCCACTTATGAGGACGTTGAAGTCCAGAAGCTGCCAGGCATAGGCGACCCGCCTTAAGAGCGAGTTAAGCTTGACTCCTCCTGTGCCTCCATAGTCCTTATAGTTAGGAAGGGCTCCTTCAGGGCCGGGATAGTTAAACTCAGGCTCTTTGGTGTTTAGAATCACAAAGTCCCTGGTGTTCTCACCATAGTAGATCTCTGGCTGCTGGACCCCCAGGATACCCTTTGGAGGCACATCTTGCAGTAAGAACTCCGGTCGGCCTTCGACGGTCGCCTTGGTCACAGGGCTCATGGCTACCCCAAAGCCGTGGGTATAGGAGAGTTTGCGGTTCACCCAGTTCTGGGCGCCAGCCTCCAGCCTCTCTGGGAAGAGTTCCCTGGCTGCGAGCATCACCTGCCGGTACTCCCCATTGGGGAGCCGGTAGCGGTCCACATCCACCCCTGCGAAGTTGTAGTACTGGCGGAAGGTCTGTATCTGATTGTAGGTGTCCCGCAAGGGCCTGCGGTCCCACAGCGTGATATTATTTATGGTCCCAGGATTGTTGGCTACGGTTTCTGCGCTAAGGATTGGGTTGTAGGAGAAGGGCCGCTCCTCAATCAGGTCCAGCTTGTAGGCGGCCCTGGTAGACTGGATGGCCCGCCGTATGTATTGCTCCTCCTTGGTAAACTCGTCCGGCTTGACCCGGAAGCGCTGGAAAGCCACGGGATATATGGCTCCGGCCAGAATGGCCAGTATCGCCCACAGAGAGAAGGAGGCGATCATAAGCCTCAGGCCGCCGGAGTAGAGGCTCAAGGCAAAGCCGGCGGCGGATACCATAGCGATGGCGACCAGCAACCACAGGACGGGAAGCCTGGCGTTGACATCGGTGTAGCCAGCCCCCGGGGCTGCTCCTCGGCCCGAGAAGACCAGCTCGAAAATATCCAGATAGTGGGCGGCGGCGATGGTGAGCATCAAAAAAACGCCCAGGACCGCCAGGTGTCCCCTGATCCTGGGAGTCAGGACGAAGTTTATCCCCCTCACGGCGAAGATGACCAGGTACAGGACTACCACGGCCACCAGTGTGGCGATTACCAGACCCATGAGCCACCCCTGAATGAAGTGGAGCATGGGCATGACGGCCACATGGAAGGACATATCCCTATGAAACTGGGGGTCCTCTATGCCAAAGGGGACGCGGTTGAAGAAAACCAGAAAGGTCTCCCACCGGCCCTGGGCCACGGACCCAAACACCACGCTCATTATGAAGACGGTTAGCGCAACTCCGACGATGATACCTATGCGGGCCATCCAAAGCACGTCTGGCGGTACGGGAAGGACAGATTGACCCCTGGAGAAGCGGTAGGCGATGTACAGGTTAACCAGCAGGAGGCCAGCGGCCAATAGCGCGCCCCCAAAAAAGAGCCAGATTCGCAGCCCAAGGATTTTTTGGAATACGTTCAGAAAGCCCAGATTGCTGAACCACAGCCAATCGGTGTAGATGCCCTTAGCTATGAAAAGGAGTACGATGACCAGGATGAGGACTACGGCTGCCACGCCAATCCTGGTAAGCAGCCTGATGTTGCGGGCTCTGGCGAGGTTGTCCCCCCCTCCCCAGGGTGGGAACCCTCCTCCATTGTTTCTCACATTAAAGCTCATACTCTCAGCAATCAGCTTTCAGTTATCAGCAGTCGGCTATCAGCAGCCAAGCAGAAGCTGAAGGCTGACCGCTGATGGCTGAAAACTCTAGCGGGTAATCCTCGTACCAATGCTGGCAGAGTCAGAGGATGCGCCTACGCACTCCATCAGTGCGCCAGGCTTCCTGCCATCTATTATATCCGTGATGGGCACTCGCTCCAGGGCTCGCAGGCAGGCCTCCAGCTTGGGTATCATCCCGCCCTTCACCACGCCAGACGTGAGGAGGCCTCTGGCAGTCCTCACGTTGAGACGGTGGATGACCCTACCTGAGCCGTCCATTATCCCCTCTACATCGGTGAGAAAGATAAGCCTCTCCGCACTTGCGGCATGGGCCAACTCTCCAGCCACGGTATCACCATTTATATTAAGGAGGGAGCCAGAGTAGGACGAACTATCCACGCAGTGTAGCCCCAAGGGGGCCACCAGGGGGATGTAGCCACCTTCCAGGGTTCGCAATAGGGGCTCGGTGTTCACCCTGGTCACCTCACCCACATACCCCAGCTCCTGGTTAGCTACTTCAGCCTCCAGAAGGCCGCCATCCACTCCGCTCAGCCCCAGGGCTTTGCCTCCAAGGGCCTGCAAGGAGGCTACAAGCTGCTTGTTCACCAGCCCCGAAAGGACGGCAGTGACGATCTCTAGACTCTGAGCGTCGGTGACCCTCAACCCACGGACGAAGCGGGGGATGGTGCCCTGCCGCTCCATCCATTGGGATATGATGTTGCCCCCACCGTGGACGACTATAAGCATTACCCTATCTCTCTGAAGGGCGACCAGGTCCTTCATGGTGGTGTCGTGGCTGCCCAGGGTGGAGCCTCCGATTTTTACCACGACTATCCCTTTGGCTTGGCTCGGGACATGATTTTGAGGAGAACTATCTGCCACTCGACACTCCGTCCTTCAGAGGTGCTCAGGGCATCGTAAAGATTATAGCGCTAGCCTCTTCCACCTCGATGGAGGAGGGTTAGGGATAGGGTGAGGTCATGCTTGGAACTCTCATCTGGCTTTTGCCAGAGACTAAGTGGTGTAGGCGCTATTAAAGGTCACGTACTCCTCGCTGAGGTCGCAGCCCCACGCTGTGGCCCGCCCCTGGCCTAGATTAAGCCTGATGCGAAACGAGACCTCTGCCCCCCGCATCAGAGCCACCACTCCATCTTTGTGAAAGGGTATGGGGCGGCCATCTTCCATTATGCAGACGTCGTTAACGTAGAGAGCGATTTTACCCTCCTCTACCTCGGCGCCACTCCTGCCCAGGGCGGCGATAATCCTGCCCCAGTTGGGGTCAGCCCCATGAACGGCGCATTTCACCAGGCTTGA
Source organism: uncultured Dehalococcoidia bacterium (assembly GCA_964457285.1). Taxonomy (GTDB): domain Bacteria; phylum Chloroflexota; class Dehalococcoidia; order Lucifugimonadales; family JAGWBF01; genus CAYWGG01. The sequence continues at coordinate 25,960 of CAYWGG010000006.1, forward strand.
GGACACTACCGTCCTGGCGGCCAGGCGGGCTGCGGAGGAGGTCTTCGCCCCTTCTACGGTAACCTCGATGAGCTTGGTAGCCCCTTCCCCGTCCCTGGCTATCTCCTTGGCCAGGTGGACACAGAGCTGGCCCAGGGCATCCTGGAAGAGGTCCCCGTAGGGCGAACCTTCCTCTATAGGCCCTGCCTCGGCAGCGCCGCTGGAGAAGATAAGCACCGTGTCGTTGGTGCTGGAGTCGCCATCTACCGATAGCATATTGAAGGAGGCGTCCACCGCCCCCTTGAGGGCCCTTTGCAGAAAGGCGGCCTCCACCTCCCCATCGGTGGTAAGGTAGGAGAGCATAGTCGCCATATTGGGATGTATCATGCCCGCACCTTTAGCTATGCCGCCGATGGTTATGGTCTTTCCCCGGAGCTGAAAGGATACAGCGCCCTCCTTGGGGTGGCTGTCGGTAGTGAGGATGGCCCTGGCGAGGTGATGTCCTCCATCCTCGGAAAGCTCTATCCTGCGGATACCTGCGCGGATGAGGGCCATAGGCAACTCCACACCGATGATGCCCGTACTTCCAATGAGTACCTCTTCCGGCCTCAGGCCAAGGCGATTTGCGGCCTCGGCGGTGGTATCCTGGGCATCAGTGTAGCCCTGCTCTCCAACGCAGGCGTTGGCTACGCCGCTGTTTACTACAAGGGCCCTGGCCTTGCCCTGGGAGACGCGTTCCTCAGTGAGCCGGACTGAGGGGGACCTGATGGCGCTGGTGGTGAACACGCCTGCGACAGAGCTGGGCCTCTGGGAGAGCAGCAGGCCCAGGTCTAGCTTATCCTCCGCGTAGGTCTTGATCCCAGCGTAGGTGGCGCCCGATGAGAAGCCTCTGGGGGTAGTAACGGTGCCGCCATCTATGAATCTTATTTCCCCGTGTCGCTCCTCCCTTTCCCCACCACGACCCCCACGCACACTTTCTCTAGCCATGAGTTGTATGCCCTCTTTCCACGGATTTTACATTCGATAGGTCGGATTGGAGTATACCACAAAGGGCCTGGTGTCACCATACACATCGTCAATGGAAGGGTGGTGATAGACCAGGGCCAGCATATGGGAGTCCTGTCAGGCCGCGCCTGCGTCGGGGGCGGGCTTCTACGTAGTAGGGACACAGCATGGCGTGTCCCTACTGGACCCTGGGAGAGTTGAGTACCCTGATGGGCTCACCGCTGAGGAAGGCCCGGATGTTCTGCACCGCATCGCCGAAGAAGACCTGGTAGCCCTCGGTGGTCACGTAACCCAGGTGGGGGGTGATCACTGTGTTCTCCAGCCGCCGCAGGGGATGGCCCAGGGGCAGCGGCTCCTCGTCGAAGACGTCTATGCCCGCCCCGGCGATGGCCTTCTTTTGCAGCGCCCCTACGAGCGCCTTCTCCTCTACGATGGGGCCTCGGGAGGTGTTTATCAGATAGGCCGTGGGCTTCATCAACCCCAGCTCTCGCGCCCCGATCAGGCCCCTGGTCCTGTCGCTCAGCACCAGATGAATAGTGACGATATCAGAGCGAGACAGTAGCTCATCCTTTCCCACCAGGGTGGCGCCGAACTGGGCCGCTCGCTCCGCAGTGAGGTTCTGGCTCCAGGCAAGCACCGACATGCCGAAGGCACTCCCTATGGTCGCCACCTGAGAGCCCAGGTTCCCCAGACCAATCACCCCCAGGACCTTGCCCCTGAGCCCGACCCCCACGCTGACCTGCCACTTGCCCTCACGGGTCTCCCTGTCCTCCTGGGGAATGTGCCGGGCCAGGGCCAGGATGAGCCCCCAGGTCAGCTCTGCCGTGGGATAGGGCAGCCCCCCCGTGCCACATACCGTGACCCCAAGGTCCGAGGCCGCCGCCGTATCAATGGAGGCGTTCCGCATCCCCGTGGTGACCAGCAGCTTCAGCCGGGGGAGCCGCTCCAGCAGCCTCCGTGGGAAGGGGGTCCGCTCCCGCATCGCCATGACTATCTCGAACTCGTTCAGCCGCTCCGCCACGCTTGCGACGTCCGACAGGTGGTCCCTGAACACCCGCACCTCCGTGTTAGAGGGCAGGACGCTCCAGTCGGCCATCTCCATGGCGGCTCCCTGGTAATCGTCTAGCACCGCAACTCGTACCAAGGCTATACCTCCTCTTAACCGAAATGCCGCTCAACTCAGGTACTCGCGCTGCCAGCGGGCGTAGTCATCCTTTCTCTGGGCGATGGCCAGCAGCTCCTCCGAGGCCGCTTTGTCTCGGAGGTCAGCGGGAGAGCCACCCTCCTTCAGGTGTTTCAGGGTATCGTAGACGGCCCTGGCCGCCACGTAAAAGGGCAGGTGGCCCTGCAAGGCGATGCGGACGCCGTTGGCCGCCAGAAAGTCCCTGTCACCCAGGGATGGTGGAGCGCCGCCCAGGAGCAGGGGTAGGCTGGTAGTCCGGTGCATGGCCTCAAGCTCCTCGCGGCTCCTGGCGCCTACTAGAAAGATGGCGTCAACCCCAGCCTCCTGGTAAGCCCAGACCCGCTTCTCTGCTTCGGCAATGCCGCCGTGCCGCAGGGCGCTGGTGCGCCCAACTATCACCAGCGAGGGGTCCTGCCTGGCCTCGATGGCTCCCCGTAGCTTGCCTATCATCTCCGCCGTGGGGACCAGCCCCTCCCTATCGCCCTGGCTGCCAAAGGGACTTGGGAGCACCGTATCCTCGATGGTCAGGGCGGAGACTCCCGCAGCTTCCAGCTCCTCTATAGTCCGCATCACGTTGAGGGCGTTGCCGTAGCCGTGGTCGGCGTCCACCAGCAGGCTCAGGTCGCTGCCCCTGGTGATGCGCCGTATCTGCTCGGCGAACTCCGTCAGGGTGAGCACCACCAGGTCCGGGGCCCCCAGCACCGTGGCCGAGGCGATGGACCCAGCCAGCATCCCTATCTCGAACCCCAGAGACTCGGCCATCCGCGCCGACATGGGGTCGAAAACCGACGCCGGGTGGATACACTCGTTCCCAGCAAGGACTCTGCGAAAACGCTCCCGTCGCTCAGATAGCAGCATCTTTCCCCCTTTCTCCTCTCTCTATGGTAGTAGTGTGGACGCATTGTACCATATTAGAACGGGCTCCGCTTAACAGGCCCCTGCGCCGATGTTACAATTACGGAAACGCCGATGGTGGGGGTGGGAAGGGTAGGAGGGTAGGCTGAGGCGGTCGGTCCAGGCCCTATTCTTGGCTGAGGAGGTATCCCATGAAGGCCCTGGTCGGAGGAAGAGTTATAGACGGCTCAGGAAGTCCGCCAGAGGATGATATGGCCGTCCTTGTCAACGATGATGGACGCATCGCAGCAGTGGGGCGCCGGGAGGCCGTAGCTATCCCTCCAGGCGCCGAGGTTATCCAGATATCTGGGATGACAGTCCTTCCCGGCCTCATAGACTGTCACGACCACCTGGTTTCTCAGGGCTACGACCTCATGGGGCGGTGGGGGCTAAACGAGCCTCAGAGCCTAAGGCACATACGGACGGCCAGAGTCCTGGAACAGACCTTGTTGATGGGATACACCGCCGTGCGGGACGCTGGTTGGCTGGATGCTGGCTTCAAGCTGGCCGTGGAGGAGGGCCTCATCCCTGGGCCTCGCCTCACCGTCGCCACCAGCCCTATATCTCCTACGGGAGGTCTGGCTGACAGGAGCGCCCCTTCCGGCCATCAGCAGCCTCCATCTTCAGACCCCAACCTCCCCATAGGAGTAGCCAACGGAGTAGACCAGGTGCGCGCTGCGGTGCGGGAGGTGGTGAGAGTGGG
>CAYWGG010000007.1:0-29242 GCA_964457285.1 uncultured Dehalococcoidia bacterium
GGGTGTGGCCCTTGCGCGAGACGTATCCCAAGTACATGGCCACTTGGCAGTTGTCCACTTTGCCCAGGCGGCCACACCACTGACGGGCCACGCCCACTGACTCGCCCCCAGATTTGGGAAATCCAGAGGGATCGAACACCAGCACGCCATCCGCCTGTCCCAAGTACGTCTTGACTTGACTACGCAACTCCTGTCGCAAGGACTCATCGTCCCACTCATGCCAGCCAATGAAGCCTTGAAGCGGTAGCCGGGACTGGCCAAACCGATAGGCAATCGATGCGATGTTTTTGCGCTCGACCTCCGACAGCAGGCCACAGACGTAGGTTTTGGCATGTTGACCGTCTACCTGCCCATGGAAGATTTTGACAAAGGGCTCCATAAAGGTGTACAAGCGTGGAATGACCTGCTCGAAAATCTCAGGGGCGACCTGACATTCTTCAAGCAGTTGGGTTTTGCGAAAGGCGTATCGCGCTTCTATGGCAAGCTCCTTCTGTGATTCATGCGTTTTACCAAACCACAGAAGTGTCGTATATACAGTGACTTAGTGCAGGTCAAGCCACAAAGACAGTCGAAGTAGACATTCCGTTGCTTAGAGGATTTTTAACAGCATCTCATAACAACGTCCGTGAGGAGGCTCACTCACGCCAGAGATCACCTCAGGAAGGGCACAATGATCTGGGGGTCGCGGTATGAGGCCTGGTCCCATATTACGTAGCCCCAGGCTGGCCAGTGGGATAGACACTGAAACCAACTTCCGGTTCCCAGCACCATGGGGCAGACGGCATGAATTTCGAGTGGTCGCCAGAGCAACAGGACCTTTATAAGACTATTGTGCAGTTTGCACGTCACGAGTTAAGTCCAGGACATCTCGAGCGCGATCGGGCTGCCCACTTTGCACGTCATGTCTGGGATAAAGCCGCGGAGTTTGGCCTGACTGGACTGCCGATCCCTCACGATTGGGGCGGCATGGCCCTGGATGTGCTCGGCACACTCTATGCCATCGAAGGTCTGGGCTATGGGTGCCTGGATGCGGGATTGGTTTTTTCCCTGTGTGCTCACCTCTTTGCCTGCGCCGTACCGCTCTGGAAAGCCGGCGATAACCAGCAACGCCAGCGCTATCTGGTGCCGGTGGCCAGTGGTCAATGGATTGGCGCGAACGCTATTACGGAGCCGGAAGCCGGTTCGGACGTCTTCGCTCTGCAGACCACCGCAGTCAAAGAGGGTGACGCCTATGTCCTCAATGGCATCAAAAGTTTTGTCACTAATGGTCCGGTGGCCGAAGTGTTCCTCGTCTATGCTACGGTGAACCGTAGCCTGGGGTTCTTAGGGGTGACGGCGTTCATTGTGCTCCGGGAGACCCCAGGGCTGCAGGTTGCCTCCAATGACGGCAAGATCGGCCTGCGCTCCTCTCCTATTGGCACGCTGCATCTAAACGACTGCAGGGTGCCGGCGGCAAACAGGTTGGGGGTGGAGGGCAGCGGTGGCGCTATCTTCCATGAATCGATGGCCTGGGAACGTGTGTGTCTGTTTGCTGCCTACATCGGCAGCATGCAGCGACAGTTAGAGGACTGCATCACGTATGCCAGGCAGCGACAACAGTTCGGCCAACCTATCGGCAAGTTCGAATCCGTTGCTAACCGCTTAGTGGACATGAAGCTTCGGCTTGAGGCTTCGCGTCTGCTGTTATACCATGCCGGATGGCTCTATCAACAGGGCAAGCGTTGCGACCTGGAAGTGGCGCTGAGCAAGCTGCACATCACCGAAAGCGCCGTGCAGTCTAGTCTAGATGCGATCCAGATTCATGGTGGCTATGGATGCATGAGTGACCTGGGAGTGGAGTTGTCCCTCCGCGATGCCATTCCCAGTCGCATCTTCTCTGGGACTTCCGACATGATGCGCAAACTGATCGCGCGTGGTCTTGGACTATGAAGCCAGCTGTGCTCTTACACCATTGGGTGCGCCAACAGGCAGAGCACGCACCCGAGGCCATCGTGCTGGAGACGGACAGCCAGGACTTTACGTATGGGGAGTTAGAACAGGCGACAACCTGTCTCGCGCGCGCTTTGCTCGCCCTGGGGCTCAAGCCCGGTGATCGCGTAGGCATCGCTATCCCGAAGTCGTTTGAGACAGTGGTGTCCATGCTCGGTGTCATGAAAGCCGGCGGCGCCTACGTGCCGCTTGACCCGTTGGGTCCACCAAGTCGAGCGCACTTGATCATGCAAAGCTGTGCTCTGCGGTATCTGATCACGTCCCCCGCGCTCCTCCAGGGGTTTGCCGAAGGCCCCGGTTTGCCGGCGGCGGTGGAACACATCATACTGACCGCAGCGCGGTCTGATCAGGCGACACCAGTTCCCGGTGACATCATCACATGGGCAGACATGCAGAGCCTCCGCAGCGAAGGCTTGCAGGAGCCGAAGCGACACGAGGACGACCTGGCCTATATTCTCTATACTTCTGGCTCCACAGGGGTGCCCAAGGGGGTGATGATTGCTCACCAGAACGCCCGGGCTTTTATCGAATGGGCTTGTGAGGAATTGCACCTAGTGCCATCCGACAGGCTCTCGAACCATGCTCCTTTCCACTTCGACCTGTCCGTATTTGACCTGTACGCCACCCTGCGGTCAGGGGCAAGGATGCTCCTGATCAGTGAAGCCACGGCGCGCAACCCCCGTGCCCTGGTGCAGTACATCGCTACGCAAGGCCCGACCGTCTGGTATTCCGTGCCCTCTGCGCTGGTGCTTATGCTCGAGCGCGGCGATCTCGCACAGGTCACGTGGGATGCGCTGCGCGTGCTCCTCTTCGCCGGAGAAGTACTGCCGGTGAAATATCTGCGGCGCTTGCTACGTGCTTTCCCGCGAGCCCGCCTCTACAACCTCTATGGTCCCACCGAGACCAATGTCTGCACCTTTTACCGAGTCAAGCCTGAGGATGCCTGGCGTACCGCACCGCTCCCTATCGGTCGCCCCTGCTCAGGAGATCAGGTGTACGTACTGGACGAGCAAGGCAGGGCAGTGCAGACAGGAGAAGTAGGAGAACTGTACGTCGAAGGCCCTACCGTCATGCTGGGCTACTGGTCTAACTCGGCAGTCCTAGAGAGGCCGCAACGCTATGGCACCGGGGACATGGTGCATTGGAGTACAACAGGGGAGCTGATGTATCACGGCAGGAAGGACACCATGGTCAAGGTGCGGGGGTTTCGGATAGAACTTGGCGAGGTCGAAACTGTCCTGGCCGCTCACCCGGGTCTTACCGAAACCGCAGTGCTGCCCCTGCCAGACGAATTTGACAATACCTACTTAGTGGCAGCGGTCGTCTCCGAGCGCCGCGAGCTGTCGGTCCTCGAGATCAAACAACACTGCGCCAGGTTCTTGCCCACTTACATGATTCCACAGGTCGTCTGGTTTCTGCCAACGTTACCGAAGACCAGTACCGGCAAGCTAGACCGTGTCCTGCTCAGACACACATGGGTAGCTCAGACAAGCAGTCGTAGTCGGGAGTGACGAGGATGCGCTCAGACATAAAGCTCAAAATTCGACAGCATATTGTTGACAACCTACTTAATGGTGACCCACGCGGCTTGGATGATCAGACCAATCTCGCCACCAGTGGTCTTCTTGATTCAGTATCCTTGTTAGAACTTATCATGTACATTGAAGAGGAATTTTGTGTCAAGCTCGATCACAGTCAGATCAATGCCGAGACATTTAAGGATATCAATACAGTTGCTGAGATGGTGTATAACGCCAGAGCCGAGATTGTCGGCAATTGATGCATCACATCGGCGCATGACGTATAGCAGTTGTCCGATAGTGCTTGAGAGATGCTGTAGGGTGGCGTATGGGCATACAGTGGCCTTCTGATGGTCCCTTGCAAACCTTGCCCGCAGTTGTGGAAGAGATGGTGCAGAGACGGCCAGAGGCTGTCTCTCTCTACGATCACACCAGAGTGGAGCCGGCAGTCTATACTTTTGGGCAGGTGCTAAGCCACATGCGCCAGGCGGCTTTGGTCCTGCAGGCCCACGGGGTGCGTCCAGGGGAGACCGTGGCCATCTTGGCGCCGAATGGCGCGTTTTTTCTCTCGAGTTTTCTCGGGGTGCAGCGTGCTGGTGGGATCCCAGTGCCGCTGTATGCCCCGGTCACCATGCGACGCCTGCAGGAGTACTGGGGCCAATTGTTATCCTGGCTGCGGTGGACTGACGTGTGTGGGCTCATTGTGACACGCGACCTCCTCGAGACGGGGTTAGCGCCGCAGCTCTCAGAGGTATCATCCTTACGGTTTGTCCTCACTGAAGAGGCTTTCTTAGACGACCCTGGGGGCAAGCTCCCTGCCCTGCACCGCGACGGCGAGCGTTTGGCTTTCATTCAATATACCTCCGGGACAACAGGGCGTAAGCGTGGCGTCATGGTGAGCCATCGCAATATCCTGGACAATACCCACGCCATCGCTCAGAGCACGTGCATGACGGGCACCGATCTCATGGTCAGCTGGTTGCCCATGGCGCATGATATGGGCCTCATCGGAGCCATCCTGACCCCTCTCACGGTGGGTTTTCCCGTGTTACTGATGATGCCGCTGCATTTTCTCCTGCGCCCCATCGTATGGCTGCAAGCGATCACCACATACCGCGGGACTTTAACTGTTGCGCCCAACTTTGGCTACCAGAGGTGTGTGAGTCAGATCAGGTCAGCGGAGCTGGCAGGCGTCGATCTCTCGAGTTTACGGGCGGTCTTTTCTGGTTCTGAGCCCGTGCTGCCGCAGACTATCGAGGCCTTTAGTACGCGCTTCGCTCCCTATGGCTTTCGTCAGGAGACTTTTGTGCCGGCCTATGGACTGGCCGAGTCGACCCTGGCGGTAACGTTGAAGCCACCTGCTGAGCCGCTATGCTACGATGCCATCGACTACGACCTCCTCATCTCACAGGGACAGGCTGTGGGAAGCGACCCTGCCGGCCGCACGGTTGTCATGTGCTCTGTCGGTCGGTGTGTCCCCGGCACCACACTCCAGGTGGTGGATGCAAGCGGTATCCCGGTGCCAGAGAGAACTGTGGGGGAAATTATTCTGCGGGGACGCTCAGTGACCCAGGGCTACTACCACGACCAGGAGTCGACCGCCGCGAGTTATCGCCATGGCTGGCTGTACACCGGGGATTATGGCTACCTGGCTGCTGGCCATCTGTTCATTACTGGCCGCAAGCAGGATCTCATCATCCAGCGAGGCCGCAATTATTATCCGCACGACTTCGAGCAGGCGGTCTCCGCAGTGCCTCACATCTACGCCGGTGGTGTTGTGGCGTTTGGACTGAGCAGCGAGGCAGAGGGTACGGAGCGCATTATTCTCATGGTGGAGACCCGCCTCGAGGCGGCCACAGACCGCGACGCCCTCATCACCGAGTGCCATCAGCGCATTCGCAATCAACTTGGCATTTCGGTCGATGAGGTCATCCTCGTGCCGCCGTCCTTTGTCCCGAAGACGACAAGTGGCAAGATCAGTCGCGCTGAGAGTCGGCGTTTGTTTCTCCAGCTGGATAGGAAAACACCATGACTGAAGAACGGCTCTGGCAACAACTGCGGGACATCCTCAAAGAAGTGCGGCCCCAGGCGCCCCACAGCCTCCTTGGTCTGGACGATGATATCGTCGAGCGCCTCGGCTTAGATTCGCTCGATATGGCGAATTTTGCCGTGGAGATCCAGTACGGGTTTGCTCTCACAGTGGAGTCGGCCCAGGTGGCGGAGCTGCTCACCCTCCGTACACTGGGAGCCTTCATTCTCCAACAGATGAGTCTATCGGCTCCGGCCGAATCCTGACATAACCTGCGCTGGGGTGTGTCCATCTGCCCTGGTCCAAGGCCATGGTGCAGCGCATGCCACTCTACAACGCTGCCAGGGAGCGATACCCTGTGGCCAGTACGGCGAGCCGGGCTAATCTGTCACACATGCTGGTCGGAAAGGAGAGCCGCGATGGAAACTGCTAAATTGTCCGATACCTTGACCGCACATTTGCAGCGTTTTTACGATATCTATAAGGAACTCCCCTCACTAGACCACTATTATCCTACGCTCTTTTCCCCCTCCATAGAAAAGGTCCAGCTGCGTCTCAGGTCCATGCAGGCAGCGCAAGAGTACATCAATTTTGCCTCCTCAAACTATCTCCGCTTGTCTCGACGTCCAGAAGTGCGAGCAGCTTACCTGAGCGCCTATGAGCAGTACGGTTGTGGCGCGAATGGCTCCCCGGTGCTGAGTGGTTACTATCAGCCCCATGCAGAACTCGAAACTGACTTGGCAAAGTTTCATGGCACGCAGGACACAGTGCTGTTTTCCTCTGGGTATTGTGCGAATCTCAGTACCATTGCCGCTTTTTTGGGTCCAAAGGACATGCTGATTTTCGATGAGGCTTCCCATGGGAGCCTCATCGATGGTGGGAACCTGGCACGCACGCAGCTGCGCTCCTTCCCACACAATGATCCTGAAGCCCTGCGGAAAATCCTGCAGAGGCTGCGCCCCCAGGCAGAACTCGTTATCGTCGCTACCCTGGGCGTGTTCAGTATGAGTGGCGATATAGCCCCCTTGCCGGAGCTTATTCAATGCACCAAGGAATACGACGCGCTCTTTCTTCTCGACGACGCGCACGCCGTGGGGGTGCTGGGAGAGACGGGGCGTGGCAGTATAGAACATTTTGGTATAGATCCATCTCTGGTGGACTTCTGTGTGGGCACCCTGAGCAAAACGTTGGGGGGCATAGGCGGGTATGTGGCAGCCAGACAAGAGCTGACGGACTTCTTAAGGTATAGTGCCAGGCCCCATGTCCTGTCGGCCAGCATTCCGCCAACCACGGCTGCCGGGTGTCTCGCGGCTGTGCGCATTCTAGACCGCGAGGGGGCGGAGCTCTCCGCGGCTTTACGGCAAAAGGCGGAGGATTTTCGCGCCAGGCTGCGCCAGCACGACCTGGTTTTGCTTGGCAAAAACACGGGTGTCGCGGCTCTCTCCGTGCCCGATTTCACGCAGCTCTGGCACGCCGCCAACTATTTATTCGAGCAGGGCATTTTTCTCAATCCCGTGTTGTACCCGGCGGTGCGTAAGGATGAAGGCAGGTTGCGCTTTTATATCAATGTAGGGCACTCGGATGCCGACTTACAGCAGGCAGCAGACCTGACCCGAGAGGCTTTGGAGAAATTCTCAACCATGGGAGAGGCGCACTGACGGACTCACAATGGAGAGGCACCGTGGTGATTTACACGATAGGTGGCAAGTTCTATGAAGTGGTGATCTATGCGCTGACCCTGGGAAGAGAAGAGCGCCTCAAGCGGCATGCGATTGCGCGACTCGGGATCAAGCCAGGGGATACAGTGCTCGAGTGGGGCTGTGGCACTGGCATTGCTCTGAAGCATGTGATCCCGCGGCTTGAGGGCAAAGGGCGGGTCTTTGCCTTAGACGTTTCGCCGAAGATGATGCAGGTCGCGGTCGGACGGTTTTGGCCCACTCCGGCCTGTGAACTGCACTATATCCTCCGCCTCGGACACACCCTGAACTTGCCTGTGCAGGTAGACGTAGCCATCGCCTCCTATGCCCTCGGGGTGGCCGGCATAGCCGATTACGTCCCCGTGCTTGAGAGTATAGCGCAGCATCTACGGGAGGGCGGGAGGTTTTTATTGATCGATCAATATGTCCCCGAAGCAAGGAACAGCTATGCAAGGCTGCGGAATGCGGCACATATGTTTGTAGGCTCGAAACTGTTTCATCAAGACTTCTCTCCAGGACTCATGACCGCGGTACAACAGGTATTCACCACCGTGCATCTGGAATTTTATCCACACCTCCTGGCCTACGCCTGGATAGGCGTCAAAAAGTAGGGCGATGGGCCCAGCCGCGCGGGTGTGCTGCAGCAGTGCGGCGCCGGGAGAAAGCGGAGGCAACACGGGAAGCTCCTCATGTTCCGTAGCACGCATGGGAGGTCAATATGGAAATGCTGGATGGAGTTGCACTGGCGCCGCCGCCGTGCGGAGCGTTTCTGCCGGCCGTCTGTTACACCTCGCCAGCCTTTTACGCACGGGAAATGACGCACGTTTTTGGTGCGTCCTGGCAGCTCATGGCTGACGTCGAAGCCCTCGCGAAGCCGGGGGATTATGTTACGGCTGTGGTGGGCGATGAGCCGATTGTCGTGGTGCGCGGTGATGACGGCATCTTGCGCGGCTTTTATAACGTCTGCCGCCATCGTGGCATGACCGTGGCGGCCGGCAGTGGCAACTGTGGGAAGCGGTTGACGTGTGCTTATCACGGGTGGACGTACGACCTCCACGGGGACCTCATCGGGGTGCCCGAACGGCCGCGTTTTGGGCCACACTTCGACCCGTCGCTCTATGCCCTGCCGCCGATTCGGGTTGAGACCTGGGAGCGGTTCGTTTTTGTCTGCCTCGCGGCTGACACTGTCCCGCTGTTGACCTACCTCGCACCTCTGCCAGAGATGCTGAAACCATTCCATCTTGCAGCCCTGGTGCGGGTTGTCAGCTTTACGGACTATCTTGAGGTCAATTGGAAGACGCTGATCGACAATGCGATCGATGACTACCACGTGCCTATCGTCCATCCCACGTCCATCCACCAGTACATTGCCTGGGGGCAGTATCGCGTCGACACCTGGGAGCACACGAACTGCACGTACACGCCGCTGACCACGCAGGGCAAAAGGGTGCTGCGGGCGAGAGCGGATTTGCCCGAGGAAGCCGCCTCCGGTATCTATTGGGCCGGTGTGTTTCCTAACCTGTATGTCAACGCGGTGCCCGATGGCTCCTTCTCGTGGCTGCGCGTTGACCCACTGGGGCCCAATAGACTCCGACTGGTCACCGTCCTGTACGACCGTGGCGACCTCAAAGCGCGCTTTAGACGCCGCTTTATGCGCACCTCGGCAGTCCTGATCAATCAAGAAGATTTCAAAGTCGTGCGGGGCGTGACCACTGGGATACAGTCACGCAGCTTCACCCCAGCGCCGGGCTGTGGCGAACGTGAACGGCGCACGCAGAGCTTTCAGGCCCGGCTGATGCAGGCCCTGGCCGCCCCTATGCCGCGGCCTGTGGCGGCCAGCGTGCGCTGCGGCCCCGACCCAGAGTCAGGAAGGCTATAGTCTGATGGAGGCCAGACGCTTACCAGACACAGTGCCGGCGTTTGATCCAGAAGCCTTCGATCGCCAGTTTACCTATCGCTTTTCTGCCAGGGTGGGTAAAGTGCTCACCGCCCTCTTTCGACTCAAGGTCGAGGGTTTGGAGCACCTGGATTTTACCCGTCCAGCTCTGCTGGTGGCCAATCACAATATAGGCTGTTGGGGCATACTGGACGTCTTGGCGATCTACTACACGTGGTACTGTCTACAGCCATCGCCTCCCGATCTTGTCACGCAGGGCGAAAAACTTGTCCTGAACGCCCCATGCCTGGGGCACACGGCACGACGCATCGGCATTGCCCTGGCGTCGCTGGAGGGCATGCGTGCCCCTTTGTGTCAGGGGCGCTGGATCTTTACCACCCCTGGCGCTCTCGTGGATCAATTCCGCCCCTTTTGGCTGCGGAAGAGCGTGCGCTTGCAGAAGGTTGCCTGGCTCAACGGGCGGCCTGTCTTCTCCGAGCAGCTTGGCTATGCCCGCGTCGCCGCCGAGGGAGGGTATCCCATCTATCCCGTGGCGATCTCCGGGACGTATGGCATGAGCCCCGTCCTCTGGGAGAGCCCACAGCTTTTACGCTGGCTAGGGCTCCACCGGCTCCGTAGAGAAGAAAACTGGCCCAGCTTTCCTATTACTCTCAATCACGTCATCAACCTCCTGGTGTTTCTTTGTACGCCATTTGCCGCTTCGCTCTGGGCCTGGATCATTTTCCTGCTGGCAAATGTCTACATCGATTTCGTTTTTCTCTATCCTCTTTTTCCCTGCCAGATCAAGCTGAGTGTTGGTCAGCCTGTCAAGGTGAGTAAAGTAGCACTCCAGAGCACCTCTAGTGGTGCAAGATATCAGCTCTACCGATCTGTCCATGCGCAAGTAGTCGCGAGCATTAATGGGATGCTCCACGACCTGGATGAGACCTACCCCTGGAAACGCCTCTGGCGACGCCTCAGGCATCGTCTGTCTGGGAGTCAGTAAAAAGCTATGAAAACCATTTATCTCGACACGAAAATTGCACGGCTGCTGGCGGTACAGGCTCTCAAGCACATTTACCCGGGCGTTGTGTTTACCGCCTTGTCACCACTCCAGTGTCAAGAGGTAGTGTTTGGCAAGCTGCCAGGACCACGCTGGGTGCGTGTTAAGAACCGATTATCCGGTATCTGTGGTAGTGATTTGCACATGATCTACCCGCATATTGATCCTAAAATAGCCCCTCTTGCCTTGCCGGGGAACAAACGGATCTTTCTCGGGCATGAAATGGTTGGGGAAATTGTCGAGTGCGGCGACAGTGTGCGTGCCTTGCGTGTCGGTGACCGTGTGGTCTTTCGAGGGGTGGAAAGGAACTGTTGGGTCAAGGAAGTGGAGCCGGCGTGTCGGCAGTGTGCCACGGGCAACTACGCCCTATGTGAGAACGCCTCAGCCTATGAAGAACGCGTCCCGGCTGACCGTGGGGGAGGTTGGGGTGAGGAGTTTATCGCGCATGAAAGCCAGCTTTATCCGGTGCCTGCCAGTCTTACTGATGAAGAAGCCGTCTTCATAGAACCGCTCGCCTGCGCTGTGCGTGCGGTGTTGAAAGGCCGTCCTGCCAATCGTAGCAGGGTGCTGGTGGTTGGCACAGGCACCATTGGGTTATTAGTCATTTATGTTCTTAAGCAGTTATATACGCTCTGTGATATTACTGCAATATCGCGCTATGACTTTCAAAAACATGTGGCTCTGGCCTTAGGTGCCGATCGTGTTTTGTCAGACAATGCAGAACTTTATGATGATGTCAGCAAGATAACAGAGGGGAAATTATACAAGGGTTATGCAAAAAATTGCATGATCCTTGGAGGATTTGATGTTGTCTATGACTGTGTTGGGTCTGACAGCACCATCAATCATTCTCTGAGATGGACCAGGGCTGGTGGCACAGTGGTCATTGTTGGCTTAAACTTTAAGCCTGGGCATATCGACTACACTCCTATTTGGTATCAGGAAGTCAATTTAGTAGGAGTTGTTGGTCATGGAAGAGAAGAGATAAACAATAATAGAGAAAGCACATTTGATATTTCTATCAATATATTGTCAAAAAAGATTTATGACATAACGAGTCTCATAACACACCGTTTTACCTTGGACAGTTATCGTCTTGCCATAGAAACAGCAATGCATAAGAGTAATTTTAAGACTATAAAAGTTATCTTTGATAATCGCCACGGTGCATCTGCTGATCAAAAAATGACCGGAGGGTCTTCTCCTGCTGATGCAGAGGACAGAGGGGGGACGTAACCTGTGCGAGACAACGAGCTCAGAGGTCAGAAATCGTAGAGCTTAGAGTAGGACAGCGTATGTCTAGAGAAGATGTGGATGTGATCGTCATAGGTGGTGGACCTGGGGGAGCAAGTACGGCGACCTTCTTGGCGCAAAAGGGATACCGTGTGCTGCTTCTGGAGAAAGAGACGTTCCCGCGCTTCCATATAGGTGAATCGCTGTTGCCTGCGGCGTGGGACATATGGGATGCGCTCGGGGTTACGACGACTCTGGAGGAGGCAGACTTCGTCATCAAACAGGGTGTCAATTTTGCCATGTTCAATGCCCCACATGACATCACCTTGCTGACCGGAGAATTCCCCCAGTACTTCCAACGCCCCTACGCATATCATGTCGAGCGCGCACGGTTTGATGACATTCTGCTCAACCACGCCCGTCAGAGCGGTGTGGATGTGCGCCAAGGCTGGACCGTCATGGATGTCGTGTTTGACGGCAAGCGTGCTATCGGCATCACGGCGACGACGGGAGCGGACCTGCACTCGATCTTTGCACCCATCGTGGTCGATGCCACGGGGCGCGCATGCCTCCTGGCACGCAAACTTGGCTGGCGCCAGCCCGATCCGCAACTGCATAAATATGCCTGCTTCACACACTTCCAAGGGGCGTATCGCCGCGAGACCAACGGCACGTATATGACAGATATCCACTCCATTGAGGGCGGATGGCTCTGGTACATCCCGCTGTCTGACGATACTGTCAGCGTTGGCGCGGTGCTCGATATGGAGCACGTCCGCAGGACCCCAGGCGTGCAGGCACGCTTTGACAGCGCCATTGCACGTTGCCCCCGCATACGTGAGTGGATTGGATCAGCGCGCCAGCTAATCGAGGTCAAGTCCATCTCGAATATTTCATACCTGAACCATTGTTTTGTTGGCGATGGATTTGTCTTAGTCGGCGATGCGTCAATGTTTGTAGACCCGATCTTCTCTGCTGGTGTGACCCTCGCGCTGCGGGGGGGGATGTTCGCGGCCGAGAGCATCCACGCAGCATTTGCCGCTGGGGATTTTAGCGCGGCGCGGCTGGCGCCTTATGAGGCGCGCATCCGCCATCCGATGAGCCGTATCTTTAAGATGATTTATAACTGGTATCGTATCCTTGAACGTCAAGACCCGCACAATATTTTCTTTTTATCTCAGGAGATTCCCCTGCTACGCGAACGGCTCATTGTCCTGCTGAGTGGGGGCTATGACCATGTTGACTTAGAAGCAATCCTCAAGGCAGCTGAGGATCAACCCTAGCGTAGTTGGTCTCGCAGTGAGGAGACTTGATTCTAGGGAACCGTTCAGGTACCAGGACTGTGCGGGGCAAAGAGCCATCCAGGTGCAACACACCTCCCAGGACGCCTACACACAAGGAAACCGAGTACTGCCTCTGACTCGCGGAAGAGGGGTGAAAGGAGCCAACTATGTCCCAACCTTCCCCCCGTACCCCCATCGCTATTGTTGGCATGGGCTGTCGCTTTCCTGGCGGAGCGCACAGCCCGGCAGCTTTTTGGACGCTGCTGCAGCAGGGTGTAGACGCTATTGTCGAGGTCCCGCCTGACCGCTGGAGTAGCCGCCGTTTTTACGATCCGGACCGTCAGAAACCGGGCAAGATGTATGTCAACCAGGGTGGGTTCTTACAGAGCCGGCTGGACACCTTTGACGCTGCCTTCTTTGGGATCTCCCCGCGCGAGGCCGCCACCCTTGACCCGCAGCAACGCCTGTTGCTGGAAGTGACGTGGGAGGCCTACGAAGACGCTGGCTGGGATGCTGACCGCCTCAGAGGTGCCAACATCGGTGTCTACATAGGCGGGTTTACCTGGGATAGCAACACGCAGCAGTTGAACGTGCTGAACCGGGAGATTATCACGCCGAACACCGCCACTGGCATCATGCTGACGATGCTGGCGAGCCGCCTCTCATACACCTTCGACCTGCGCGGCCCCTGTATGACAGTGGACACCGCCTGTTCCGCTTCACTGGTAGCGTTGCATATGGCGTGCCAGGCTCTGTGGCACGGCGAGTGTGACGCCGCCCTGAGTGGCGGCGTGAATCTGGTGCTACGCCCCGAAGTCACCATAGCGATGTGCAAGGGCGGTTTTTTGTCGCCCGACGCCCGCTGTCGGGCCTTTGACGCCAGCGCCAACGGCTATGTGCGCGGTGAGGGGGCCGGCCTTGTCCTCCTGAAACCGTTGGCGGCGGCGGTGGCCGACGGCGATACCATCCATGCCCTGATCCTCGCCACTGGCGTGAACCAGGATGGGCGCACGCAGGGTATCACGGTGCCCAATGGCGAGGCCCAGCAACAGCTGATCCGCGATGTCTGTCGACAGGCAGGGATCGCACCGCACCAGCTGCACTACGTCGAGGCCCACGGCACGGGTACGCCAGCGGGTGATCCGGTCGAGGCCGCGGCGCTGGGAGCTGTCCTGTCTCCCGGGCGTCCCGCTGGCGACCAGTGCTGGATGGGCTCGGTCAAGACCAACATTGGCCATCTGGAAGCTGCGGCTGGCATTGCCGGAGTGATCAAGACCGTGTTGATGTTGAAGCACAAGGCCATCCCGGCACACTTGCATTTTCAACGGCCTCATCCCAGGATCGACCTCGAAGCGCTGGGACTGCGCATTCCCCAGAGGACAGAGCCATGGCCCACGACTGGCGTCCCGGCGCGCGCCGGCATCAACTCCTTTGGCTATGGTGGGACCAATGCGCACGCTATCTTGCAGGAAGCCCCCACAGAGATATGGGCGCCTGGAGGTCAGACCTCCGCGGAGAGTCGTGCTGAGGCGACGGTCCGGGAGCCGCCGCAGGCAGCACCGCATGGGGAGGCGTTGCTAGTGCCCATCTCAGCGCGCAGTGAGGAGTCGCTGGTGCTGCGAGCGCGCGACTATGCCCAGTTCCTGGACGAGCACCCGCAGGTCGAGTTCTCTGATCTCGCCTACACGCTGGCCGTACGGCGTCACCATGGTGACCACCGGTTGGCGGTCATCACCAGGACTGGAGCGGCACTGCATACGCAACTGGGGGCGTTCGTCCAGACTGGCAGTACGCCGGGCCTGGTCGCAGGACGCGCCCGACCGGGCAGCGTGCCCAGAGTGGCCTTTGTCTATACTGGCATGAGTGCCCAGTGGTGGGGTATGGGGACGGAACTGCTGGAGCACGAACCGCTCTTCCGCCAGGTTGTACAGCGTTGTGATGCCGTGTGGGGTCCCCTGGCGGGCTGGTCACTGTGGGAGCTGTTTGCTCAACACAGCGGTGAACCCATGAGCGAACCGCGTCATGCGCAGCCTGCTAATCTAGTGCTCCAGATCGGACTGACTGAACTGTGGCGATCATATGGGCTCATCCCGGATGCTATGCTCGGCCACAGCGTCGGCGAGATCGCGGCCGCCTATGCCGCCGGTGTACTGAGTCTGGAAGGGGCCCTCCGACTGACTTACTACCGTTGCACCCTCCAACAGCGTACCCTCGGCCAGGGTGCAATGCTGGCAGTGGGCCTGGGGAGTGATGCTGTGCAGCCCTACCTGGCTGCCTATGGCGACCGTATCGAGGTGGCCGCCTATAATAGCCCCCACTCCATCACCTTGGCCGGTGACCCCGAGGCTTTGCGTCAGTTGGCTATGCGCCTGGAGGCACAACGTATCTTCAATCGTTGGCTGAGAGTCGACGTGGCCTATCACAGCGCTCAGATGGATCCGCTGCATGATGACTTTGTCACCATACTGGCCGATCTCCAGGCTGACGTGCCGGCATTGCCCCTCTACTCCACGGTGACCGGCAACGCCGTTGCCGCCGGTGAGCAGACAGTGGACTACTGGTGGCGCAACGTTCGCCAGCCGGTGTGCTTAGCCCAAGCACTCGATGCCATGTTGGCCGCCAGCTACGACACCTTTGTGGAGATTGGACCGAACCCGGTGCTCGCCAGTGCGATACAGGAATGTCTGGCCCAGCGCCAGGTTGAGGGCTACACCGTACCGTCGCTGCGCCGTCAGCAACCGGAACGAGAGACCCTATTAGCAGCGCTCGGTGCGCTCTATACGCACGGGGTAGTTATCGACTGGCGCAAGCTCTATCCAGCTGGTCGCTTGCTCACACTGCCCACCTATCCCTGGCGACGTGAACCCTTATGGCACGAAACAGAGGTGTCGAAGGCGGATCGTCTGGGCGTTGCTGGCCATCCGCTGCTCCAACCCGTTCTGGGCTCTGCTGAACCCACCTGGGAGGGGGAGCTGAGTGCCCATTTCCTGCCTTACCTCAACGAACACGTTGTGGAAGATACAGTGATCTTCCCTGGCGCTGGGTATGTGGAAGCCGGGTTGATGCTGGCGGGCGATAGCAAGAGCGTGGCGATGGAGGGACTGACATTCCATAAAGCGCTGCCCGTGCACCAATCGCCGATCATCCAGCTGCGCCTGGACGAGGGGAGTGGCGAGTTTCGCATCTACAGCCGGCCACTGGAGGAGCGCACAGCGTGGACGCTGCACGCCACTGGCAAGCTGGTGCGTGGTGCGTTAGGGACACCTAGCCGGCACGTGCTGCTTGCCGACATCCAGGCACGCTGCCGCACTGAGGTAGCGCGTGACGATGTGTATCGCAGCCTGGAGGCGCGTGGGCTACACTATGGGCCCTCGTTCCAGGGCATTCGGCGGTTGTGGCAGGGCAAGGACGAGGTGCTGACCGAGATTCAGGTTTCTCCAGCAGTGGCATCTGATCTGCAGGCCTATCGCCTCCACCCGCTTGTGCTCGACCCGGCATGCCAGTCGTTCATCGCTGCCGTGGATGAGGACAGTACGCTTTACTTGCCAGTGCGCATCGGTGAGGTGCGCTGGTATAACGCCACGGGCACCCACGTCTGGAGCTATGGCCGGATCGTCAAACGGAGTGAGCGCACACTGGTTGGAGATCTCACGCTCTGCGATGACACGGGCCGCGTTGTGGTAGAGGTCTTCGGGCTGCAGTTGCAGGCGATCGGGGTAAAGCAGCGTGCCAACAGTACCATGCCCCATCCCTGGCTGTACGACATACGCTGGGAGCAGTCAGATGAGGCCCCTGACTCTCCACTCGTCGTTGACGCGTCAGGCCATAGGGTGGAGTCCCTCAGCGCTTCCTACACCGCACATGAAGAGCCGCTGGGGAGGGGACAAAACGACCACACCGGGCAGTGGCTGATTTTTGCCGATCGCAGCGGTATTGGCGATGCCCTAGGGGCGATGTTGCAAGAGTACGGAGCGTCGTGCATCACCATATCTCCTGGTCTGGGTTTCACACAGGTCAGTGCCACCCATTTTGAGGTGGCCCCTGACAGTCTGCCAGAGCTGCAGCAATTGCTTGATGCTGTGGCACACGTGCCGATGGCTGGTATCGTTTACCTGTGGGGCGTCGATCTAGCCCTGCACGCAGCCGACCACATGCATGACGAGTACGCTACCGGTGCTACTGATAGTGTCAGGATGCTGCACCTGGTGCAGACGTTGACTGCCAATCACGTCGACCACTTGCAGAAACTAGCGATTGTGACCTGCCACAGCCAGCCAGTGGTCAGCGGTGATGCTGTGACTGCGCCTGGCCAGGCGGCGCTCTGGGGCCTGGGCCGCGTCATTGCCAATGAATACCCCGGTCTAGGCACGGTGATGATAGACCTTGATGCCCATCATTTGCCACCATCAGTGCGTCGGCTCGCCATGGAACTCCTGGGGGACAGCCCAGAAACCGAGATCGCTTTCCGCCATCACACGCGTTACGTGCAACGGCTTATGAAGGCCGAGGCACACATACAGTCGCCCACTCTCGCTTCAGTTGGCACTCCGTTCAAGCTGGTGGTCGCCAAGCCCGGGGTGATCGACAGCCTGGAATTCCAGGAGACAGAGCGCCATCCACCCGGTGCTGGCGAGATCGAAATGCGAGTACACGCTGCTGCACTCAACTTCAAAGATATTATGAAGGTGCTCGATATGTTGCCAGACGAGTATCTGGAGGGCACCTTCTTCGGTACAGAGCTGGGCTTTGAGTGCGCGGGAGTTGTGACGGCTGTGGGCGCGGGAGTAGAGCGCTTCCAGGTTGGCGACGCAGTGGTGTCGCTTGAAAGTGGCGGTGCGTTCCGTTCCTTCACGACTGTACCAGCCCGCCTAGTGGTGACAAAACCGACTGGGCTCTGCTTTGCGGAGAGTGTCTGTTTTCTGAACTTCGTTACTGCCTATTACAGTCTGTGTAAGATGGCACGACTGCAACCCGGCGAGCGTGTCCTTATCCACAGTGCGACTGGTGGCGTGGGGCTAGCCGCAGTGCAGATTGCGCAGTGGGTGGGCGCTGAAATCTTTGCCACCGCTGGTTCCGAGGCAAAGCGCGATTATCTGCGCTCATTAGGTATACAGCACGTCGCCGACTCACGGTCATTAGGGTTTGTAGACGACTTTCGCACTGCGACGCAGGGTGAGGGCGTAGATGTCGTGCTCAATGCTCTCTCGGGCGAGGCCCTGCTCAAGAGCTTCGAGTTGCTGGCCCCCTATGGCCGCTTTATTGAAATCGGCAAGCGTGACATCAGCGCCAACAGCAAGCTGGCGATGCGGGCGTTCGACCACAACCTCACCTTTGCCGCCGTCGACCTCGATCGCGTGCTGGTTGACCGCCCTCAACTGATTGTCCCCTTGATGGAGGAGATATACACGTTATTCCAGCAGGGCATCCTCCGCGCCCTGCCGGTGACCACGTTCCCCGCGGCGCAGATTGCCGATGCCTTTCGCCACATGGCGCAGGCCAGACACATGGGCAAAGTGGTCGTGCAGATGGCTGATAGTGCAGTGCCAGTGCATCCACAAGTACGGTGCACATGTGTCATTAACGGTGAGAGCAGCTATCTGATCACTGGTGGCTTTGGCGGCTTTGGTTTAGCAGTCGCCAAATGGCTCGTGCAGCAGGGTGGCCGCCACCTGATCCTGGTGAGCCGTCATGGCCCAGCGACCCCAGAGGCACAGGAGGCGTTGTGCAACTTCGCGCAACAGGGCGTACAGGTCCTGACAGCGTGCGTCGACGTCGCTGATGCCGCACAAATGACACAACTGATGACGCAGATCCAGGCCCAGATGCCACCGTTGAAAGGGGTCGTACATGCGGCCGCGGTGCTGGACGACGCTATGCTAGCACATCTGGATCGTGTACGTCTGGTACGGGTCATGGCGCCAAAGGCTCTAGGTGCCTGGCATCTGCACAAGGCGACCGTCGATCTCGCGCTCGATTTCTTTGTCTGTTTCTCATCGATTTCCGCCTTGATTGGCAATGCGGGCCAGGGTAACTACGTCGCTGCCAACGCCTTTTTGGATGGGCTGGTGCACTATCGTCGCGCGCAGGCACTGCCCGCTACCAGCGTCAACTGGGGTGCCATCGGCGAAGTCGGCATGGTAGCGCGTAACTCAGCAGTGGCACACCATATGCAACGGCTGGGTATCCGTTCGCTGCCGCTGCCGCAGGCGTTAGCGGCACTAGAACTGGTTCTCCAACAGGAGAACGTGCAAGTGGGCGTGATGGACGTAGACTGGCAGCAATGGGCCCTGCATAACGTGCCTGCAGCTGGTCAGCCCCGTTATCGTCCAGTGCTTGGAGCCAATGGTGCACACGCAGAGAGAGAACACGCCATCTCACTCCAGGCCAAGCTGCAGGCCGCTCCATCTGCCGAACGACAGGCTATTGCCGAGGCCTTCGTCCTCGCACAGGCGGCCCAGATTTTGCGCATGCCGGTGGCACGTCTGGATGCGCGCGTCCGGCTTGATCAACTTGGCCTGGATTCGCTCATGATGGCGGAACTCGACAATACCATCGAAGCACATGCGGGTGTCAACGTCAGCATGATGTTCCTGTCACAGGGGCCTACGCTAGCCGAGGTAGCGACACAGTTATTACAACAGATGGTGACCGTTGAGGAAGCCGAGGTCAATGTGCATGCACTTGCGGAATAAAGACTCGACCGCTACACCCATGGCGGCCGTGGTGTGCGCCTTGTCTGCGCCAGTGGTGTTGGTACAGTTCGCAGTGGGCGAGTCGAGCTCGGGTATATGCTCCGGAAGGGACAAATGGCGGCAGCGGAGGGGGAACAGAGCCCAACGTCCACGAAACAGGGCTCTTCCCTGGCGGCCTAATCTCCAGGCGAGCCGGCCTGCTTGCGTCTCCGGAGAAAATGTGCGACAAAATTCGTGTGTTTTATGACTGCTGCCCAACTTTCCATCGCGTTCTTTCTGCAAATGTTTTTTATTCTCGCAGTCTGTCGTCTGGTCGGTTTGGTCGCCAGACGCTTCGGTCAGCCGCAGGTGGTCGGTGAAATGATTGCTGGAGTGCTGATGGGTCCGTCTCTGTTTGGTCTGTTCTGGCCAGAGCTTCAGCAAAGGATTTTTCCTCAAGACTCGCTCAAGGTGCTGTTTGTCGGTGCACAGCTCGGAGTGGGCCTCTACATGTTCCTCGTGGGCGTGGAGTTCAAGACGGAGCTGTTCCGCAGTCGCGTGCGCAGTGCGGCAGCAGTGTCGATCTCAGGAATGCTTGCGCCGTTTCTGCTGGGAGGGCTGCTCGCCTGGTGGCTGATCCATGTGCCCGGCCTGTTTGCAGAAAAGGTGACCCGTTTCGAGGCCGTGCTGTTCCTGGGCGCAGCGATGGCGATTACCGCTTTTCCCATGCTAGCGCGGATCATTTACGAGCGTGGTCTCACAGGCACAGCACTGGGGACGCTCGCGTTGGCCGCGGGAGCTATTGACGACGCTGCGGCCTGGTGCGTATTGGCTATAGTGCTTGCAAGTTTTGGTGGTGAAACGGCAGTCGCTGCGAAAGCGATTGCCGGCGGCGTGGCTTATGCAGTGTTCATACTGACCATCGGGCGCAAACTTCTCGCGCCCCTGGGCACCGCCACGGAACGCGCCGGGAAACTGACACCACAGTTGTTCGCAATGCCGCTGATGTTCTTCACGTTGGCGGTATGGTTCACGGACGCCATTGGCATTCATGCGGTGTTTGGTGGTTTTCTGCTCGGCGTTGCCATGCCGCGGGGATTGTTTACTCGCGAGTTGCAGCGGCAGCTCGAGCCGTTTGCCGTCGTGTTTCTGCTGCCGATGTTCTTCACCTTCTCCGGACTGAACACGCACCTGGACATGGTCAACAACATGCCACTGCTTCTCATCGCGCTTGCTGTGCTGGCGGCCTCGTGCCTCGGAAAATTCGGCGCCTGTTGGGCAGCGGCGCGACTGAACGGCGAGGACAACCGCACAGCCATGGCTGTCGGCACTCTCATGAATGCCCGTGGCTTGATGGAGTTGATCATCCTTAACATCGGTTTGCAGAAAGGCGTGATTCAGCCGGCACTGTTTTCTGTGATGGTGCTGATGGCGGTGTTGACGACGCTGATGGCTTCGCCAGCCTTCGAACTGGTTTATGGCCGCCACATGCGCAAGCTGGCCCTCCAGCCGCAACTGGAGGAAAATTGACGGTAGTGGACTTGATGGAATTTGCCTCGGAGATGGCTTTTCCCCCTGTAACCGTTCAGGTGGCACACGTTATGCTGCGGTCGGGAGGTCTTCTTCAGCCTCAGGGCGACACGGGAGGAGTGATGGTGCAGGCAGCCCCGTGTACGCGGCCTGGCATGCGTCAGTCAGATAGGCAAGGACATTGCGATGCTGCTGCTTGAGTGTGGCTACCACCGTCATCATGGCCTCGACAAACCGCGAGCCCTGGGCGCTCTGCGTCCCAAAACTGCCTTTACGCCACAACACCCCCGGGCGGATGGCGCGCTCGGCCGTATTATTTGTGGGCTCCACGCCTTCCACGCGCACAAAGGTCCACAGGGCGTCATACACTTTGAGCATTTCGCGACACACGCCCTCAGTTTTGGCCACGCCACAGGTCTGACCGGCCTTGAGCAGCCGCGCCACCTGCCGCCGAATCGGCCGCATCAGGACACGGAATTCGGCGTGTGGCAGGGTTCCATCGCGGACGCGATGCCACGCATGAAACATCTGCCGGGCCTGCTCCCGCAGGGCCTCCCCCACCTCCTGCGACCGGCCTCCACGCTCGATCATGGCTTCAAAGTCGCGCAGCAGATGCGCCCAGCAGATTTGCCGCCACCGGGTGGGATACCACGTGTAGGCACTCCAGCGGTCTGTCACCAGGATGCCGCAGAACCGCTCCCCCAGCAACTCCTCGGCGACCTTCGCGCCACGCGACAGGCGGACCAGGAAGACGGTGACCCACGTCGTGACGGCGACCCACAACCACGCCCGGGCGTGGCCTTCCCGCCAGCCGGTCTCATCGAGGTGCGCGACGCGTTGCGCCCGGACATAGGCCTGCGCGTCCGCCACCGGCACGGCGACGGCCTGCGCCGTCGCCTGTTCCAGATGCGGAATTGTCCCCAGACTCAGGGGCAGCCCCAACAGGTCGGCCATCACCTCCTGAGTCGTCCGCTTCGACAGGCGATACGCCCCCGTGCACAGGGCCACAATGGCGTGCACGCGTGGCCCAAAGCCCCCCGGCGACACCCCACCAGGCAGGTCCGCGCGGGTCAGCATCCCGCATGCCGGGCAGCACAACTGGTGCAGTTGATACTCTGTCACATACGGCTTTATGGGGGGCACCTCGGTCACCTGATGCCGGTGTGGCTGGGGATCCTCGCCCTGCAATGGGTGCTGACAGCGCCGACACTGCTGGGGCTTGACCGGGACCACAGTGTCCACCTCCTCCATGGGGACCAACGCCCGGGTCTGCCCGGGATGGCCTGGTTGCCCCCCACGCTTGCGGCCACTCGGCCCCCGGCGTGCGCGTTTCGCCAACGCTTGTGGAGGATCACTCGACGGCGGCCGCGAGGAATTCTGGGAGTCCTGCTGGAGGCGTTCTAGCAATCGTTGGACCGTAGCCTCCAGTTCGGCAACACGCGCTTCGAGGGTGCGGATATACTCGCGGACGGCAAGGGGCGTCTGCTCCCACAGCTCAGGTGGGAAAGGGGGTGTGGTGTTCATGGACCTTCATCATACGCGACATGGACACCGGTGAGCAAGCCTCACGGACTGCGACCACGTGAACGCTTACTTCCCCCTTAAGCCCAAAGATTGTCAAAGAGCCGAAATGTGGCATATGATGCCACAGCCCCTTGAACATGGGTCTATGAACTTTAAAAAATTGTATGGATTAGGATTAAAACTCACCATCCTTACAGCTTGCATTCTATCATGTATTGGTCTTATATCTGCCTCAGAAAACCATCAGGACCAGAGTGAAAAAGCCGGCCAGGTTTCAGAAGACAGCCAGACTCCACAGATATGGGATTTCTCGTTTAAGGGTAGTTATGTGAATCTATCTAGTGGCTCACGTTCACTGGAGGACAATGCCTTCTTCAGCAACTTGCAACGTCTTCGCCTGGAACTGACAGGAACATCTGAGCAAACGTTAACTATAAAAATCATTTCCGATCTCGAAGCGGTCCTCGGCAACACGTTGCAGACCTCGGATTTCAGTGCTTTCAAACAGCAGACACCTAAAGGTTTTGAGATTGTAGATACCGAGGACATTTTTTTGCGCCATCGTTTATATCGTGCCTATCTGCAATACCAAAAAGATAACTTGCAAATTACGTTAGGTAGGCAGCGTATCGCTCTGGGAGTTTCTAAGATCTGGAGTCCTACGGACCTATTGAATCCCTTTACTCCATTAAGTATTGAAAAAGAAGAACGAGGAGGTGTAGATGCCTTGCGTTTTGAGGTTCACAGTGCACCTTTGACTCAAACCAGTCTAACTTATATCCCCTCTGATAAATGGAGGGACTCAACCCTCATGGGGCGTTGTATTACGAACATCAGTGAGCACGATTTTTCTGTTTCAGTAGGAAAATTCAAAAGAGATTATGTCCTTGGTGTTGATGTGGCAAGAAATTTTGCTGGTGCTGGGCTGAGAACAGAGGGAACCTACACAGTCAGTCCTGACAGGCCAAATTTTTTCCGATTTACCTTGGGAGGAGATTATACTTTTAAAAATAGTTTTCAACTAGTATTGGAGTACTACTATAATGGTCTCTTCTCAGTGAAAGAGCAACCGTTGGATATGAATGGTACGGTAGTTCCTGATCCGCTTGACCTGGCCCGCAACAATTTAGGAATCTTAGGGAGCTATGATATTACTCCGTTGCTTCGTAGCAATACTTACTTGATTTATGCAGTCGAAAATCGCGGGTTCTTTTTAAATCCTGAAATTGCTTATAATGTCAGTCAAAATGTAGATTTGTCTTTCGGTGGTATGTTCTTTTATGGTCGGAAAGGCAGTCTTTTTGACCGCCTGCAGAACGTGTATTACTTCCGCATCCAATGGTTCTTCGGCAGGTAAGTGATGGTTTGCTGCTGGCCACCCATGCACTCGGGCGCACATATCAGGTGGGGGAGGGCGGGCATAACAGCAAAAATGTGGCATTCTTTTAGTCCTCCGTTGCGGAAAGGGGGTCACCCTCTTGACAAACGCCTCCACAGGGTATCCGGGTCTGAGTAGCAATGGAACAGATATGCGCTGCACTGCATATCTGTTCCGTTCATACTCACAGGCCATTCTCAAAAACCGCTTTTCATTCGCGCGGACGGTCAGCTCATGCATGTGTTCAACAATAACTGGTATAAGCTGTTAGTTAGTTACTATGGTATTTTCCAGTTTTTCCATCTTCTTCTCAATACAGTATATTTTCTGGATCTCATTACTCTGTCTTCCTTTCCACCTCCACCCGAGGCAGGGTGGCAGAAACAAATGGCAGTGGCTTTGACGGGCATAGCCCTAACCGATACCGCTGTTGCATGCGTTTCATTTTTCTTTATTGGCGCTTTTTTTTTAAGGAAACACTGGTCGCTTTTGGTAGGTCTCGTATCACTGACAACCTACGTGTACGGCAGTATGTTATTTACTTACTATACGATACTTAACGGTGCCTGGCGTGGTAATGTGATTCAATATATCTTTCTCTATGTCGTATCAATTCCATTGTATGTGTTGTTTATTTATCTGATTATTGAAACTAGTCGAGTTACAAAAATGCAATGGACTCTTAATAGAAAATGAGACAAAGCTAGCTAGGTTGCTAAGATTTTCCTGCTCCAAGAGGGATTATGAACCAATCGCCAGCCTGCCGTTTCGTCTGTTCTATGTCATTGTTGATGGTGTTATGCGTTGCCAGTCCATCAGGTACTCAGTCGTCCTTGGATGGACTTGAGATCATGCGGAAAGTTGACTGGCTGTTACATGGCGACAGCAAACATGGGATCATAGAAATGACGGTAGTCAGGCCTAATTGGCAACGAACCCTGCGCATGGAAATCTGGGAGAAGGGAAGGGAGCATTCTTTCGTGCGTATACAGTCCCCACTCAAAGAAGCAGGAGTGGGTTCGCTGCGCATTGGGGCAGGAATGTGGAACTATCTTCCCAGTGTAGAAAAAGTCATCAAGATTGCCCCCTCTATGATGGGGCAGAACTGGATGGGGAGTGACGTGACCAATGATGACATGCTTAAAGCAACCAGCATATTACATGACTATGAGCACCGAGTGATAGGAGTTGAGAAAGTCGATAGACAACAAGTTTATAAGATTGAATCTCTTCCTAAACCAGAAGCACCAGTAGTATGGGGGAAATTAGTGTTTTTTGTCAGAACACATGATTATGTTCCAATTAAGCAAGAATATTGGGGAGAGTCTAACGAATTAGTAAAGACGCTAATATTTGAAGAAATAAAGGAATTCAATGACAGGAAATTCCCTACACGATGGGAATTAAGACCTGTAAAAGTAGATAAAGGGTTTACTGTCATTAAGTATGAGTATATAGAATTCGATATTCCAATCGACGAGAGGATATTTACGCTGCAAAATTTAAAGAGCGTCCGATAACCTGGAGCGACTATATTGTGATCGGCATGAAATCCTCTCTCGTTCTCTGCTTACCCGCGATGGCATTGTCAGTCAGTGTCATACGCAGCTCGGTGGAGTCTTGACACTCTCCTCTTACAGACGAGCACTCGCGCGCTCGATAGTCTTGCTCTCAGTGCGACTCGGGCTGCGTGGATGACAGTGCTCACCCAGAGAGGTCCACAGTGGCCGAGCCGTTTCCGGCCAAATAACAGCGGCAGAGGTTCATTCTATGGCATTACTCGCAGTGCATAACCTATCAAAGATATACGAAACGAATGCCGTCTCCGTACCTGCCTTACGAAACATCGAGCTTGTTTTTGAGCAGGGGGAATTTACAGCTTTAGTTGGTCCATCAGGATCTGGAAAAACAACTTTGCTTAACCTGATTGGAGGTCTAGATAAACCAACAGCCGGGCTCATTTATCTTAACGGTAAAGATATTGGCTCCTTATCAAAACATCAACTGACAAAACTGAGACTGTATGAGATCGGCTTCATCTTCCAGGATTACAATCTCATTCCCGTTCTGACAGCTCAAGAAAATGTAGAATTTGTGATGTTACTGCAGAAAATACACGCCAAAGAGCGTGCCCGAAGAGCCCTGGTCATCTTGGAAGAAGTGGGGCTCGGTGGTCTCGCTCATCGTCGTCCAGCCGAACTCTCGGGAGGACAACAGCAGCGAGTGGCTGTAGCCAGGGCGATCGTTTCTGAACCTCAATTGGTACTCGCCGATGAACCAACAGCCAATCTCGATTCCGAAACAGGAGCTTCGATTATAGAACTATTGCGCAGCCTCAACGAACGCAAAGGTATCACGTTTATCTTTTCTACGCATGACCCCATGGTCATGGAACGAGCACAACGGGTGATTCGTCTCAAAGATGGGCAGATCATTGGGGTGTATCTCCAGAATGGTCATGAGTAGCAGCGGCATCAGCACGAACGGGCAAGGCTCAAAAGTGAGGCGTGCGGGGTCATGTGGATGAGTGGTGTCAGTTCTGGAGACACAGTCGGCTTTTGAGAAGGTCCGTAAGAGGAGCCCTACAGGATGCCCCCGATTGTCATTCTCGCCTGGCGCAATGTCTTGCGGAATCGCCGTCGCACCCTGATTACCGTAGGCACGATCACCTTTAGCCTGGCTGCCGTATTACTGGTGTGGTCTGTCCTGGCCGGCAGCAACCGGCAAGCGATAGACTCCTCCACTGGTTATTTGACCGGTCACCTGCAGCTGAGTGCGAAAGGTTTTTTTGCACAGCCAGGATTTCTCCATACCCTCCGTGACCTTGCAGACATAACAACGGGATTAGCCCAAGAACCCGCAGTCAAAGCTATCGCTCCAAGGGTAGAAGGTCTCGTCTTAATTAGTTACGCAAACCAATTACGAGGCATTGTCGTCTTAGGGATTGACCCTCGAGTTGAAAGTAAGGTAACGAAACTGCAATCGGTTATAACAACGGGCCGTTATTTGAACTCTGAAGATAGGCATGCTGTTTTGTTAAGTCAGACTGTTGCTAAGCAGCTTAATGTCGCACTTGAGGAAGAAATTATACTTGTAGGCGAGTCAGCAGATGGCTCTTTGGCCGTGGGAAAGTTTAGAGTGGTTGGCATATTTAACACGTACAACCATGATATAGATAGTGTTTTTTGTCTGATTCCACTTGTTGCAGCTCAGGAGCTTTTCGAACTGAGAGGTCAGTTAACAGGACTGGCTATTCTTACCCATCAGTATGACAATTTCGGTGCAATAGCCGATAGACTGAAAATAAAGTATGACCACAAATATGATCTGAGAACGTGGGAAGCTTTACTGCCATCAGTAGCCCAATCTGTGGCTTTCCATGAAGCTTTCTCCTATCTGCCATTAGCCATTATCCTGACTTTAGTTGCGATCGGGGTGACCAACACGATGCTGATGTCTGTACTTGAGCGGACTCCAGAATGGGGTCTTATATTGGCACTTGGGGCCTCTCCGAGCCGCCTCTTATATCTAGTTCTCTTGGAAGGGCTTTTACTCGGAGCAATTGGCCTTCCATTGGGATGTCTTTTGGCTCTGCTACCTGTCGCCTACTTGTATCACAAAGGCATCGATCTTTCCATGATTAGCCACGGACTGGAAGCCTTCCCAGCCCATGCGGTCACCGTCCATCCAACGCTAACACCAGGCGTTATGGTATTTGTTAGCGGCCTGATTCTCTGCGTCGTCTTGCTTGCAACGCTGTATCCAGCCCTGAAAGTATCTCGTTTGTCTCCTGTAGAGACGCTACGCAATCTTCAACAAATCCCTAAAAATATACCAGGACACCAGGCCAGTATGGCTACTCGTGGCAGCAAATGGATATTTTGGTATATTGCCTGGCGCAATGTGGCCCGTAATCCCGGCCGCTCTTTGCTCATTGCTTCCGCCAGCGCTCTCGGCATTGCATCTATGATTTTTCTCTATGCGCTGCTTGATGGTTTCTTTGCGCAAATTGTCGATAACTCAACTGGCTACCTTACGGGCCACATACAGGTCGGGAAAACCGACTTTTATCGTCGTGAACCCACTGTGGATCAATTAGTTGATAATCCGCAAGCCGTCGAGCGCTTACTACAACATACGGCGTTTAAGAACTGGTTTACGTGGCGAGTTGATATTGCAGCAATCGTGAGCACAGCCGAATCCTCACAAGGCATCCGCCTTTTAGGCATTGAACCAAGCCGTGAAGAGCACGTTACTTTTTTAAAGAAAGTCATCAAGGATGGAAAATATCTGGAGCCGGGGGATGACAATGGCATAATCCTAGGCCGGGAGCTGGCAAAACGATTACAGGTGAACTTGCATGGAAAAGTGGTAGTGACCAGTCAAGATGCCGAGGGGAATCTCGTTGCAGGTGCCTATCGCCTGCGTGGAATTTTTGAGACTGGCAGCGAGGCTTTCGATGCCCATCTCGCTTTCATATCGTACCCGGCAGCTGCAAGGCTGTTGGGGTTAAGCAATGAGGTCTCGGTGTTTGTCGTACGCTTAGAAGATCGTAAGGACGCGCCTGCCCTATTGCAAGCTGTCAATAAGGACCTTGACGGTACTGATCTGGAGGCAATTGCGTGGGAAGCTTTGCTGCCGGAGACTGAGCAAATTCTAGCCATGTCGCAAGCGGTCTTTGCCATCATATTAACGATAGCTTTCGGCGTTACAGCACTAGGGAGCATGAATGCGATTCTCATGTCTGTAATGGAACGTAAGCGCGAGATCGGTACGTTAGTGGCTCTAGGGACCAGTCCTTCACAAATAGTGCGGTTAGTTGTGTATGAATCGAGCACTGTCGTACTGTGTGGAGTCCTTGCAGGGCTGGTAGGGGGAGCCCTCCTGACTGTGCATTATGGCATGCAAGGCATTGATTTCTCATCATATATACGGTCTTTAGGACGAGTCCCTGGCATGACAAGTGTGGTGTATCCGAAGTTCGTCACCAGTCATGCTGGAGTGGCCACTGTCGCGCTTCTTCTCCTCAATACCCTCACTTCTCTTTACCCAGCCTGGAAAGCGGCCAATATGAATCCTGTGGCCAACCTCCGCGCTTTATGAAGTCAGCACGGCGAGGAGTGTCGTATACAGTGGAGTTGACACACCACCTGCGCTATCACCACCAGCTGCGCCAAGTGGACACGCTTTTGGCCGTGCGCCAACGCCATCGCTTCCCGCCAATACCACAAACGGGCTGCGGCCTCACGCAACTGCGGTTCCTCGACGGCTTGGGCCAATTGCTTCTGCACCGGAATTGTCTCAGGGTGGCGCGTTTTGACAGGAATTGAGGTTGACAATTTGGGGAGGAAGTGAGGGTATTCAGATAAAAAACGTGAATACCTGTCGTAGCAAGTAGCGGAAGTTCCCCCCTGAACCAGGGGGGGAGATCTGATATAAGATTCGGAAG
>CAYWGG010000008.1:0-4409 GCA_964457285.1 uncultured Dehalococcoidia bacterium
GTCCACTTCGTCCACATTCACCGTGGACCGGCTGCGGAAGAGCCGCAGGATTATAGCCAGGGCCAGCCCCACCTCCGCCGCTGCTACCGTTATCACGAAAATGGCAACGATCTGCCCGGTGAAGGCGGTATGGTCCAGGTGTGCAGCCGCAGCTATCAGGTTTATGTTCACGGCGTTCAGCATCAGCTCGATGGACATGAGTATAAGCACGGCGCTACGCCTGGCCAGGACACCGTAAAGCCCTATGCAAAAGAGGGCGGCGCTTAGTATTTGAAAGGCTTCCAGCGGCATTATTCCCTACCTCCTGCCTGGGCTATGATTATCGCCCCGATGAGGGCTACCAGCAACACCAGGGACGCCACCTCAAAAGGCACGGCCCAATCGGTGAAAAGAGATTCCCCAAGTTTGGCGAGGCTTGGCCCCTGGGCTTCGACTGCCACGATCTCACCATTATGTACCACAGAGTCGGGCGGGAGCTTCCACAAGAAGGCGGCGGCCAGCACACCGAAAACCGACAGCCCTGCTACTATCGCCAGGGGCCATTGGCGGTTGTCGGAAATTCGGGGGTATTCCTGGCTTCTGGTAAGCATGATAGCAAAGAGGAGCACGATGACTATGGCCCCACCGTAGATAAGGACCTGCACCAGCACCAGGAACTCGGCGAAGAGCAAGAGGTAAAGGCCCGCTACAGCTCCCAGAGAAAGGAGAAGGAAGAGGGCTGCATGGACCACGTTCCGTGTGGCCACTACGCCCAGCCCTCCACCCAGGGTTAGAATAGCTGCTATAACGAAGAGTACCTCTGACATACTAGCTGGCAGTCTCCTCTGCGCCCTCCTTCGCTTCCACGGCCTGAGCAGAAGCCTGCTCGGCCCGCTCCGATGGGGGTATCCAGTTGGTCTCTCTCTGGTATCGCTTGCCCATTTCCAGAAGGGCGATCAGGTCTACCCGGTCGCCGTTGCGCTCGTAGGTGCTCAACTCGTGCTCGTGACTCATAACGATGGCGTCGAAGTTGCATACGTCTACGCATATCCCACACAGAATGCAACGGTTCAGGTTTATCTCGAAGGACTCTACAATCTTCCTCCTGGAACTCTTACCCTCTTTCTGCAATGGGTTGTCTGTCATTGTGGCGCTCATACACAGGGTGGGACAGTTCCTTATGCACACCATACAGGCGGTGCAGTAGGGCTCGCCCACCAGCCCATCCCAGGTGAGGGCCGGAAACCCCATATA
The DNA here is from genome assembly GCA_964457285.1 of uncultured Dehalococcoidia bacterium. Lineage (GTDB taxonomy): Bacteria > Chloroflexota > Dehalococcoidia > Lucifugimonadales > JAGWBF01 > CAYWGG01. The sequence goes on from CAYWGG010000008.1 coordinate 1,234, forward strand.
CCGGGGTTGGACGGGTGTGGGTGTGGTGGGGTACTGTCGGGTGACAGGATTCCTCAAGCCGTTCACAGTAGATACCAGTGTTAGCAGCAACCCCTTTATGCCGCCTAGCATCTGCTAACCTCCTCTCGGGCCCTGTAAGGACTCACGCTCTTGCCCTTCGGCGAGGGCACGTCCGTGCGTCCCTACAGCCATCCTCTGTCGGTTATATACCTCGGCTACTCTTCTGGCAGGAGCGGACAAGTGCCTGTAAATCAGGTAACCTATTATGCTGGACAGCGCCAATGACATGAGAGTCAGGCTCCACCAGGGCCAGCCGTAGAACATGTAGATGCCCGTGATGACTATGTTCACAAATGAGAGAGGCACTACCACCTGCCAGGCGAAGGCCATAAGCTGGTCTATCCTCAGCCTGGGGAAGGTGCCTCGAATCCAGAATATGACCATGATGATGAAGTAGGTCTTGATGAGGAACCAGATAACCGTCACCAGGGCTGCCAGCCACTTGGGAGAGGTGGGGTTGACGGGCCCATACCACCCTCCCAGGAATAGGAGGGCAGTGAGGGCAGCTATGACGAAAGTGTTCATGTACTCGGCCAGGAAAAAGACTGACCAGTGAGCCCCGCTGTACTCCACGAAGGGCCCCCCTACTATTTCCGACTCGGCAAAGTATATGTCGAAGGGCGTCCTGCCCACCTCAGCCAGCCCAGCGGTAAGGAATATTATCATACCAAGGGGCTGCAAAACAGCGAAGGGTATATCTATAGGGTTGAGCTTGGGTATATCTATATCAGTGATAGGCACCTGGCTTATGGAGATGACCCGCAGATCCAGGGACTGGGCCAGCATGGCTACAGCTATGACCACCATAATCACAGGTATTTCGTAGCTGATAAGCTGGGCGGCGGACCTCAATCCGCCCAGTGTGCCGTACTTGTTGGCCGATCCCCATCCTGCCAGCACCAGGCCAAGGATGGTGATCACGGAGAAAGCGATGATGTAGAAAAGCCCCATGTCCAGGTTCCGCATCACCAGGTTTTTGGTGGCTGGTACGGTGACCCAGATCATGAACGAGGGCACCAATACTATCAGTGGAGCCACCCAGAAGACGGCCCTATCGGCCCAGGAGGGTATGAGGTCTTCCTTGAGCACCAGCTTGACGGCGTCGGCCACGGGCTGGAGGAGCCCCATAGGGCCGGTCCGGGTGGGCCCCAGGCGTCTCTGGAGGCGGCCCAGGAACTTTCGCTCCAGCCACGTCAGCGACAGCACTACTATGGATAGGGCCGTGAACAGGACCAGCAGCCCTAGTATGATCAAAAAGAAGTCAACGATTCTCAACGACCACCTCTGACATCGCTCATATCAGATTACTTCCAGCGAGATAGCGACTATCCAGATTTCAACCTGCCTGAGCCTTTCCTTCAATGTCTCCTTCCATTGTACGAAGAAGTCCCGATTCTCCGGAGTATCGGGTACGTCTACCGCCAGGCGGATTACTTGGTTCACATATATTTCGCCACCTGGATCCCTCCAGTACCCGATCATCGGCTGGGTATCTACAGTAACATCGCCAAACTTCACCGACTCCACTGGTGTGCCATCGTTATACCTAAGCGGCAAAAGGACTTCATATCGCCTGTGAAGTAACAACTAGCCCAGTCGCTCCAACTCTTTGTAGCCGATACCAGCCTTATCTAGCACCTCTAAGCTACTTACAGGTATAACAAATACTGGTGCCCCTCTCTCTTTCACGACAAAAAACTTTCCTGCCCGTGCTAGGTCCAGAAAGACTTTGTCTTCGTCTTCAGGGTTCACAAACTTGATCTTCACATATTGTATCAAGTATCACCTCTGGAGTATGCCATATCATACCTGACGGGTAATACACATCTTTACCTATCCACCTCCCCCAGGACTATATCCAGGGAGCCCAGGATGATGACGGCATCGGCCACCCAGGAGTCTTTGAGCATATGCTTCAGCACGCTCAGGTTGCAGAAGGAGGGTGGCCGTACCTTTACTCTGTAGGGCTTATCGGAGCCATCGGAGACCAGATACACCCCTATCTCGCCACGGGGGTTCTCTGACCTCACGTAGACATCCCCCCTTGGGGGCCGGATGAGACGCCTGCCAAGGGTAGACACAGGGCCAGGCTCCATCTGTTGGAGGGCCTGTTCGATGATGCTTAGCGACTGGTACATCTCCTGTACCCGCACGTAGTAACGGTCCCAGGAGTCTCCGTCCATCCCCACGGGTATGTCGAAGGCGAAGCGGTCGTACACCGAGTAAGGCTCGGCCTTTCTCACGTCGTAGGGCACGCCACAGGCTCGGAGGCATGGCCCGGTAAGGCCGCAATCTATAGCCATCTCTGCATCTATGGCCCCGATGCCTTTAGCCCTTGCGATAAAGACCTCGTTAAAGGTGAGGAGCTTATCGGACTCTTCCACATCGTAGCGCAGGTCGGGCAGGAGCTTTCCTATAAGCTTCTCGAAGTTGTCTGGAAGGTCCTCTTTCACTCCGCCCACGCGGAAATAGTTGTGCATCATACGCGCGCCACTGATGGCCTCGAAAACGGACTGGATGCGCTCCCTACCGCGAAAGGAGAACATGATGGGGGTCATGGCTCCGGCGTCCAGGCCAAAGGTGCCAAGGAAAAGGAGGTGACTGGCGATACGATTCAGCTCACACAGTATAACCCGCACGTACTCCGCCCTCTCAGGCACCGTTATCCCCATGAGCTTCTCCACTGCCCGGCAGAAGACCAGCTCGTTATTGAAGTTGGAGATGTAGTCCAGACGGTCAAAGAGGGTGACAATCTGGTGGTACTGCTCCCCCTCGCACAGCTTTTCCGAGCCCCGGTGGAGGTAGCCTATGTATGGCTCCATATCCACCACCTTCTCCCCATCAACCCATAGCACCATGCGGAACACCCCGTGGGTGGAGGGGTGCTGAGGCCCCATGTTCACCAGCATCTCGAGGGGTTCGGCTTGCATTTCTACATCTCTATTGCTCTCGACCATATCCAGCCTACCACATGAAATCCTGATTTGTGCTATAATCCGCTTTGGTACCAGGGTAGCTCAATGGTAGAGCGTCCGCCTGTCAAGTGGATGGTTGTGGGTTCGAATCCCACCCCTGGTGCCTTTTCATCCTGGTTTACAGTGTTTATAGTGTTGACA
>CAYWGG010000008.1:4509-17384 GCA_964457285.1 uncultured Dehalococcoidia bacterium
AGTGTTGACAGTTATTATCATATATGATACATTGTGGATGCTTGACAGGCGGATGCTCGCGACTCGTTGAGTTGCAGGCAACCATCCAAAGAGACGGGTTTATGACCCGTCTCTTTTTTGTCCTGAAACTTGGAGTCTTACTACTCCACGAACTGTAGCTCCAGCTCCGTATCCTCTTCCACTCCTGCGTAGCCCGCTTCCGAGAGCATCTTCTCCAGAGTCCCTTGCCCGTCATAGGTCTGCACCCAGGCCATGAATTTCTCCACCAGATCATCCTGGGTGTCTTTGGCGGTAGCGCCCCTACCTATAATGCTGAGATTATCAATCGCCGCCAGGTAACCGTCCTCTACCTGGACCACCCTGGCGGACAGCGTCACCTTTTCCATCCTAAGTCAGCTTTCAGCTTAAAACTCCTGGTAGTCGTGGAAGGGGTGCTCTTTTCTACCTGGGTATCCCTCAAAACCCTCGTAAAGTATCAAGGGTTTCAGATTGGGGTGTCCATCGAACACGACCCCAAACAGGTCATGGGCCTCTCTCTCATACCAGTCGGCACCCCTCCATACAGAGGTCACGGTCGGCAGATGTGGGTTATCTTGAGGCACATTTGTCTTTACTACTAGCTTATGCTCATGCTCCAGGGATAGGAGGACGTACACTATCTGGAAGTGCTCTCTGTAGTCAACGCCGGCCAGGCAAAGGAGGAGCTTGAAGGAAAGGCGAGGCTCCTCTTTGAGGGTGCGGCAAACATTCACAATGTCCTCAGGCTTCACCCGGACTGCCGGTATGTCGTAGGTAGCCTCAGGCTGAGGCTCAAACACCTTGAGGACGTCCTGCGCAAGCTGCTGCAACGCCCGCGCCTTCTCGCTCAGAGCGCTCTCTGTCGCTGCGCCACGCTGTTGGGGTCTACGCCTTTCCGCCACTGCGCCTGGAATCCCGCATGATTTTTTCCTGAAGCTTCAGAATGCCTTGCATCAGGGCCTCGGGCCTGGGGGGACAGCCAGGTACGTAAACGTCCACAGGTATTATGTGGTCCACCCCCATGACTACCGAGTAGGAACGGTAATATGGGCCACCATTGGTGGCGCAGCTACCCATAGCGATCACCCACTTGGGTTCCGGCATCTGCTCGTAGAGCAGCCTTATGGGTTCGCCCATCTTTTTTACCACCGTACCCGCCACGATCATCACGTCCGACTGTCTGGGAGACGGCCAGGTGACTACTCCAAATCGGTCGAAGTCGTGGTGGGCCATGTAGGTGGACATCATCTCGATAGCGCAGCACGCGAGGCCAAAAGTGAGAGTCCATAGCGAGGATTTCCTTGCCAGGGCGAAAAGCTCCTCGGCCCTGGCAGTTACAACTCCGGGCATAGTCCTGTCAAACATGCTAGAGGCAGGTATGTTTCCGCCACCTTTTACTTCCACCATTCGAGGACCCCCTTTCGCCAGCCATAGAGTATGGCGAAGGCCAGTACAGCCAGGAATATGAGCATAGCATAGAAGGCTACTGAGTTGCCCAGGAAGATGACTGCCCAGGGGAACAGGAACACCGCCTCTACATCAAATATCAAGAACAGTATGGCGAAGATGTAGTAGCGTACGTTTATCTGCGACCAGCGAAATGGGGCTGGAGGGATGCCGCACTCGTAGGGCGTCAGCTTAACCTCGGAGCGACGTCGCGAGGAAATGAACATGGATGCAGCGAACATCAGCCCTATTGCTATGAAGCCGATGATGCCCGAAAGTATCACCGCTGTCCATCGGAAGTCGAAATCCGCTGGCATGAAGGACGCCTCCTTGGGCTTTGGAAAGCTACGCCGAACTCGCTGGCTGACAGAGGAGCAGTCTGGCAACACCACCCACTATACCATCGGCCCGTCGGGGGTGTCAACGAAGGTTTGAATGTGGAGTTGCCTGTAGTGGCCTCCGCCTAAACAACTCCCTCCCTTCGCATGGCCGTCAGGGCATCCTCGAAGGCCGCCAGGGTGCGGTCCACATCCTGCTCCCTATGGGTGGCGGACACAATGAAGGAGCCTCTGCCCATTATGTCCACACCGGCGTTTATCAAGGAGCGCTTCAAGGGCACGGTCATGGCGGCGCTTGCGGCCCGCTGAATCTCCTGATGGGACATGGTACATATCTCCCGGTCACAGTCGCAGTCCTTCAGGGTCAGGTGAATCAGCGACGCCATGCCGTGGGCGTGGCCTGCCACTTCCATCCTTGAGAGGGTTTCGTTGAAGCCTGCCTTCAGCCGGGCTGCCATAGCATCCGCTCGCTCATTGATGGGCGTCTGCGCGATCATCTCAAGGCACGTCGCCCCTGCCACCGCCGACAGAGGGTTAGCGTTAAAGGTGCCAGGGTGAGCTATACGCCGCCGGTTGTCCCACTCAGGGTCGTCGTGGAAGGCGATCATGTCTATGATATCCGCCTTGCCTCCTACAACACCGCCTGGCAGGCCACCCGCCACGATCTTGGCCATAGTGGTCAGGTCTGGGTCTATGCCGAACCGGCCCTGTGCCCCTCCGGGGGATACTCGGAACCCAGTGACCACCTCGTCCATGATGAGCAGAACGCCATATCTCCTGGTGACCTCCCTCAGGTCTTTAAGGAACTGGGGGACCATGAGGGGCAACTGGCCGTAGTGGGCCCCTGTTGGCTCCAGGATAACGGCGGCCACATCTCCATCCCGTGCCAGGGCCTTCTCCACGGCGGATATATCAGGCGGGAGGACGATCACCGACTGAGAGGTAGTCTCGGGGACGCCCGGAACAGGCCTGTTCCCTGTGATAACCACATAGTCGTGCCAGCCATGAAAGTGTTCCTGGAACTTGACGATTTTGTTCTTGCCGGTGTAGGCCCTGGCCAGGCGAAGGGCCATCAGAGTCGCCTCGGTGCCTGAGCTATGGCAGCGCATTTTCTCCACCGAGGGCATCAGCCGCTTTATGACTCGCGCCCAACGTATCTCTTCCGCGGTGTTCGCTCCCAGGTGAGTCCCCCTGGTCATCTGGTTTGCCACGGCGGCTGCGATCACAGGATGTGAGTGGCCGAGGATAAGGGCCCCGTGGCCGGAAACGTAGTCCACGTACTCGTTGCCATCAACATCCCACTTCAATGGCCCCTGGCCGTGGGTCACGTAGATGGGGAAGGGAGTCATGTAGCGGTTGTCGTGGGTTACACCTCCAGGGAACAAGTCTTTAGCCTCTTCGTAGCGGCTAGCCGAGCCGGGATGCTTCTGGATGTACTCCTCAAGTATGGTAGCCATGAAATCTCCTCCTAAATCCCCCTTAACCCCCCTTTAGCAAAGGGGGGATTCTGTATCAGCCTAGAATCTCCTCAGTAGCCAGCACTATGTCTGGGAAGCTTTGTATGGAGAGGTGCTCGTTTCGCCCAACCCTTCGGACCTCCTGGTAGCCATTAGGAGTTGGGCCTCGGTACACCTCGATGGCATCTCCGGCCAGGTCTACCAACCAGACCTCCAGGGTTCCCCACTTGGCGTAGAGAGGTATCTTCACATCTCGGTCATAATCCTCCGACGTATCGGCCACCTCCACCAGCAGTAGCACATCCTGAGGCCCTGGGTGGAAGGAGGCATAGAAGTCCGAACGGGGCCGGACCAGGGCCAGGTCGGGCTGGGGCTCTGAGAACTCCCCCAGCCGGATGGGGTCCTGGACCCTGACAATGGCGCGCCTTCTCAACCGCTCGGAGAAGACTTGATTGACACGGCCCACACAGGCTGCGTGGCGGCTGCCAATGGCTGCCATCTGGACTACCTCCCCTTCTATCAACTCCACCCGGTCATCCTCTCGGAGGATGCCAGCCAGGGCCATCCGGTGGTACTCCTTCGCCGTAAAGCGGCGTCTAACGCCGGCGATGGACATCCCTCATCACCTCCTGCCTTCGACCTGCGCCTCAACTCTATCCTGTTTCTATAGAGGCATAATATAATATGTTGAGTCTCCATACAAGTAACCAACCCCTCTTATCCCCCTATAACTCTGTCCTGAGAGAAGTCGAAGGAAAGGGGGGACGGCATAGAGGTAGGAGCGCAATCTATGTTCAGCTACCTGGACCATCTAGAATGTACCCATTGCGGCAAGAGCTATCCCCACTCTCAGGTCATCAGAACATGTTTAGAGTGTGGCAAGGTGCTCTTCGCCCGCTATGACCTGCCGAGGCTGAAGCGGGAAGTGGACAGAAAAGACTTCGACAGTCGCCCATCCACCCCTTCGACTTCGCCTAAGACAGGCATGTGGCGCTTCCACGAGCTGCTGCCCGTCCTGAATCCCGACAATGTTATTAGCCTGGGCGAGGGGGGGACGCCTCTCATCGAAGCTCGGAACCTGGGCAGAGCGCTGGGGCTGAAAAGCCTGTATATCAAAGACGAAGGGCTCAATCCCACAGGTACCTTCAAGGCCAGGGGCCTTTCGGCAGCGGTGTCCAGGGCCAGCGAGCTTGGTCTGAAGAGGTTTACCATGCCCTCGGCAGGGAATGCAGCGGGGGCCGTCGCGGCCTACGCCGCCAGGGGTGGCCTGGAAGCCCGTGTGTTCATGCCCAGGGATGCCCCCGAAGCCAACAAGAAAGAGTCATGGGCGTATGGGCCGCACCTTACCCTGGTGGAGGGGCTCATCGGCGATGCGGGACGCCTTTCCAGAGATATGGCGCAAAGGGACGGGCTTTTCGACCTCTCAACCCTTCAGGAGCCCTACCGCGCCGAGGGGAAAAAGACTATGGGCCTTGAGCTGGCCATGCAGCTGGGCTGGCATATGCCCGACGCCATTATTTACCCCACCGGCGGCGGCACGGGAATCGTGGGTATGTGGAAGGGGTTCTACGAGCTGCTGGAGCTTGGCTGGGTGGAGGGCAGACTACCAAAGTTCATCGCCGTCCAGCCCGTCGGCTGCCAGCCCATCGTGAAAGCTTTCCATGAAGGGGCTGAACACTCCGAGCCCTGGCCCAACGCCCACACCGTCGCTCACGGTCTCCGGGTGCCCCATCCCTTCGCCGACTACCTCATCCTGCGCGCCATCAGGGACACGGGTGGCACTGCCCTGGCAGTTAAAGACGAGGAGATGGTGGCGGCTATGAAGGAGATGGCCTCGGCAGAGGGTATCTTCCCCTGCCCGGAAGGGGCGGCCACCCTGGTGGGCCTGAAGCGCCTCCTTCAGGATGGCTTCCTGGGCCCTGAGGAGGCCATCGTCTTGCTGAACACAGGCTCCGGCTACAAGTACCTGGAGCTTGTGAAGGGCGAGACATAGCGGAAAGCCTACAAATCAAGATGTACTCTCTGGTGTAGCGTGGAGCCATGATACTGCCCCTGACCGTAGAAGGATTATGTGGTATTATACCGCAAACATTGGTAATTCACACCCACAATAGTTACTAGACCGCACAGTGCGGTAGAATCAATAGTTAGGCGTCTTCTTTCGCAGGTGCAGGAGGGCAGAATGCACAATGATCTCTTCATCTCATACTCACACCAGGACAAGGATTTCGTTCGAGACCTTTGTGCTGACCTCGACCGTAGCGGGGTATCGTACTTCCTGGACGAAAAGGAAATAGAGTGGGGGATCTCGATAGGAAAGAGTGTCACGGAAGGGCTGTCAAGAACAGCGGGGATACTGCTGATCCTTTCTCCGGGCAGTCTGAAGTCGGCCTGGGTGCCGTTCGAGATCGGTTATGCCTCTGCGCGCGGGAAGCAGGTTCTCCCACTCTTGACGCATCCGGCACTCGATCCGCCCGGCTACTTGGGAGACATCAAGTACTTCGTCGGCAAGGACGCCGCTATTAAGTACTTTCAGTCTACTGCTTGGAGGCAGCGCGCGCACACCGCGCGCATCCTGCAAGGTTGCAGAGATCTAACGATCACCGAAGCTGCGCAGAGAGTCGGCCTAGTCGACGTGGAGGACCGTCAAAATGATAGGAACGTGCTTCCACCGACCGAGTTCTACGTTCTTGCAAAAAGGGAGATCGCGATATCGGGAGTAAGCGCCTTCCGAACGTTCGACCAGCATTTCCACATTCTTCAGCGAGCACTCGACGATGGGAAGCGAGTGTACGTACTCATAATTGCCCCTGACGCGCCAGTGGTTCCCCTTCTGGCGGAGCTTCACAAACTTGACATTCAAAGCCAGATTGAGGACGTCATTAATCGCATCATCAGAGCGAACCTCGCCATCCACCCCAACTTCAGGATTCGCTTCTTGAAAGAAGTTCCCACATTTACAGCGAACATGATCGACGGGGACCTAAAACCGGATTCGAGTGTTCCTGATGATACAGAGGGACAGATCCGTGTTCAGCCTGCAACCAAGCATCAGACGCAGCACCGCGGAATGGTATATCAGTTTGCGAAGGTATCCGGTGGGGGCGGCTTTGACCTATTCGCCGCCGATTTCAGAGACCAATGGGCCAAGGATGGTACCGACCGACCTGACCTCGGATTATGAAAACAGTGAAGTAGGGGAGGCAAAAACGAGGCGTTACCTGCGAATCGGGGCTTAACCGCCTAACAAATCCGCTCCAGTGGGACGCGGGCCTGCGGCCCGCGCGGCTGAGCGGCAGCGTTAGGCCTCCGCAACCGATGAACCGGATTTTCTGGCGATAAAGTCAAAGGAAGGCACAAGATGAGCATCATGAAAGCGTATGAGGAAGTCATAGAGTTCATTGCGGCTGGAACGAGTCCGAACAGTGTTATCAAATTCCAACCCTCTGAAGCGGTGAAAGAGCGTGTGGCAGATCTGATTCACCGAGAGAAAAGTATTGGCGTTTCACCAGAAGAAAAATCGGAATTAGACCACTATCTGCAACTGGAACATCTCATGAGGCTCGCGAAAGCGCGCGCTCGTCAGCACGTCGCCAATGCCTAGCTACATTAGTGAAGAACTTCGGCGTCTGGTTGCCATCCGCGCGGAGCATCTCTGCGAGTATTGCTTGATACACGAGGAGGATACGTTTTTTGGATGCGAAGTTGACCACATTATCAGTGTGAAGCATGGTGGCCCGACAGAAGCAGACAACCTAGCATATTCCTGTGTCTTCTGCAACCGCCAGAAAGGCAGTGACATTGGGTCTATCTTATGGAGGACGGATGAATTCATCCGGTTCTTTAATCCTCGGATAGACCGGTGGGGAGAGCACTTCCGACTAGACGGAGCCGTCATACAACCACAAACGGGCATTGGAGAGGTCACCGGGCGCATTTTGGGTTTTAACCACAGCAACCGTCTACTGGAACGGCGGACTTTGATGGCTGTGGGCAGGTATCCAACGGCACCAGCGCTGGCACGTATGGGAAAGTGAGACCATCGTCTTGCTGAACACAGGCTCCGGCTACAAGTACCTGGAGCTTGTGGCAGAAGCTCAGCGACGATGAGATGAAATCGGTGGTCCTTTATCTCAAGACGCTCTGGGGACCCAAGGAGCGAGAGTTTCAATCAGAAGTGAGTGCCCATGACCCGTTCCCCGATGTGGCTGATAGGCCATAGTACCCATGCCCTGCGGACTCGCGCTGCCTGGGGCTGGGGCGGTTTTCTCATCTTGGCGCTCTCTTTGCTTTTGTTCCTGGCGTGTTCCCAGAGAGAAGCGCCCATCAGAGAGGAGCCCACCAAAGTCTTGTCCAGCCAAGAGCGAATCAGTTGGGGCGAGCAGCTCTATAACGCCAACTGCCTGAGTTGCCACGGCGGTGCCACAGGGGGTTCGATGATGGATATTCCGCCCTCGCACAACTCCAATGGGCATACCTGGCACCATCCCGACTGCCAGCTAGTCCAGACCGTGTTGAATGGGTCAGGAGAAATGGGGGAGATGATGCGGCGGATGATGGACGCCCCAGAAGGCACACCTCGGATGCCTGCCTTCAAAGGCACACTCACAGAAGGGGACATCATGGCAATTTTGGCCTACATAAAGACCTGGTGGACCGAGGAGCAACGGCATTCACAGGCCAGGGTGAATGAGCAGTCATGCTAGGGTTACAGAGAGACCACTGGCGCATGACATCGGTCATCCTCGCTCTTATCGGTGTTCTTGTGATTTTTGGTTGCAATGGTGACTCGGCAGAGCCGACCACGGATTACGAGGGCACCGAGCTGGCTGGTGCAGCACCGGACTTCAGGTTGATAGACCAGAAGGGTGACGCTATCGCCCTTTCAGATTTTCGCGGCAAGGTGGTCGTCCTGGCGTTCATGGACTCACGCTGCGATGAAACATGCCCCCTGACCGCTCTCGAGCTACGTACTGCTTACCAATCTCTTGGGGAAGCTGCTGCGCAGGCGGTTGTTCTGGGGGTGAATGTCAATGCCAACTTCAACAGCCGCGAGGATGTGGATGCCTTCACAGCCGAGTTCAAATTGAACGAGATACCCCCCTGGCACTTTTTGACGGGGGCGGCTGAGGAGCTATCTTCCGTATGGAAGGCGTACTTTATCGAAGTCCGCGTCCAGCCAGAAGAGGAAGACTTCGACCACACACCTGGGCTCTATGTTATAGACCAGGATGGCAATATGCGATGGTATATCTCCGTTCCGCTACAGGAAGAAGAGTGGAGTGGGCCGCCGTTGAGCGACCTGCTGACAAAACGCGTTCGAGAGCTCTTGAAGGTACAACCTTGACCTGGTCACACCACATCCCAAAGGACGACTACCTGAAGGTCCCCTTGTTTCTGTGCCTTGCACATAGCGGCCTTAGCTATATAATGTTAGAGACACATCGGTTGACCAGGTGTCCATATAAAACATAGGGGGCATCTTCATGATGGAAGTGGTGCTGACTTCACCCAGGGGCTTCTGCGCAGGGGTAGTACGGGCCATCGAGGTGGTGGAGCTATGCCTGGAGAGGTTCGGTCCTCCCGTGTACGTGAAGCACCAGATCGTCCACAACCCCTACGTGGTGGGCAGCCTGGAGAAGAAGGGCGCTATAACGGTGGAAGACGTGGAGGATATACCTCATGGCTCCGTGGTGGTCTTCTCCGCCCACGGCTCCCCACCGGAGGACTTCCAGAAGGCCGAAGCCCGTGATCTCAGGGTCATAGACGCCACCTGCCCCCTGGTGACGCGGGTCCACAACGAGGCAAAAAAATACCATAGAGAGGGCAGAAAGGTTGTGCTGGTGGGGCATCGAGGCCATCAGGAGGTCCGAGGTACTATGGGCCAGACGCCTATGGCCCTGGTGGACGAGCGGGAAGGTGCAGGCCTGCCGGACTGGGATAGGGATATGCCTGTGACCGTCCTCACTCAGACAACCCTATCAGTGGACGATACCCGCCATGTAATAGAGGAGATCAGGGAGAGATTCCCCAACGCGATAACCAGGGCGGACATATGTTACGCCACTACCAACCGCCAGGAGGCAGCCAAGGAGTTGGCCCGCAAAGTGGACGTTGTCCTGGTCATCGGCGCTCAGAATAGCTCCAACTGCAACCGCCTCCGGGAGGTGGCCGAGGCCCAGGGAGTGCCTGCCTACTTGATAAACGGGCCCGAGGACCTGGACAAAAGCTGGCTTTCAGGCGTCAGCCGCGTGGGTATAACCTCTGGTGCCTCAACTCCTGAGGTGCTGGTTGACGAAGTTATAAAGGCCCTCAAGCCGGATAGCGTATCCGCCCTGGCAGGGATAGAGGAGAACGTCGCCTTCGTCCTGCCCAAGGAGCTACGGTAACCCTCTTCTTGAAACTCTGTAGGAGCCCTGGACCTCACGTGGAAAGGAGCGCTCATGAGCAACCCCAGAGCAGACTATAGCCCCATTGTCCACCGGAAACCCCTCAAGCTACCAGGCAATGCCAGGGTGGCCGTATTCACTGTCATAAACGTGGAGGAGTGGGACATCAACGCACCTATGGCCCGCACCGTGCTACCAGCTCCACAGGGCGTCACGGTAATCCCCGACATCGCCAACTTTAGCTGGTTCGACTACGGGCTGAGGGTCGGGTTCTGGCGGCTGAAACAGGTCCTGGACAGGCACCAGATAAGGGCGACGGTAAGCCTCAACGCCTCCATCTGTAAGTCCTATCCTGACATAGTAGAGGAGAGCGTCAAGAGCGGCTGGGAGATTATGGGACATGGCTTCATTCAGAGAGCCTTGAACCTGGAACAGGATGAACGGGACGTGATAAGGAGGTCTATTCAGCTAATCGAGGAGACTACGGGTAAGGCGCCCCGGGGCTGGATGGGGCCAGGGCTTGCCGAGACCTTCGACACTCCTGACATCCTGGCTGAGGAGGGGATCGAGTACGTGTGCGATTGGGTGAACGACGACCAGCCTTACCCCATAAAGGTGAGGAGCGGCAGCCTGATTTCGGTCCCTTACACGGTGGAGATTAACGACATACCTATCTACCTGATACAGCACCACTCCTCTTCTGAGATATTAGAGCGGGCACGAGAGCAGTTCGATACCCTGTATCAGGAAGGCGCTGAGAGCGCCAGAGTGATGGCAATCTCCACTCACCCCTACATCACGGGTGTGCCCCACCGCATACGCTACTACGACCAGGTCTTCCAGTACATCAAGCGACACGAGGGCGTGCTTTTCATGACGGGCAGCGAAATACTGGACTGGTATAAACGAGCTTAGCCCTCCTCAGTTCTCTGGTCAAGCTCCTGCAGGAACCTCTCTACTTCAGGCGAAAGGGGCAGAGGCAGTTCCTCGGGAGGGCTCTGGCGAGCATCGTACTGGGCCTCTAGCTGCTGGAGGACTGACTTAAGCTCCGGGTTGCTCTCTACCGCTGAGGCAAGCTCTCGGTACTGCTTTTGCCCTTGCTCTTTGTCTACCAGGTGTGGAGGGAGATGGTATACCGAGCAGAGCAACTCCATCAGCCGCGCCGTGCCCGCGTAGTCCTCCTCAAGCTGGATATACTGGGGAAGGTGCACCACGAAAGCCATGTGCTCGATCCCCAGCTTCAGAGCCTCCTGGGTGATCAAAGAGGTGATGCTGGTCGGACCCTGATAGTTGCTTTGCTGTACCCGTACGCTCCTCATCACCTCTACAGCCTGCTCACCATCGCCGACTCCCGAGACCAGCAAAGGCCTCGTATGGGGCACAACATCATACATTCCGCCAACAAGGCAAAACCGCTTGACCCCGAAGGTCTTCAGGATTTCCAGGACGGACTCGACGTATTCCTCCCCAGAGGCATGGGGTTCACGCAGGTTCAGAAATAGGAAATCGGGCTTTTCTTCCCTCCGGGCATAGCTGATGGTGCTGTTAGGTATAATCATCTCCCGGCGGCCTGCTACCAGGCGGGACCTGGGACGGTATCGGGTGAAGTCGAAGAAGTTTCCAGGCCTGACTAGCTCACCCAACTCCTGGGCCCCGAGGTGACGCTCCAATCGGGTCAGCGCCAGGGTGCCTACCCTTCCCACATTTATCCACGGGCGGAGCACGCTGAGAACATGAGGCTCTCTCAGTTCCGGTAACGGTTCCTTTATCTCAAAAGCGCCTATCCTCATGCTCATATATTGACAGGCTGGCGAGCTTTTTGCAACCCCCTAGATAAGAACCGAGTTAAAACAGGCTTTGGACTGAAGACAGCTTGACAGAGATAGGTGATGAGAGTAGCATCTCAACTGTCATAGGCGTTCTGGCACACGTACAGCAACGATGAAAAAACCCATTTGAGGAGACCAGCAATGATAACAAGATTCGGCTGTCTGTTCGCCGGCCACGTGGACCTGGATAACATCGGGCTGGAGGGGACCCCAGTGAACGAGCGCTCGCTCTCTGACGAGCACTTGGCCACGGCCTTCGACAAGAGCCAGGCCATCGCTCAGAAAATGGACGAGTTGGGCTACCATAGCTTCTGGACGGCGGAGCACCACTTCCAGAAGGAAGGGTACGAGTGTATCCCTAACCTCCTGATGCTCTATGTCCACCTGGCCCACCTTACCAAACATATCAAGTTCGGATGCGGCTTCAACATAAACCCCATGTGGCATCCCCTGCGCCTGGCCGAGGATTTCGCTACTGCCGATATCCTCACGGGAGGACGTATCATATTCGGAGTCGGTCGTGGCTACCACACTCGGGAGGTAGAGACCCTTGGCGCCCCTATCATGGACCAGGATGCCAACCGGGAGTTGTTCGAGGAGCAGGTCGAAATCATTTTCAAGGCGTTCAACCAGCGCTCCTTCTCCCACCACGGCAAGTACTACGACATCCCACCCAAAGTGCCTTACCGAGGCTACGAGCTTAGGGAGATCACCCTGGTGCCAAGGCCCCTCCGCCGGCCCGTGGAGTGCTGGCAACCTATAGTGAGCGCCAGCCAGAGGGCTCTCGATTTCATGGTCAAACATGGCATCAAAGGCATAGTAGGAGGGGGAGCCGCCGCAGGTGGGGCCGCTGACAGGGTGATGAATATGTGGCGAGATACGATAGCCCGCGCTGGCCGCGAAACTGAGCTGGGGACCGACCTGATCATCGGCTACTCAATTCACATAGCAGATACCGAGCAAAAGGCTATGCGGGAGGTCAGGGGTTACTTTGAGGAGAACATGAAGATGTTCGGGCCTCTGGGATTTGTCCGCGGGCTTACCGACGCGCAGATTGTGGCCCTTGGTGACCCCAGGAGAGCGCCCTCCGCCGGGCTGCCCACACTGCAGGAGGCTGTGAAGGCGGGCGCCTGGTTGTGCGGCCCGCCAGAGCTGATTGCCGAGAAACTCATGGCAATACAGGACAGGTACCCTGGCCTTGAGCACATAAACGTGGGCTGTACGACTATGGGCACCCCTCAGAAGGTGATCCTGGAACAACTGGAGTGGTTCGCTAAGGAGGTCATGCCAGCGTTCAAGAAGCAGGCAAAGGCCCCCGTTGCTGCTGACTAGGGGTGGTGCTAGAGAAGGAGTCTGCATGTCGAAGGAAATCAGGGCCCGGTACTCCGGAGGCGTGAT
>CAYWGG010000008.1:17484-19239 GCA_964457285.1 uncultured Dehalococcoidia bacterium
GATAGGGATTTCGAGATGGTGGAGAGCTTAACTACGATCTTCACATAGACCATGAGCCAGAATACGTAAGGAGCTAGCTATGAAGCGCGTGGTAGAATTCTACAGCGAGGGATTCAAGCTCTGTGGCGATATTTATACGCCCGGCGACCTGCGGCCAGGAGAAAAACGCGCCGCAGTCCTCCTCTGCCACGGCTACACGGGGGTCAAGGACCTCTATCTGCCAGACAACGCAAGGGTGCTCAACGAGGCAGGCTACGTGGCGATGGTCTTCGACTATAAGGGCTGGGGTAGCAGTGAGGGGCCTCGCAGCCGCCTGGCCCCTTACAGCCGAGTCCTGGATGTACAGGCGGCCATGACTTTCCTCAGCCTTCAGCCGGAGGTAGACGCCGAGAGGATTGGCCTCTACGGCACCAGCTACGGCGGGGCCACCGTCACGTGGGTCGGGGCGGTGGACCATCGGGCCAGATGCATAGTCAGCGTGGTGGGTATCGGCAACGGGACCAGGTGGATGAGGGGTGTCCGGCGGCCAGACGAGTGGTTCGACCTTCTGGAACGCTCCAGGGCCGACCGCGAAAAGAGGGCCACTTTCGGGAAATCGGAGCTCGTGGAACGCAGTGAAATTCTGCTGCCCGACAGGCAGTCGGCCAAGCTGTCTGCCCAAGCCCGGAAGCTAGTGCCAGCGGCCGCAGCGGTCAGCACTATCCCTATGGAGTATGTGGACGACACCATTGGCTTCAACCCTGAATGGATCGTGGACAGGGTCTCCCCTCGGCCCATCTTGTTCATCACCACCGACAACGACCGTCTGGTGCCGCCAGAGGAGTCGAAGCAGCTCTACGCCCACGCCAAAGAGCCGAAGAAGCTGGTGGTGCTCAAGGGCTACGGCCACTATGAGGTATACAATGAACCGGCCTTCAGCGAGGTGATGGCGGCGACTCTGGACTGGTACAACCAGCATCTAAAGTAGGGGAATGGGAGCGAGGCCATGAGGTCGCCACCAGCTTATCCCCCAACCCACATCTATCGGCTACGAGGTGACTGCTATGGCGTCGATCTCGATGAGGAAGTCCCTGTCTGCCAGCGCCTTCACCTCCACCAGGGTGCTCGCTGGGTAGTCTCTCTTGAAGAATTCGGCCCGCACCTCATGAATCTGAGAGAAGTGCTCCATATTGGTCACGAAGACCGTCACCTTCACAACGTCATCCAGGGTAGCGCCAGCGGTCTCCAGTACCGACCTGATGTTCTCTAATACCTGGCGCGTCTGGGTCTTGATGTCTCCACGGCCCACGACCTCTGCCTGGGCATTACGGGCGACCTGGCCTGAGACAAATACCAGGTTGCCCGCCGGGACTTTGACTCCCTGAGACATAATCTGCCCTGGCCTGGGCCTGGCAACCTTCGCGCTTTGTAGTATGGCCTTTGACATGGGTGTTCCTCCTTTGCACAAGTCGGCTTTGATCCCTGTCCTGAGCGAGGCCGAAGGAACGATGCTTAGCTTATGTCCATCCACCTCTCGCCGAAGCGTTCCCTATGGGTGGTCTCCGCCAGCGGCTTTCGCCTCTTGCCGTGGGACTTCGCCTCCTCTGTGGGATAGCCGTAGGGCATGGCAGTGATGAACTCCATGGACTGGGGTACGTTCAAAAGCCCTTTGACCTTCTCGTGGTCGAAGCCGCCCACGAAGCAGGTGCCTACGCCCTCGCTCCAGGCTGTCAGCGCCATATTCGCTATGAGCCTGCCTGCATCGAACCGAGGCAT